>JAIPDC010000087.1 GCA_021737865.1 Rhodoferax sp.
CAAGAGATTGTTTTCAACGTGCTGAAAATCAAAGGCCCCGTGGTGCACCTGGACGGCAACCACCCGCTGGCCGGCAAGACCTTGCGCTTTTCGGTCATAGTGATTGATGTACGTGCCGCAACTGCCGAAGAAATTGCCCATAAGCACGTGCATGGTCAGCACGGGCACCACCATTAAAGGGTAGTCGCACCCCTTAGGAAACCCTGGTTTAAACGCAGTGCATGAACATCATCCATCAGACTCGGAGTGGCGGGGTGTTTACCTTGAAAATGGGTGTCGTCGCCGTCTAGCACAATGGTGTAATCATCGCTTGCGCATTGAGCGTACAGGTTGTTCTGGGCGTACGATCGTCTTGTAAAAATGCACGCGGGGGCTTTGATTGCGGTTGGCAAAAATATACCTTGGTCCGACGCAAAGCAATGCGTCCCGACACCTAACCAGTGTTGCAGGGAGGGTAGTAGATCGGATTGGGAAAAGCCTGCTGCTTCAACCGCGCCGTTGGTCTGTTTGCCAATGATTGAAAATGGTGTCGTTGCGTAGGCGCGGTCTCCATAGGCGGTCAATTCATCGGGGCTTGCCGGTGTCATGGCGCGATGATCTCCCGTGATCATGACGTAGCCGTTATCAAAGAAGCCCTGTGTTTTCAATGTGTTGATGAAGTCACCCAGGGCCTGATCCGCATATCTCACAGCCAGTTCTTGGGAAATGCTTCCGCTGTTCGGGTCTACATAGGGAGCGTGGGTCGTTACCGTTTCCAGCATCATGAAGATGGGGTTCTTGCTGGAATCCTGCATTTGAGCGATCTTCTCCAGGCTCCTGCCATAAAGGGCATCATCGGATGCCGCATCGAATTGAAAGCGTTTCATTCCATCGTAGTAGTGTGCATCGTGACCCTCAATAAATGAGAAGCCGATATTGGACAGCCAATTGCCTTTGCCTAGGAACCCGAGGTTTCCGGTGGTGAGGAATGCTGTTTGGTACTGCATCGCGTTTAGCATACGTGGAACAGTGCGTTTTGGGTCGTTGAATTGTTGAAAGATGGTTTTGGCGCGTTCCGACCCTTTTTCAATCGGTGGCTCGCCGGTCAGCAAGGAGATGAGACCCTGCTCCGTAGTGACTCCATTGGCCACAAAGTTGCTGAATCTGCGTCCGTTTTTGCTGGCTTCGTCGAGCCGTGGGGTCCAGTTATTCATACCGGAAAACAACTGGCTGTGGTACATAGAGAGCGACTCAACCACAATCAAAATGATGTTAGGTCGCTCACCCAGACTCTGTCTGCAGGTTGTGTCGGTTTGACCGCGTTCCAGCGCCGCTATCTTGAACGTTGGCGTGTAAGGCGTGTTGCGGGATGCCGTTTCAAAGAATGCCTCTATGGGGTTTTGCAAATAGTACAGGTGGTAGCTGACTGGTTCGGCATAACCTGCCATGACCACGCCCGAACTGGCCATCAGAGCAAGTATGGGTGATTTGTGTGCCAGCGACTTGTTGCCTAAATACCTAGAGAAGGTGAAGCCAAGAGCGATCACAAGGGCGGTGACAATTACGCCCAGCAAAGGTGAACTGGTTAGGAGCTGGAGTATAAAACTTCCCACGGCGGCATATTCAGCATTGAATTTCAGGACTTCATTCAAGGTCAGGCGAACATGGAGTTGGTGAAGTAGACCAAGATCGACAATGTACAGAAGCAACATCGAACAGACCATAAGTCGAGTGAGAAACTGTAGCGTCTTGTTCGGGAGAATATTCCCAAAAAAATGCACGGCCGCCGCGACAAGCAGAAATCTTAGCTCGAAAATCAGGGCCTGCTGTCCCAGGCATCCGGCGCAATCCAGAATGTTTCTCGAAGCCATCTCAAGCGAGTAAACCCTGAACAGCGACAATCCGAACAATAGCGAAAATAGTTGAAGCGTAGGTGATCGCCAACCAAACTCCAAGTCGCGCAGCTTGGAGATGCTACTTCCAAGCGAAAATATATATGAAAAGGCTCGCTTTTTTGACATGACACTCCCTATCGACTTGCCTCCTCGTTCTTTTTGTCAAGGTATGGCAGGCGATTCGATTGTGTCACACCCGTGACAACAGTGGATTTGATTTCACATCGGTAGGGGTGAAGGTGCTGATGTTTTTATCTGTTCTGCGGTCAGCGTCACAGGCAACGGGCCGGTTTGGTTGGCTTCGGTGTTCAAACTTGACGGGCGCCATTAGAAGCGCCCTGCCTGCAAAGGGCGTTCTGCTACCGAAATAGTAGCGCGCCACGCATGATGTATGTGGCCTGACGGCCAATTTGACCAAAAATTCTATTGCGTTCCAAAAATGCGGTCACCGGCATCGCCCAGGCCGGGCAGGATGTAGCCGTGGTCGTTCAACTCGCGGTCGATGGCTGCGGTGTAGATGGCTACGTCCGGGTGTGCCTTGTACATCGCTTCTATGCCCTCGGGTGCCGTTAGCAGGCAGAGGAATTTGATCGACTTGGGTTTGCACGCCTTCAATCGGGTCACAGCCGCTGCCGCAGAGTTGCCCGTTGCCAGCATCGGGTCCACCACGATGATGTCGCGCTCCTCCATGTGTTTTGGCATCTTGAAGTAGTACTCGACCGCCTGCAGCGTGTCCGGGTCGCGGTACAGGCCGATGTGGCCCACGCGTGCGCCTGGCACCACCGACAGCACGCCGTCCAAAATGCCGTTTCCCGCACGCAGGATGCTGACAAACACCAATTTCTTGCCGTCAATTGCCGTGCCGGTCATCTTCTCCAGCGGGGTTTCTATCTCAACGTCCTGTGTCGCCATGTCACGCGTGACCTCATAGGCCATCAGGCTGCTGAGCTCGTTGAGCAGGCGGCGAAAGCTGTTGGTACTGGCGGTCTTGTTTCGCATCAGGGTCAGCTTGTGCTGCACCAGTGGGTGGTCAATCAGGTGGACGTTGGCGCGGGCTTCGGGGGATAGGGGTGTCATGGTGCAAAGCAATGTAAGTAGTAGTGCGATGAGTTTAGGCTTTTAGCCGGGCAAGGATTGAAGGCCGGAGTAGATGGAATGAAATCGCCTCAAAAATGTGGGCGTTACCTGCGCGAACCACCAAAGATTCCGCCCAGCACGCCACGAATGATCTGCCGTCCGACCTCGCGACCAATCGAACTCGCGGCGCTTTTGACCATCTGCTCGCCAACGCTGGCGCGGGTGCGGCGGGTGCCGCCGCCCAGCATATCCCCGATGGAGTCCAGAATGCCTCGTTCAGGTGCTGTTGGTGCACTGGCGGGACCGCCTGCGCTGGGGGCTGACCTGGCCGGAGCACCGCTTGAAGTGCCTGGACCAACCGGGCTGTCGCCCTGGCGTGCCAAGGTGCGGCCCTTGATGGCTTCGAACGCCGAATCCCGGTCCACTTCCCGCTCATAAACACCGGCGACCAGCGAGTCTGCCAGCAGCGCCTGGCGTTGCGCCTGGGTGATGGGGCCAATCTGGCTGGAGGGGGGCAATACAAACACGCGTTCGGTCAAACTGGGGCGGCCTTTGTCGTCCAGAAAGCTCACCAGGGCTTCGCCGACGGCCAGTTCGGTAATGGCGGCGCCGATGTCCAGCCCCTCCTTGGGGCGCATGGTTTCAGCCGCCGACTTGACAGCCTTCTGGTCGCGCGGCGTGAAGGCGCGCAGGGCGTGCTGCACGCGGTTGCCCAGTTGGGCCAGCACTGTGTCGGGAATATCCAGAGGGTTTTGCGTCACAAAGTACACGCCCACGCCCTTGCTGCGCACCAGGCGCACCACCAGCTCAATGCGCTCCAGCAGCACCTTCGGGGCATCGTTGAACAGCAGGTGGGCTTCGTCAAAGAAAAACACCATCTTCGGTCTATCCAGATCACCTACTTCGGGCAGGGTCTCGAACAATTCGCTCAGCATCCACAGCAGGAAGGTGGCGTACAAACGCGGCGCGTTCATCAGCTTGTCGGCAGCCAGAATATTGACCACGCCTTGGCCCTTGGCATCCGTCTGCATGAAGTCGGCAATGTTGAGCATGGGCTCGCCGAAGAACTTCTCGCCGCCCTGGCTTTCGATCTGCATCAATCCGCGCTGGATCGCGCCAATGCTGGCGGCGCTGATGTTGCCGTATTCGGTGGTGTACTGGCTGGCGTTGTCGCCCACGTCCTGGCACATGGCGCGCAGGTCTTTCATGTCCAGCAGCAGCAAACCGGCATCGTCTGCAATCTTGAACACCAGTTGCAGGACACCGGCCTGTGTGTCGTTCAGGTTGAGCATGCGTGCCAGCAGCAGTGGACCCAGGTCGCTGACGGTGGCGCGCACGGGGTGGCCCTGTTCGCCAAATACATCCCATAGTGTGGTGGGAAACGACTGGTAGGCGGGCTCGGGCAAACCACGCTCCTGAATGATCTTGCTCAGCTTGGGCTGGGGACTGCCGTTTTGCGAAATGCCGGTCAGGTCGCCTTTTATGTCGGCCATGAACACCGGCACGCCCAGGCGCGAAAAGCCCTCGGCCATGGTTTGCAGTGTGATGGTCTTGCCGGTGCCGGTGGCACCGGTGATCAGCCCGTGGCGGTTGGCCTTGTCCGGGAGCAAGCGGCATTGGGTGTCGCCGTGCTGGGCGATCAGGATAGTTGCGTCGTCGGTAGCGGCCATGAAATTCCCAAAAAGTACAATTCAGCCAGTAGCGTAACGAACTTTTGAAGGATTTCACGTGGCAGGACATAGCAAATGGGCCAATATTCAGCATCGTAAGGGTCGTCAGGACGAAAAGCGTCAGCGCATCTGGACGCGGGTGATGCGTGAAATCATGGTCGCGGCCCGAATGGGGGGGGGCGATCTGAGCACCAACCCGAGGCTGCGCTTGGCCATCGAGAAGGGCAAGGCGGCCAATATGCCGGCCGAGAATGTGAAATATGGCATTGCCAAGGCCACCGGCACGCTGGAAGGCATTGTTTACGAAGAAATTCGCTACGAGGGCTACGGCATTGGCGGTGCGGCCATCATCGTCGACACCATGACCGACAACAAGGTGCGCACCGTAGCTGAAGTCCGCCATGCGTTCAGCAAGTACGGCGGTAATATGGGCGCCGAGGGCTCTGTTGTGTTCCAGTTCAAGCACTGCGGCCAGCTGATTTTTGCACCCGGCACCAGCGAAGACAAAGTGATGGAAGTTGCGTTGGAGGCTGGTGCCGAAGACGTGATCACCGATGACGATGGCGCGATTGAGGTTCTGACCGCCTATGCCGACTACGAAGCAGTCAAACAGGCGCTGGAAACGGCGGGACTGCACGCCGAAGTGGCGGGTGTCACCATGCGCCCCGAGAACACGATTGAATTGAGCGGCGAAGATGCTGCGCGTATGCAAAGACTGCTGGACGTTCTCGAAGACCTGAACGATACCCAAGACATTTTCCACAACGCAGCCCTATGAAATTCAATCTGAAACTCGGCATCACTTGCCACCACTGGATAGCCCGTCGGAGTTCCATATGAATGTATTGGTGATTGGCGGCGGTGGCCGTGAGCACGCCATGGCCTGGAAGTTGGCCCAGTCTGACAAGGTGCAAATGGTCTATGTGGCCCCTGGCAATGGAGGCACCGCCCTGGACAAGCGACTGCAAAACATTCCCATCACCGATGTGGTGGCCTTGCGTGAATGGGCTCAGACCAACAAGATTGGCCTGACGGTGGTCGGACCGGAGGGCCCTTTGGCAGCCGGTGTGGTGGATGAATTCCGCTTGCACGGTCTGCGCATTTTTGGGCCGACCAAGGCTGCGGCACAGTTGGAAAGCTCCAAAGCGTTTTCCAAGGCCTTCATGCAGCGCCATGGCATTCCAACAGCCGCTTATGAGGCTTTTACGGACCCTGCCGCGGCGCACGCCTATGTGCAACGCATGGGTGCACCGATAGTCGTCAAGGCTGACGGTCTTGCTGCGGGCAAGGGCGTGGTGGTTGCCATGTCGCTGGATGAAGCGCATGCCGCGATTGACTTTATGCTGCTGGACAACGCGCTAGGCGTGGTGCACAACGCGGGTGAGGGCGGTCAAGCGGTACCGCGCGTGGTGATTGAAGAGTTTTTGCAGGGCGAAGAAGCCAGTTTCATGGTCATGTGTGATGGCAGTGATGTGGTGGCGCTGGCTACCAGCCAGGACCATAAGCGCTTGCTGGATGGCGATTTAGGCCCCAACACCGGCGGCATGGGAGCCTATTCCCCGGCGCTGGTGGTCACGCCTCAGGTGCATGCCCGCGCCATGCGCGAAATTATTCTGCCAACACTCAAGGGAATGGAGCAGGACGGCATTCCCTATACCGGTTTTTTGTACGCGGGCTTGATGATCGATCCGCAGGGCCAGGTCAAAACGCTGGAGTTCAACTGCCGCATGGGTGACCCGGAAACCCAGCCCATTTTGATGCGACTGAAGACTGATTTTCTGGATGTGATGTGGGCTGCCACCGAGCCAGGTGGTCTGGCGAGTCTGGAGCTTGAGTGGGACCGGCGTACCGCATTGGGTGTGGTGCTGGCCGCCTGTGGCTACCCCGGCACACCCCGCAAGGGTGATGCCATTGGAGGCCTGCCAGTCGAGAGCGAAACGTGCATGGTTTTCCATGCCGGCACGCAACCCTTTGCTGGCGTTACCCGCACCAGCGGTGGGCGCGTGCTGTGTGTTACCGCGCTGGCCGAAAACCCGCGCGCTGCGCGGCAAGCGGCATATGACGCGATCCAGAGCATTCGGTTTGACGGTATGCAGTACCGCACTGACATTGGCTACCGCGCGGTCAAGCAGGCAGGTGAAAGCAAGGTTGCCAAATGAGCGAAACACGCGTAGCGCTGGTGCGCTCTTATTTGATGGGCTTGCAGGATCGGATCACCGCCGCCGTTGCTGCGATGGACGACCAGATTTTTGTGTCAGACACCTGGGAAAAAGCCCCTGGTGAGGCGTTGCAGGGCAATGGCATTACCCGCATTCTGGAAGGCGGTTCGCTGTTTGAGCGCGCAGGGTGCGGCTTCTCCCACGTGCGTGGCCCCAAACTTCCGCCCTCGGCCACCCAACACCGCCCCGAACTGGCAGGTGCGCCGTTTGAGGCCATGGGCGTGTCGCTGGTGTTTCACCCGCGCAACCCCTTTGTGCCCACTGTGCACATGAATGTGCGGATGATCTCGGCCGGTCACCCAGGGCAGGAGTCGGTGTGCTGGTTTGGTGGTGGTATGGACCTGACGCCTTACTACGGCCATGAGCAAGATGCCGTGCATTTTCATACGGCGTGCCGCGAGGCGGTGCAACCCTTTGGCGACGACAAATACCCGCGCTTCAAGAAATGGTGTGACGAGTATTTCTATTTGAAGCACCGCAATGAGCAGCGGGGCATTGGCGGTATCTTCTTTGATGACTTTTCCGAGGGTGGTTTTGACAACGGTTTCGCGCTGATGCAATCCGTGGGCAATGCCTTTTTGCCAGCCTATATGCCAGTGGTAGAGCGGCGCAAGGACATGGCCTATGGGGAACGGGAGCGCAACTTCCAGTTGTACCGCCGTGGCCGCTATGTGGAATTCAACCTGGTGTGGGACCGGGGCACGCACTTTGGCCTGCAGTCGGGCGGGCGCACAGAGTCCATTTTGTTGTCCATGCCGCCCCTTGCCAGTTGGGCCTACCAGGCTGTTCCCGAGGCCGGGTCGCCGGAAGCGGCTCTGTACACACAGTTTTTGCCGCGGCGAGACTGGGTGTGAATGTGTCCGCTGGGTCCCCGCGCCGGGTAGGGGTATTTGGCGGTGCATTTGATCCGCCGCACCTTGCGCACACGGCCTTGGCGCTGGCTGTTTTGGAGCAGCTTCAACTGGATGAATTGCGCGTGGTTCCCACCGGCCAGGCCTGGCACAAAAGCCGTAGCCTGACACCGGCGGCACACCGGCTGGAAATGGTCCGTCTGGCCTTTGGTGCAATGGAGCGTGTGGTGGTCGACCCGCGGGAAACCCTGCGCAGCGGCCCCAGCTACACGGTAGACACTTTGTCAGAGTTGCATGCTGAATTTCCCCTGGCCCAACTCTTCCTCATCATTGGCGAAGACCAGGCCGTTGCACTGCCGACCTGGCACCGCTGGCGCGAGATTGCTGATTTTGCTACAATATGTGTAGCGGCTCGCGCAGGTTTTGCGGGGGCTAGAGGCACATTTGATGCTCTGCACCAGGGTCTTGCACCCTTTCAGACGATTGAATTGCCTCCCATGGACGTCAGTGCTACTGATATTCGAGAGCGTTTGGCCACCCACCAAAACATCGCGTCACTGGTTTTTGAACCCGTTGCGCGTTATATTGCCCACCACCACCTTTATCAAACTGCCTGATGAACCAACCTACTGTTGCCAAAAAAGACGTCACCAAACTCCAGCGCGCCATCGTCGATGGACTCGAAGACGTCAAAGCCCAGGATATTCAGGTGTTTGACACCGAGCATCTGTCGTCCCTGTTTGAGCGGGTGATCGTGGCCTCGGGGACGTCCAATCGCCAGACCAAAGGCCTGGCTGCCAGCGTGCGCGATGCCGTGCGCGAGGCCGGCTTTCCCAAACCTCGCATTGAAGGTGAGGCCAATGGTGAGTGGATCATTGTCGATTGCGGCCAAGCCGTGGTGCACATCATGCAGCCCAATTTCCGTCAGTACTACAACCTCGAAGAGTTGTGGGGCGAGAAACCCGTGCGCATGAAACTTGGATCGGCGAAACCGGCGATGGCCGAAAGTGCCAAACCTGCCGCCAAGGCAGCACCAAAAGTTGAACCAAGTCTGCGCCGTTCCAACGCTGCAAAAAAGGGCGTGGCTGAAGCCTTCCCATCCAAAGCGCAGTTGAAGAAGGACGCTGACAAGGCCGCCGGGGTCAAGGCGCCCGCGCGCAAGTCGGCGGCACCGGCAAAGTCCGCGCCCGCCAAAAAAGCCGCGCCGGCCAAGAAGCCGGCTGCCAAGCCGGTCAAGACGCTGGTTGTCAAGCCCGTGGCCAAGTCGGTTGCCAAAGCGGCGGCGAAGTCACCGGCCAAGCCTGCGGCCAAAAAGACAAGCACCCGCAAAGCCTGATCCGACGGTGAGGCTGCTCATCGTCGCCGTGGGGCAACGCGTTCCAGATTGGGCACAGACCGCCTGGGACGATTACGCGAAGCGGTTTCCCCACGAACTCAAGGTCGAACTCAAAGCAGTCAAAACCGAGCCGCGTGGCTCCAAGACGCTGGAGACACTGTATGCGGCCGAACGCGCCCGCATCGAGGCAGCCATACCCAAGGGGACCCGCATCGTCGCGCTGGACGAGCGTGGCACGACAGTGACCACGTTGGCGCTGGCGGCAAAACTCAAGGACTGGCAACTCGGGGGCACGGATGTCGCCTTGGTCATCGGCGGGCCGGACGGTCTGGACCCTGCCTTTCGCCAAGCTGCCCACGAGCGCATCCGTCTGTCCGACCTGACCTTGCCCCATGCCTTTGCACGCGTGCTGCTGATTGAACAGCTGTACCGAGCCTGGTCGGTCAACGCGAATCATCCCTACCATCGCGAGTGACCCGCTTGCAAACGTAAGATCAGTAAATGCCCACCATTCCAGACTTCATTTACCTCGCGTCCCAGAGTCCACGGCGCAGTCAGTTGCTGGACCAATTGGGCGTTCGCCACGAGTTGCTACTGCCAGATGATGATGAAGACGCCGAGTCGCTGGAAGTGCAGTTGCGCAGCGAAGCACCCAAGACCTATGTGCAGCGCGTGACGGGCTTGAAGCTGGAAGCTGCCATGCAACGCATGGCCCGGCGCAAGCTGCCATGCGCGCCTGTGTTGTGTGCCGATACCACCGTGGCTTTGGGCCGCACCATTTTTGGCAAACCCGAGAATCCGCAAGACGCCAAGCGCATGCTGCGTGCGTTGGCCAACCGGCCGCACCGGGTAATGACAGCCATTGCGCTGGGCTGGGAGCAGGGGCAGTCCGTAGCCTGTAGCGAATCCTGGGTCACGTTTGCCGACATGACCGAGGCCGACATTGACGCCTATGTGGCCACCGGTGAACCCATGGGCAAGGCGGGCGCCTACGCGGTGCAGGGTTTTGCAGCGGCGCACATCACCCACATGAGTGGTTCTTACTCTGGCATCATGGGTCTGCCGCTGTTTGAAACTGCTCAAGCACTACGTGCCATCAGCTTCAAGCTCTAAGACGACAAAACGGGAATGCCCAGCATGCAACAGGATATTTTGATCAACTGGTCGCCTCAGGAAGCCCGTGTGGCGATCCTGGAGAACGGCGCCATTCAAGAGATGCACGTCGAGCGTGCCCTGGAGCGCGGGCTGGTCGGCAACGTGTACCTGGGCAAGGTCGCCAGGGTGCTGCCGGGTATGCAGTCCGCATTCATTGATATCGGTCTGGAGCGCGCTGCGTTTTTGCATGTGGCCGATGTCTGGCACCGCCAGCCAGATGGCGAGGCTCCCTTCAGCGCCAAGGGCTCCGCGCCCCTCATTCCGATTGAAAAGCAGATTTTCGAAGGCCAGGCGCTGATGGTGCAGGTCATCAAGGAGCCCATTGGTACCAAGGGCGCTCGCCTGTCGACCCAAATCAGCATTGCAGGGCGCTTGCTGGTGTTTTTGCCGCAGGACGACCACATTGGGGTCTCGCAAAAAATACCGGGCGGACAGCGCGATGAGCTGCGCGCACGGCTTCAGCACCTGGCCGGCGCACAGGGCGGTGGCTTCATCTTGCGCACCAATGGAGAAGATGCAAACGATGCAGAGTTGGCCGATGACATCGGCTACCTGCGCAAGGCCTGGGCGCGTATCAAGGATGCATCGACCCGCTTGCCGCCGCAGTCGGTGCTGCACCAGGATTTGAGCCTCATGCAGCGTGTGCTGCGCGATATGGTGAGCGAGTCCACCCAGACCATTCGAGTCGACTCGCGCGAGCAGTTTGATGCACTCAAGGCCTTTGGTGCGGAGTTCATGCCCATGGCGGCGGAAAAACTGCAGCACTACAAGGGCGAGCGACCGATATTCGACCTGTTTTCGATTGAAGAGGAAATCGCCAAGGCACTGGGGCGCAGGGTAGAACTCAAGTCGGGCGGCTATCTGATCGTCGACCAGACTGAGGCTTTGACCACGTTTGACGTCAATACCGGCGGCTTTGTGGGCGCGCGCAATTTTGATGACACCATCTTCAAGACCAACCTGGAGGCCTCGCAGGCCATTGCGCGTCAACTGCGACTGCGCAATCTGGGTGGCATCATCATTGTTGACTTCATCGATATGGTGCGCGAAGACCACCGGGACGCTGTGCTGGGCGAGTTCCGCAAGCAATTGGCCAAGGACCGTGTCAAAACCATGGCCGGGGGCTTTTCGCAACTCGGTCTGGTGGAGATGACGCGCAAGCGCACCCGCGAATCATTGGCGCATATGCTGTGCGAACCCTGTCCCGCCTGCGAAGGTAAGGGCATCGTAAAGACCCCGCGCAGTGTGGCCTATGACATCTTCCGCGAGATTTTGCGCGAGGCCAGACAGTTCAACCCGCGCGAATTCCGGGTGGTGGCGTCGCCTAAAGTGATTGAGCTTTTTCTGGACGAAGAGAGTCAGCATCTGGCCGGTTTGAGCGAGTTCATCGGCAAGCCCGTGTCGTTGCAGAGTGAAGCAGCCATGGGGCAGGATCAGTACGACATTGTGCTTTTGTAAGCCGACTGACTTTTGCCTGGAATCCTTGGTCATGCCCACTGTACAAAGCCATTCGGCGATTCCCATACTGACCTTTCACCAGATTGCACCTGCGCCTGAGAAAGGTACCGGGTTTCGCAGCCTGAGCGTTGCACCGGCAGACTTTCAGCGACAAATGTCCTTCTTGCGCGCGCTGGGCTATCAGGGCCTGTCGATCACCGCTCTGCAGCCTTATTTGCGCGGTGAGCGCAGCGGCAAGGTCGTTGGCATTACTTTTGATGATGGCTACCTGAACAACCTGACGCATGCGCTGCCGGTGCTGCAGCAGCTCGGGTTTTCGTCCACCTGCTATGTGATCAGCGCCATGCTGGGGCAAGCCAACAGTTGGGACCGCCACAACCGTGTGCCGCCTTCGGAGCTGATGTCGGCTGTTCACCTGCGGCAGTGGGTTGCCGGCGGGCAGGAGGTTGGGGCGCATACCCGCCACCATGTGCGGCTGACCCAGGTAGACACCCCACTGGCGCAAGAGGAAATTGCATTTTGCAAGGACGAACTGCAGCAGCTCACGGGCTCCACAGTTGATCACTTTTGCTATCCTTACGGTGAATTCGCGCCCGAGCACACCGCCATGGTGGCTGGCGCAGGCTTTCTTACCGCCACTACCACCCGGCGCGGTCGCTGCCAGTTGGGTGATAGCCTGCTCGAATTGCCGCGTGTGCCCGTATTGCGCCGCACCAGCAGGCCCTTGTTGTGGTGGAAACTCGCTTCCCGCTACGAAGACCGGCACCGCGTATGAGTAACGTGCCACAGAAACGCTTGCGCATCGCCGTATTGAATCGCATCTTCAGCCCCACGGGGGGCGGTGCGGAGCGCTACTCTATTGCGCTGGTGGAGCAGTTGGCTCAGCGCCACGAGATCCATGTGTTTGCACAGCAGATTGACCACCAGTGGCCAGGCGTGCACTACCACCAAATACCGCTGCCGTTTACCAAGCCGCGCTGGCTCAACCAGCTGTGGTTTGCACTGGCCACCTGGTGGAAAACGCGTCGGGGTTTTGATGTGGTGCACGCCCATGAAAACACTTGGCATGGCCAGGTGCAGACGGTGCATGTGGTGCCGGTGAAGTACAGCCTGTTGCATGGACGCACCGGCTGGCGACTGGCGTTGCGGTGGCTCAAAATTGTTACCAGCCCCCGTCTGCTGACCTACCTGGCGCTCGAGCGTGCGCGTTACAACGTGTCGGACGGACGCTGCATCGCGCTGGCCTCCAGCACCCAGGAGGCGGTGATGGCGGCCAGCTTTCCGAAATCGGTGGCGGCGTGCCAGGTGGTCACACCGGGCGTTGCAGCGGTGCCCGGGCGCAGCACGCTGGAGCAGCGCCTTGCCGCACGGGCACACCTGGGCCTGCCGCTGCAGGGTCGGTGCGTGTTGTTTGTGGGTAATGATTTTCGCAAGAAGGGGTTGCCCGCATTGTTGCAGGCGCTGGCCGATTTGCCGTCCGATGTGTATTTGGCAGTGGTCGGCAACGCTGCGCAAAAAGCCTTGGTGCAACAGGAGCTCGACCGCAGCGGGCAGGCCGCGCGTGTCTTCTTTCTGGGTGCCTTGCCTGTGGTGGATGTGGCCTACGCGGCCGCTGATTGCCTGGCACACCCTACGCTTGAAGACACCTTTGCCATGGTGGTTCTGGAGGCCATGGCCCATGGCTTGCCGGTGGTGGTCAGCAGCGCGCAATATTGCGGCATTGCGGCACTACTGAGCGCTGACGTGGATGCGCTGCTGTTGAGCGATCCGCGCGACGCCGGGGCGCTGCAGGCTGCATTGACCCGCTTGCTGGAAGACGGCACGCTGACGGAATGCTTGCGCATGCAGGGGCTGCGGTTTGCCAGGCAGCATCTTTGGTCTGAAATCGCGCTTCAGCAGGAAGTCATTTACTGCGCAGTGGCGGCGAGGGGCTGA
>JAIPDC010000088.1 GCA_021737865.1 Rhodoferax sp.
ATCGTTCAAGAAACTGCGCGGCCATGCGGACTTGAAAACACTGATAAGCGGTCTTCGTCCCGCAACCCAACAACTCAGGAAGGCAGCATAATATTCATGACCACCGACTCAAACCTGCAACTGAGTTCGGGACATCGCCACCTTTCTCGCTACGAATACAAGATTGTGCAAGCGCACAAGTTGATTTCAGATCTTCTGGACGATGGCGCTGCCAATTGAATAGCCGGCGCCAAACGAGCAGATCATTCCCACATCGCCGGCCTGAAAGTCGGCCTTGTGTCGATGAAAGGCGATGATGGAACCGGCCGACGCGGTGTTGGCAAATTCATCCAGAATCACCGGCGCTTCTTCGCGTGTGGCGTCACGCCCCATTAGCTTGCGGCTGATGAGCTGGTTCATGGCCAGATTGGCCTGGTGCAGCCAGAAGCGGCGCACTCCGTCGGGCGTTAGATCGTGCGCCGCCAGATGGCTGGCCATGTGCTCGGCGGCCATGGGGCACACTTCCTTGAATACTTTGCGCCCTTCCTGGCGGAAGAGCTGGTCGCGGTCTTCAGGGTCACGGTCTTCGGCGCGCGACATGAAGCCGGCGTTGTTGCGAATCGCGTTGGAGAAGGAGGTTTGCAACCGCGTGCCCAGAACCTCGAATGCACCGGCGGGCGCCAGGTCCAGCCGCTCCACCAGAATGGCGGTGCACACGTCACCAAAAATGAAATGGCAGTCACGGTCCATCCATGCCAGGTGGGCCGAAGTGATCTCCGGGTTGACCACCAAAATGGCGCGCGCCGAGCCGGTGCGCACGGCGTTCACCGCCATCTCCAGGCCAAAAGTGGCTGATGAGCAGGCCACATTCATGTCAAAGGCAAAGCCCTTGATGCCGAGCGCGGTTTGAATTTCCACGCCCATGGCAGGATAGGCGCGCTGCATATTGGCCGATGCGCAGATCACGCCGTCCACATCGGCAGCCGTTTTGCCGGCGTTGCTCAACGCATCCTGTGCCGCCTTGACCGCAATCTCGGCCATCATCGATATCTCGCTATCAGGGCGCGTGCTGAAAGACGGGCGCATGCGACGGGGGTCTAGCACGCCGGATTTATTCATCACATAGCGGCGTTTGATGCCAGAGGCCTTTTCAATGAACTCGACGTTGGAGTCGGTCACGGCGGCGCGGGTGCCGGCGGCGATTTCGTCGGCATATTTTGCATTTTCCAACGCGGCGTAGGCGTTGAAGGTGACCACCAGCTCCTCGTTGGTGATGATCTCGGGGGGCGTGAATAACCCGGTACTGCTGATGGCAACGCGATGCATAGTAAAACTCTTCAAAAGGGGTGGTATTGGCAAATCCAACGCCGCGCTGATTATGCGCCGGGTTGATGCAATCCCCGGGGTGTGCCGGCGTGCACCGTTGGACGCACATATTTCAGTTGACGTGGTGTTTGCTGTACGATGACAGTCTTGATCCTTCAGCCGTTGGGAGGCGGTACCAGTCGGCGAGCCATGAGTCGATGGACGCCATGCGGAAGGCGAGTTCAATCGAAGATTTGCAGAACAACATCTTTTGGGCACCATATGAATTACACGCAGAAACTCACGTTGTCCATGGTCATTCCGACCGTCATGGTGGCCGGCGCTGGCAGCGCGGTTGTGGCGGGGTCGCTTTGGCTAAAGAGCCAGGTCATGAAAAGCGACCTGGCGACAGTGAGTGGCTACCTGGAGATCGGCAGTTCTCTGACGGCCGTTTTGACCGCCATTTGCGTTGTGGTGTGCATCGGGTTTACGGTGTGGATTCGCCGTACCGCCCGTGCGGTGCTCGGCGGGGAGCCCAGCGATGCGAGTGTGGCGCTGGCAGAGCTTGCGGGCGGGAATTTAAAACAACGGTTGCCTTCGGCTCCTGAGGGTAGCCTCATGCATTCCCTGACCCGGCTCATGTATATGCTTCAGTCCACCATAGGGGAGATCCAGAACTCGGTGCACAGTATTTCCGATGCGGCCAGTGAAATTGCATCCGGTAACCAGGATCTGAGCAACCGTACCGAGCACACTGCCAGTAATTTGCAGCGCACCGCCTCCAATATGGAGGATCTCACCAACACGGTGCGTCAATCGTCCACAGCGGCAAACCAGGCCAATCAGCTTGCTACATCGGCGGCACAGGTGGCCAAGCGTGGTGGCGATGTGATGGGGCAGGTGGTGTCCACTATGGAAGACATCAACCAGAGCTCGCGCAAGATCAGCGACATCATCGGTGTGATCGACGGCATTGCCTTTCAGACCAACATCCTGGCCCTCAACGCGGCCGTGGAGGCCGCACGCGCTGGCGAGCAAGGACGTGGCTTTGCGGTGGTTGCCAGCGAGGTGCGCAGCCTGGCCAGTCGCAGCGCGGAAGCAGCCAAGGAAATAAAGGCGCTCATCGGAGCTTCCGTGGAGCGTGTTGAGTCGGGCTCGCGCCTGGTGCAGGACGCCGGTAGCACGATGGACGAAATTGTGAGTTCGGTGCAGCGGGTGGGTGATATGGTGAGCCAAATTACCGCCGCTTCGACTGAGCAATCGCGGGAGATCGGTGAAGTCAATGAGTCGGTTGGCGAACTCGATCAGATGACCCAGCAAAACGCGGCATTGGTTGAGGAGTCCGCCGCAGCCGCAGAAAGCCTCAGGGAGCAGTCGACCCGATTGGCCCACGCTGTCTCTGTTTTTCAGACGGATGGGGCGTTGCGGTTAATGTAGCCCCCGCTGCACCAACAGCAGGCCAACCGGAACCAGCGCAAGTCCCATGATCAGTCCACTTGGCGATCCATTGTGGCGTTCCAGACGCAGCGCTTTGGCGGCACTGCTCGTCGCGTTGGCGGGCACCCTGCCGGCCTGCGCCAAGCGACCTGCGCTTCGGATTGCCGGCCATCCCTGGCCGGGCTATGAGCCGATCTTTTTCGCCGAGTCCCAGAAGCAGCTGACCGAGTCGGTCGTGCTGCAGCACTTTCCGACGATTAAGGACTCTATCGATGCGTTCAGGGAGGGCAGAGTCGATGCGGCGATGCTGACGTTGGACGAGGCCTTGGCGCTGCAAGCGCAGGGTATGAGCCTGCAGGTCATTTTGGTGATGGATGTTTCCAAGGGTGCTGACGCGCTGGTGGCCTCCAAGGGGTTCGAAACACTGACACAACTGCGCGGCAAGCGCGTCGGGCTCGAGCCGAGCACTTTGGGCGAGTTGATGATGTCCATGGTGCTGGATCGGGCAGGGCTGAAGCGGGCGGAAATTAAACCGGTTTTCCTGGCGTTTGAGGAGCAGGAGGCCGCCTACGGTGCCGGCAAAATTGATGCGCTCATCACCTATGAGCCCGTGGTCGGGCGTCTGGTCGCCAAGGGTGCGAACAAGTTGCTGTCCACCCAGGACCTGCCGGAATCCATCTTTGATGTTCTTGTGGTCAAGACGGATGTTGCCAAAGACTACGCACAGGCGCTGGAGCAAACCCTGCAGGGGCACTTTTGGGCACTGGAGCAGTTGCGGCGCAACCCCTGGGATACGGCATACCGGATGGTTCCGCATGCCGGCGTTTCGGCCGAAGAGCTGATTGAGTCCTTTCGGGGGTTAGAACTGCCGGACCTCATCGCCAATCGCCGCTACCTTAGTCGGGACAGCGGCCTGCTGGCGGGAGTTGTTGAAAAGCTCTCCGCCATCATGCTGGTCTCGGGCAATATCAAGAAGCCCGTCAATGCTGCCAACCTGTTTACGGACGCATACCTTCCAAGGGTCCACGGGTGAGGTTGCTTGCCTTGCTGTTATGCCTCATGGTCAACCCCTTGTGGGCCGGAGAAGCGCTGTCCGTCGGTGTACTTGCATTTCGAAATGAGGCCCAGACAACGGCCCAGTGGAAGCCCCTGGAAACCTACCTGAATGCAACGGTTCCGGGGTTCACGTTTACCGTGAAAGCATTGAACCTGAAGGATATGCGCCAAGCCATCAGCCGCACGCAGGTGGATCTGGTCATCACCCAGCCGGCGGAGTATGTGCGCCTGACCCACCTGAACGGGCTCTCATCACCTTTGGCGACCCTGCTCAATAGCGACAAAGGCAAGCCGGTTCGGGTTTTCGGCGGGGCCATTGTGAGCCGGGCAGACGCGGTCAACATCAATACCATCCAGGATCTGCAAGGCAAAACGGCGGTCACTGCCTCAAAAGAAAATTTCGGTGCCTACCAACTGCAGGCCTACAGTCTCAAGAAAGCCAATATTGTTTTGGGTTCAGTGGTCGAAACCGGGCTTTCGCAGGACGCTGCTATCGACGCAGTGCGCGATGGCAAAGCCGATGTTGCGTTTGTTCGCTCGGGTCTGGTGGAGTCCATGGTGCGTGAAGGAAGGCTGGACCCTGGCGACATCAAGATCGTCGGCCAACAGTCGTTTCCAGGCTATCCGTTTGCCGTTTCGACGGCGCTGCATCCGGAGTGGCCGGTGGTTGCCCTGCCGCATGTGCGCGAAGAAACTGCCGCGCGACTGGCCGGCGCCTTGTTGCTCTTGCCCCACAACAGCGCAGTGCCGCAGCAAATTGGCATTTACGGTTTCTCGATCCCCTCAGACTACGAATCGGTGCGCACCGTGATGCGCACTATGAAAATTCCCCCATTTGACGTCGAGAACCGTGTTTCCCTGGCTGATGTGTGGGATGAATACCGTACGTTGATCCTGATCGTGTCGGGGTCGATGATTGCCGTTGCCCTGCTGGCGGTCAAATCCACTCTGTTGAGCCGGCAATTCCGGGATTTGAATGAAACATTGGAGACACGCATTTTCGACCGTACGGCAGAATTGGGTCATCGCAATGCCGAACTGGCGACCACACTCGACCAGTTGAATCTGACGCGCGACGAACTGGTGGAATCGGCCAAGCTGGCCGCGCTGGGGTCCATGGTGGCAGGCATCGCCCATGAACTCAATACACCCATCGGCAATGGTCTGACCGTTGCGACGACGCTGGAGGACCGAACCAGCAACTTCAAAAAAGAAATGCAGTCCGGACTCAAGCGGTCAACACTGGAAACTTTTGTCGCTGACACTGCGTTTGCCAGCGATATTCTGGTGCGCAGTCTGGACAAGGCGGCCACGCTGGTGTCCGGTTTCAAGCAGGTGGCTGTGGACCAGACCAGTTCCCACCGGCGCAAATTCATGCTGCACGACACCCTCTCGGAAGTGTTAATGACTTTAGGCCCGAGTCTCAAAAGCACCGGTTGTCGGGTGCTGTTGACCGAACCACCGGATGATTTTCAACTTGACAGCTATCCCGGGCCGCTGGGGCAGGTGGTCACCAACCTCATCACCAACTGCGTATTGCACGGCTACGAAGACCGCGAGCCCGGGGAAATACGCGTTGTTGTGGCGGGCGCCGATGATGATCACGTGACCATCGAAGTGTCCGACGACGGTGCCGGCATTTCTGAGGCCAACTTTTCCAGAATTTTTGAGCCCTTTTTCACCACACGCCTGGGCAAAGGGGGTTCCGGCCTTGGTTTGAGTATCGCGCGCAACATCGTGGTTGGCACGCTCGGCGGAAAACTCAGCCTAAAGAGCACGCCCGACCATGGCTCCTCATTCACGGTTTGGATTCCCCTGCTTGCCCCTTCCGCCGTCGTCTGAAATTGCCAATAGACCACTTTTTGTTTAGCGGTCGCAGCGCAACCTAGACCTCGCCTCCAAATCGCTTGACCAGATTGTCGATGTACTGGTCGGTCATCTTGTCGAACTCGGCTTCAACCAGTGGCGCCACAACAATTTTCATGAGCGCGGGCAGGGGAATCGTCAGCGCAGCTTCGATACTCAGCACCACTTTGGTAAATTTTTTGTGGTCGACGATCTTCCAGTTGCCAGATACCAGCGCATTGCCTTCGTCGGCTATCGGAGTCCAGACGACGGTGCCCTTGGCGAGGTCGGATACGTATTTCGACGCGTACACCGTTTGCAGATTGACCTGCGCCAGGCCGATTTTCGCCATCTCCCAGCGGTAGATGCCGCTGCCCTGGTTGATCAGTTTATCAATCCCGGGATAAAAACTGGCGGATGTAGGCACATCGGCCAGCACCTCAAAGACCTCGTTGAAAGACGCCTTGACGTCGAACTCGTAGCCTAGTTCAACATTGACGGTAATGGACACGTTCGCTCCTTGGGTCGTTTGACAGGTTCAAGGCGCATCGTACTGCAGCCACTGGTGTCTAAACCAGAGTGCGCAGCCTAATCCGCGTACAGCAGCCGTGCCGGTCCGCCAGCGGCGACAATGGGTTTTTCCCTGTTGAGAAATTGCACCATGTCCAGCAGCCTGCTTGCGCTCATTGACGATATCGCCACGATTCTGGACGATGTAGCGGTGCTATCCAAAGTTGCGGCACAAAAGACCGCAGGCGTACTCGGCGACGATCTCGCGCTCAATGCGCAGCAAGTGTCGGGGGTGAGCGCTGACCGCGAATTGCCCGTGGTGTGGGCAGTGTGCAAAGGCTCGCTGGTCAACAAGCTTATATTGGTTCCGTCAGCATTGGTGGTGAGCATCTTTCTCCCCTGGGCGGTGACGCCCTTGTTGATGGTGGGTGGTGCTTACTTGTGTTTGGAAGGCTTTGAGAAACTTGCGCATAAGTTTTTTCACGACCCTGTGGACGATCAGGCACATGAGCAGGCGTTGATGCGGGCTGTGGCCGACCCGAATGTGGACCTGCTGGCCCTGGAGCGCGACAAGGTCAAAGGCGCCATACGCACCGATTTTGTGCTGTCGGCCGAGATCATCGCCATCACGTTGGGCACCGTGCAAAACAGCCCGTGGCAGACGCAACTGGCAGTGCTTAGCGGCATTGCGGTGTTGATGACGATCGGGGTCTATGGCTTTGTGGCCGGAATTGTGAAAATTGACGATGCAGGCCTGCATTTGAGCCGCAGACCGGGCACGGGCACATGGGCCCAAGCGCAGCAGGCATTGGGGCGTGGCCTGCTGCTTGCAGCGCCTTGGTTGATGAAGACCCTGGCGGTGGTGGGAACGGCCGCCATGTTTTTGGTTGGCGGGGGAATTTTGGTGCATGGGTGGGGCCCTTTGCACCATCTGGTCGAGGAGTTGCTGGCGCAAGTGGGTTCGGGAGCCGCAGCGGGTTTGGCGCAGAGTGTGCTGCCGTTGTTGATGGATGCTCTGACCGGTGTTGTGGCTGGCGGGTTGGTCTTTGCCTGCGTGTCGGTTTGGCAGGCTCTGCGCCAGACATTCCGATGAACCTGCTGTGAAGGCTTCCAAAGCTGTATCAACCGGGTTGGCGCTTGCCACGCTGGGTGCCGTCGCGTTCAGCGGCAAGGCCATCATTGTCAAGCTGGCGTACCGCCACGGAGTAGACGCGGTCACGCTCATCATGCTGCGCATGCTGTTTGCGCTGCCGTTCTTTTTGGCCATGAGCTGGTGGGCCAGTCGACCTACCCCGCAGCGCAGGCCTGTGCCGCTGATGCGTCAGGACATGCTGGGTATTGCCGGGCTGGGTTTTACCGGCTATTACCTGGCGAGTTTTTTGGATTTTGCCGGGCTGCAATACATCACGGCATCACTGGAACGGCTGATTTTGTATCTCAACCCGACGCTGGTATTGTTGCTGGGCTGGGTGTTGTTCGGGCGGCGCATCGGCCGGCGTCAGGCTGCAGGCATGGTCATCAGCTACGGTGGTGTGCTCCTGGTGTTTGGTCACGAGGTGACTTTGCAGGGCGCTGACGCTGCGCTGGGCGCGGTGTTGGTATTTCTCAGCGCGGTAAGTTACGCGCTCTACCTGTTTTACAGCGGCGAGATGGTGCAACGTTTAGGCTCCATGCGCCTGGTTGGGCTGGCAACATCGGTGGCCTGCGCGCTGTGCATTGTGCAATTTCTGGTTCTGCGCCCGCTGGGTACCGTGCTGGAGGTGGCGCCAGAAGTGTTGTGGCTGTCCGTGATCAACGCCACCTTGTGTACCGTCGTGCCCGTGATGATGGTGATGATGGCCATCGAGCGCATTGGTTCAGGCTTGGCGGCACAGGTAGGGATGGTTGGCCCCATGTCGACCATGATCATGGGGGTGGTGTTGCTGGGTGAGCCGTTTACGGCATGGCTGGCGGTTGGCACCCTGTTGGTGATTGCTGGGGTATTTGTGTGCAGCCGGGCACGCGCGTAATGACCCGATTGCGGGGTCAGCGGCCAAATTTTTTTATACTTGCCTTTGCGGGGCTGATTGTTTTGGAAGGTAGCGGTGGGCCCCTTTCGAAATTGGAGTGCCCATGCCTACGTTGATCGCATTTTTTGAGTCCGCCAAGTTGCCCGTGATGTCCGAAGTGGCCCACGCGCTGATTCGCACGCTGAACGATGAGTCGGCCTCAGCACCACAGGTCGAGGCCATCATTGCCAAAGACCCCGCCATGACCGCCACACTGTTGCGTCTGGCCAATAGCGCGCAATTCGGACTGAGTCGACAGGTTTTGTCGCTCGACCACGCGGTCACGCTCATGGGTATGTCGCGTGTTCGGACCATGGCCTTGTCGAACAGCATGAGTACCGCATTTCCGCAGGTTCCTGGTTTGGACCGCACCGTGTTCTGGAAATTCAGCATGGCGTGTGCCGGATACGCGCAGTGGCTGGCCAGTGGAGCCGGTTTGGACCCCCAGCAGGCCTGGCTGGCGGGCATGATGCTGCGCCTGGGTGAGCTGTTGATTGGTCAACGCGCGCCGCAGAGCCTGGTCGAAATCGAAGCCCAACCCAGTCAGACCACCGTGCGGTGGGAGCGCGAACACCGTTTACTGGGTTTTGACGAGGCGCAAGTGACCGCCGTTCTGGCACGGCACTGGAATTTTCCCGAGGCTATCGTGAGCGGACTGCAAAGCGCGGGAGACCCCATGGGAGCGGAGCCCTTCGACCGGCTCGCAGGGGTCGTACACCTGGCCGCCTTGCTGTCCGATTGCCCCAACCCAAGCCCCGATGCAGTCAGTGATTTGCCCATGCCTGTCATCACAGCGCTGGCGCTTGACCGCCATTGGATGGTGGCACGGTTCCCACGCATGGAAACCTTTGTCGACGTGACCGCTTTGTCCTAAAACAACTGCGTCAGCCGCACCGAGTCGCTGGACCTTTCAACCTGAATCGTGGGCGTCCCATTGCTGGCCAAGCGCAGCATGCGGGTGTTGCCCGGCAGCACATCGGCCACAAACCCGCGTAGCCCACGTTTTTTTGCGTGTTCCACCATGCAGTTTTGCATGGCTGTGCCCAAGCCACATCCTTGCCAGTCCGGGTGAACCATGAACGCGGTATCTGCCAGGTTGGTCGTGGGGTTGATGAAATAGCACGACTGCGCCACGATCAGCGACTGTTCACGCGGGCCGGTGGTTGCCACAAAAGCGACTTCGTCTTCATAGTTCAGGTTGCACAGGCGTTGCACTTCGGCGTTGGACAAGCCGCGCACGTGACGGAAGAACCGGGTGTAGACGTCGGCTTCGCTCAAATGGTGAAACAGGTCGCGAATGCCCTGCGCATCGCTTGACAGGGCAGGGCGCAGCATCACGGTGCGGTTGTCTTTCAAGGTGATGGTGAGTTCATCCTCAACCGGGTAGGCACGCAGGTTTTGAAGGGTCTGGTCATGGCTCAAATAACCCAGCTCTTGTGCCTTTGCAAACAGTTCGGGCCGGAACAGGGGGTGTGCCAATTCGATCAGCGCCGTGGCGCGTTCGCGGATCGATTTGCCAAAGAGATAGGCGATGCCGTATTCGGTGACGATGTAGTGCACGTCGGTGCGGGCCACGGTGGCGGCTTCCCCCTCCAGCAGCGATGCGCGGATGCGCGACTGCGTGCCATCCCACGTGGTAGATGTCATGCACACAATCGGCTTGCCACCGGGTGAGCGCGACGCGCCGCGCAAAAACTCGCCCTGGCTGCCGATGCCGCCGTAGAACTCACCGCCAAATTGGTCTATGCAGACCTGCCCGGTGAGGTCGATGGCGTAGGCGTGCGCAATGGCCACCATCTTGTGCTGTGCGGCAATCGTGATGGGGTTGCAAACGGCGTCGATGGGCTCCATGGAAAACAGCGGGTTGTTGTCGATCAGGTCGTAGAGCGCGCGCGACCCCAGTGCCACGCTGGCCACGATCTTGAACGGCTTGCTGGTCTTGCAGGCGCCGGTCAGGCTGCCGTTTTCCAGCAGGGGAATGATGGCGTCCGATATGACATCGGAGTGCACACCCAGGTCCTTGCGATCAGTCAGGTATTGCAGCGCTTCGTGCGCGACCTGGCCCAGGCCGATTTGCAGGGTGGAACCGTCTTCAATGATGCCCGCAATGTAGCGCGCAATGCGCTGCACGCTTTCCTCTTGTGTTGGCACACGCTCGAGCTCGGTGATGGGGGTGCTCACCGGCACCAGTTGGTGGATGCGGCTGATGTGCAGTGTGGAGTCCCCCATGGACCGCGGCATGGCCGGATTGACCTCGGCGATCACCAGTCGTGCCCGGGCCACGGCAGCAGGAATGATGTCCACTGACACGCCCAGGCTGACATAGCCAAAGGCGTCGGGCAACGAGACCTGGATCAGTGCCACATCGACCGGGATGCGCCCCAAGGTGATCATCTCCGGTACCCGTGCAATCGATATGGGTACGTAGTCCACCAAACCCTGCTTGGTGGCTGCACGCATATCGGCGCCGACAAAAAAGGTGCGGTGGCGAAAGCGCGTGGTGCACCGCCCGCCCTCGTCGTGTTCAAAGGCCTTGATGGTGAAGAAGTGCAGCAGTTCTACGTCCGCCGGGGGGCTGGGCATGCATTCAAGAGCCTGCAACAGGCTGGTCGGGGCGGCGCAACCGGTGCCGACAAAAACGTGGTCGCCATTGCGAATACTGGCTACGGCCAGGGCAGGTGTGCACACTTTGTCGGCAAAGGGTTTCAGTGCAGTGTGAAGGGGTGGTGATTTTTTCGCCATGGAGCCCATATCATCGATCATTTTGGATCGCCCGTACGGCGGCAAAATGCTAGTTTTGGAGAATCAGCATGGATTTGGGAATTGCGGGAAAGTGGGCCCTGGTGTGTGGTTCCAGCAAGGGGCTGGGTTTGGGCTGCGCCCAGGCGCTGGTGCAGGAAGGGGTGAACGTCATGATGGTAGCCCGCGGTGCCGAGCAGCTGCAGGCGTCTGCTTCAAAATTGATAGCTAGCTACGCAGATTCTACGGGGGCTAGCGTCCTATTTTGTGCTCAAGACATTACCACTGAGGCCGGGCGGGCGGCTGTTTTTGCGATGCGGCCAGACTTTGACATCGTGGTCACCAACGCCGGGGGGCCGCCGACGGGGGATTTCCGCGATTGGGACCGTGAGGACTGGATACAGGCAGTCGACGCCAATATGCTCACTCCCATCGACCTGATCAAGGCCACGGTGGACGGCATGGCGCAGCGCGGCTTTGGACGCATCGTGAACATTACGTCAAGTTCGGTCAAGGCGCCGATCGACGTGCTGGGCTTATCCAACGGCGCGCGCAGCGGTTTGACCGGGTTTGTGGCCGGGGTGGCACGCAGCGGTCTGGCCGCACAGGGGGTGACCATCAACAACCTGTTGCCGGGTGTGTTTGATACGGATCGCATCAAGACCGTGCTTCAAGGCAATGCAAAAAAGACCGGGCAGACGGTGGAGGCTCTGGCCGATGCGCGGCGCAAAACCATACCGGCCCGGCGCTTTGGCAACATCGAAGAATTTGGTGCCATATGTGCCTTTTTATGCAGCGTGCAGGCCGGCTATATCAATGGTCAAAACGTGCTGGCGGATGGCGGCGCTTATCCCGGTACGTACTAGCCAGAGGGCGTCGGGGTGTTTTGGCGACGACCCTTCAACGCCGTGATGACAGCACAATGCCCGATGCGATCAGCGCAAATGCCATTGCGTGAAACAGTTGGGGCGCTTCGCCCAGAAACGCCGACGACAGGACTGCCGTAAACAAGGGGGTCAGGTTCATGAAGAAGCCCGCTGCCGTTGGACCGGCCAGTGCGACACCCGCTCCCCAGGTTCGATAAGCCAGCACGGCTGGTCCTGCGGCAATGAATACCAGCGAGCCGACCAGCGGCCAGCCCCATTGCAAGCGCACATCGGTCACCGTCCACTCGACAGAGGTGAATAGCAGCGACCAACCCAGGCCAAACACCACCTGACCGAGCAGGAATGCCGCCCAGTCAGCCCGCAGCGAGGCAGACTCTGGTGTGGGGTGGGCCAGCATCCAGCTGTAATAGGCCCATCCCATGCTGGCGATCAGCATGTACAGGTCGCCAGCAACCAACTGAAAGCCCATCAAAATTGACCACTGTCCCCGGCACAAAACCAGCACCACACCGCCGATGGACAGGATCGCCCCCAGAACCTGGCGGCCCGATATCCGTGTGCCGAAGAACAAGCGGCCAATCAACAGCATCCACACCGGCGTGCTGGCACCCACCAGGGTGACGTTGATGGCGGTGGAGGTATTGAGCGCCAGGTACAACAGCGCGTTGTAGCCGCTGGTGCTCAACAACGCCAAAAATGCGAACCGCCGCCACTGGCTCCACAGCACACTGTCAGAGCGCAACACGCTGGCGGCCAGCGGCAGGAGCAGCAAAAACGCCAGCGCCCAGCGCAGCAAGTTGAGTGTCATGGGCGAGATCAATGGACTGATCACACGACCGACTACTGCGTTGCCAGCCCACAGCATGGGCGGGATGATCAGCAGCACCGCTGCGGTGGGGGTTAGACGTTGGGTCATGGCTCGACTTTAACAAGGCCCATGCCCGCAGGTAGACGCGCAGGCGCATTTCGTGGCACGATGGCGAACTTGACGCGCAAAGGGTGCGTCGCATAATGATCGGAGACAGTCGTGAGTCAAAACCAGTCCAGAGCCATTCGCATAGACCAGCACGGAGGCGCCGAACAGCTCAAGCTGGTGCAGGTTGCCGTCGGCGAGCCCGGCCCGGGCGAGATTCGGATTCGCCACAAAGCGGTCGGCTTGAACTTCATTGACGTCTACCAGCGCAGCGGCCTCTACCCGATGACCATGCCATTGCAGCTGGGCATGGAGGCCTCCGGGGTTGTTGAGGCGGTAGGTGAGGGTGTTACCCATCTGCAGGTGGGTGACCGGGCAGCCTATGCCAGCCAGCCGCCGGGCAGCTACTGCGATCTGCGGGTGATGCCTGCCAAATGTGTGTGTAAGCTGCCCGATGCCATTTCCTTTGACACCGGCGCTGCCATGATGCTTAAGGGCCTGACAGCCCAATACCTGTTGAAGAAAACATTGCCGCAGGGCGGACTGAACGCGGGTGACTTTGTGCTGTTCC
>JAIPDC010000089.1 GCA_021737865.1 Rhodoferax sp.
ACCCCGTACTTCACCATCCCCGAGCTAGGCTGGGGCAGCGGCTGGTCCGTGGGCAACGTGCTGCGCTTCAACACCGTGGGCGCAATGGCCCCCGTGTGGGTCGTGCGCACCGTGCAGCAAGGCCCCAACACCGGCACCAGCCATTCCTTCACCCTGCTGTCGCGTGGCGACGTAGACCGGCCCTGATTCTGAAAGTAACCCATGAGTACCAAGACAAAACTTTTTAGCAGCACACAAGCTGGCGCGCCCGTGTTGAACGGCGTGGCAGGCTCCCTCATTGGCCTGCTCGATGCCGTACTGGTCAACGGCTTTGGCTCACAGACCGCCACCGATGTCGTGGTCGCCAGCAACGTCGCCACCGTCACCTTCGGCAGCTCGCACTCGCAAATTCAGCACGGTGTTGCGCTCATCTCAGGGGCCACACCCGCAGGGCTCAACGGCGAGAAGCGCGTGCTCTCCGTCACCGCCAACAGCTTCACCTTTGCCACCAGCGGCATTACCGACCAAACCGCCACCGGCACCATCCTGGCCAAAGTTGCGCCCGCTGGCTGGACCAAGCTGTTCAGCGGCACCAACTTGGCGGTTTATCAGCGCCTCGCTCCTGAGAGCACGGGCATGGTTCTGCGGGTGGACGACACTAACGCCACCTATGCCAACGTGCGCGGGTATGAGTCAATGACCGATGTGTCTACAGGGGTAGGGCCGTTTCCTACTGTTGCTCAGGTTGCAGCAGGACGCTTTTGGTCAAAATCAAATACTGCAAGCGCAGGGGCTATTATCTGGAAGGTATACGCTGACGACCGAGGGTTTTATTATTCATGCGACAACATACTTAGCAACACCAGTTATCGGGCTCAGGTTCATTACTTTGGTGACATCAACTCTAACAAATCGAATGATCCTTATGCATGTATATTGACAGGCCCGCCCACAAACCAAGCTGGTACTGGTACGACCCTTGGTGAATGCATAGGATTCAACATCTGGGATGAGTCTATTATTTCTGGAAATATCTCGCGTCTCAGTAATGGATTAGGTGGTTCGCAGCCCATATATGTTTATGGCACTACAACTCCGATAACTAGTGATACTTCGGGTTCTAATAACGGGTTTTACCCATACCCTTCTCTAGTAGACAACGGGCTATACT
Organism: Rhodoferax sp.; assembly: GCA_021737865.1. GTDB lineage: Bacteria > Pseudomonadota > Gammaproteobacteria > Burkholderiales > Burkholderiaceae_C > Allorhodoferax. The sequence continues at coordinate 1,151 of JAIPDC010000089.1, forward strand.
TGATAAAACCATTTGTATACAGAAAATCAAATGGATTTAGAGGTTATTTGCCGGGAGTATTTTTTACCCCGATGTCCTGCACACTGTATTTAGATACTGGGGATATGATCACAGGTGATGGCGACTTTGCAGGCAAGAATCTCTACACCCAGTCACTTGGTCAGAGAAACGGGGTAATATTCTTCGACATCCTCAGCGATTGGAGATAACCAATGGCCCGCTACTGGCGACTCGTTGGACTCTCAACGCTTGGGGGTGTAGCCCTTGAGCTTTCATCGGCGCGGCTGTCGGACGGCACCGCGTACTCTGCGGCTGTGCTGTCTTGCACACTGCCCCCACAAACAGGCACGCTCAGCAACTTGACCGACGGCAACCTCACCACGGTCGTCAGTTGGTCTAACTACGCACAGCCAGGGTTCGCCCTGGTGTGGGACTGCGACGCAAGCCCTATTACCGACGCACTGGTGGAGCTGGGCTCGGGTGCTGTGCAAGCCAACTTCCCGCTGACTGGCCGGTTGGAGCACTCCGACGACGGCAAGTTTTGGACCGTGTATTTTGAAGCGAAAAGCGTTAAGTGGCCAGGGGCGAATGCTTTGACTGCAGAGTACAGTATCGTTGATGCTGACCCTAGCTTTGATTCAGTAACGTTATTGCTACACGGTGAAGGGGCAACGATTGTAGATAGCAGTACCACGCCTAAAACATTGACCGTCGTCGGGGCTGCAGCAACAAGTACCGCACAACATAAGTTCGGTGATTCGTCAATATATTTTGATGGAGCAGGTAGCCGTATTCAAACGCCTATTACATCCGAGCTAGTTCCTTCGGGGATCGAAGATTTTACAATCGAAGGGTTCCTGTTTCAAACCGCAGCTACTGACGCAACGTATCGTTGTATTTTTGGGGCCTATATCCCATTACAGTTGTATAGTAAGTCGGGGACGTTGGAATTTTATGCAAGCACAAGCGGCGTTGCTGCAAACTATTTGCTTAATCCTTTGTTGGGGCCTAGTAATTTAATCGTTCAAAACCAGTGGGTCCACTTTGCAGTTGTTCGGTTTGGTAACCAGTTTAGGGTGTATCTAGGTGGTATTGGCGGCACCATTAGTACTACTTCCTCGGGTATAGGTCTGAGTACTAACCAAATGACGTTAGGTTCGTATGACACAGGGGTGTATCCGTTTAGTGGTTATATTGACGAGTTCCGTATTACTAAAGGCTTGGCTCGTTACACCGGGGATTTCATGCCCCCCTTTAAGCAGTTTCCTAATAACTTAGGTCCAGCTGGAACCCTGCCCATTGACTCAAACCTAGTCGCTCAAATCTACGCGCTTACCAATCCTACCGCGCCCCATAACCTCCCTGGCTCAGAACCGCAACCTTTTGGCCAGTACCTAATCCCCGAGTGCAAGTTCGCCTTTGATGCGCAAGACGGCGGCACGGGCAAGGTATCAGGCACGGTCAAAGAAACCGGCGCACCGGATGACGTACCCGTGCATCGCAAGGTGCGTTTGCTGGAGGAGGTCAGTGGTCGGGCGATCCGCGAGACCTGGAGCGACGCGGTGACCGGGTACTACGAGTTCAAAGACCTGTCCATGAACCAAAAGTACACCGTCATCAGCTACGACTACCACCGCAATTACCGCGCCGTGATTGCCGACAACCAGAGTGCCCTACCATGACCATCACCATCACCGCCGCACACTCTGCCGCCCGCCTGCAGGGCACCAAAGACTACGTCGAAACCGGCACCGGCACCGCCAAAATCGGCATCTACAGCACCGCCAGGGGCTTGGTTACGGATGCCGCTCCGACCGCGATTTGCGAAATCCCCCTGGCCAACCCCTCAGGCACGATCGACGGCACCGGCTACCACCTCGACCCTTCGGCCGACGGCCTCAACGCCACCACCGCAGTGGCCGTATGGGCACGCCTATTCAACCGCAACGGCGACGTGGTGGCCGACTTCGATGTTCGTGCACAGAGCGACGACCCCAGCCTGGGCGAGATCCCCCTGCCGTCCACCACCCTATACGCCGGGGGCCTGACCCGCTTGTATTCCAGCACGCTGACTTAAACAGGACTCAGGACTAAGGACTCAGTGAACCCCCCTCAGTCCTCAGTCCTGCGTCCTCAGCACTAACCCCCCCATGCCCAACATCGTCTTCAATGACCTACCGCTAATCGGGTCCCCAACCCCGCTGGTGTTTGGCGCACCCACGGTATCGTCCATTGACTACGATGCACAGCTAGTCGGGGTAATTCCAGGCCTGCAAGCCGCTGTCGAATTACGTGGCCTCCAAAACATGGAGATCACCGGCACCCTGCCGCAAACCCTGCAAGTCACCGCACTGGTACGGCCGGTGCGCCTGCTAGAGCTGGCCGGGGCATTGCCCCACACCTTTGCCGCGCACATCGACACCCTTGCCATTGCAGCGGGCACGGTAAGCGGCACCCTCCCCAACACCCTGGGCGCGGCACTGGAGCTGCTCTATATCAGCAATACCCAGCGCCCCGTTGTTGCCCAGTCCCGCGACACCGCACAGATAGCACAGCCCACCGAGCACGGTATGGGTCAACACTGGCAAGACTCAGCGCGCAGCCGCAACGGCTTCGAGGGCCGCTTTACCGAAACCGTCAAAGTCCAGACCCCCGCCGCAACCCGGTTCCAGGACGGCGCACGCCACCAGGTCGCCACCCGCACCACCTTTACCGAAGCGGTACACGCCAGAGCATCCTTGTGGGGAAAATTTCAAGAAGCCCTGCACACCCGCAGCGCCACACCCGCCCGGTTTCAAGACGGCACGCCAGCGCGCGCATCCCTCACCGGCGTGTTCCAAGACGGCCTGCGCGACCGCCGCGCCTGGGTCGCCACCCGCGCCCAAAGCGCCGTCAAGATCAGCCGCTCGCTGCTAACTCGGGGTGCCTACGGCAAACCGCTCCAGCACGGCAACGCGGCCAGGTTTCAAGAGGCCTGGGTGCCACGCCCCGGCATCCACACCCCGCCCGTGCCCCCGCTCGTGCCACTGCCCACCTGGTCCGCCCACCTGCTATTTCAGTGCCCGCCCAACACCACCGGCGCGCTCGTATTCGGCCTCATCTGCGGCCTACCCACCGGCACGGCCGCGCGCGCCATCCTCCCCGCAAGGTTCTACATGACCGCCCACACCATCCACGCCCAGCGCCTGCCCGACCTGGCAGACATCCCCCTCTATGAGGCCACCCTCTCAGCCGACTCCGGGTCCTACTGCTGGAGCCTCACCGCCAGCGGCCCGGCCAGCGTGTTTGAGCAACTCAGCCCCAGCGCAGGCCTACCCGCGCAAGTGCAAATCACCCTCGACGGCCTGCCCTGGGTATTCGCCATCGACAGCATCGCCCGCAACACCGCCTTTGGCAAAACCGGCGTCAGCGTGCAAGGCCGCAGTGTCACCGCCCTCATAGCCGCACCCTACCTGCGCAGCGAACAACGCATCGAGCCCGACGCCAAAACCGCCCAACAACTCGCCCTCATGGCCCTGGCCAACACCGGCATCGCCCTCGACTGGGGCATAGGCGCAGGGGCCCTTGCCAACGGCGGCCTCATCGACTGGCTGGTACCCGCCGGCGCCTACAGCCGCCAGGGCACCGCTTTGGAGGCCGTCAGCCGCATCGTCCAAGCCGCCGGCGGCTACCTGCAAAGCCACCGCAGTGCCCCCACCCTGTTAGCCCGCCACCCCTACGGCCAGCGCATCGGCGACACCTCTGGCGCGCCCTGGGCCTGGTCCAGCGGCGCAGCCGACATCGAGCTCGCCCCAGACGCCCTCATCACCACCAGCATCCGGCGCAAAGACGGCCCCGACATCACGGGCGTCTACGTGTCAGGCACCAGCGCCGGCGTCCTCGCCTGGGTCAAACGCAGCGGCACCGCAGGCGACAAACTCGCCCCCATGCTCACCGACAGCCTCATCACCCACACCGACGCAGCACGCCAGGCAGGCCTGGCCATCCTCGGCGCAGCCGGTCCCAAACACGCCGTGCAACTCGCACTGCCCGTACTCACCGGCGCAGGCCAGCCCGGCGTGCTAGACGTTGGCCAACTCGTCCAAATCAACGCCTCACAGCCCTGGCGCGCCCGCGTGCGTGCCGTCAGCGTCCAAGCCAGCGCCCCCACCCTGCGCCAAACCATCACCCTGGAACGTCACCTGGAAGTCGCATGACCACCAACCTCTACCGCGCCCTGCGCGACCTCCTGCCCGAGCCCCCCCTGCAAGTCGCCACCGTCACCGCCATCCAGACCAGCGCAGGCACCAGCACCATCACCTGGCCCGGCGCCAGCCAGCAAACCGTGCGCGGCACCAGCGTTGCCATCGGCGCACAGGCCTTTGTGCGCGCAGGCGTTATCGAAGGCGCAGCACCGTCATTGACTCTAGAGACCATCGAAATATGAGCACCACCACACCCACCCCGGCACAAACCCCGGCCGCACCCGAGACCCAAACCCCGGCACCAGAGACGGGCACAAAGACTATCCCCATCGTCCAAGACAAGCGTCAGCGCGAACGCCGTGCTGATTGGCACACGCCCGAGGATTGCTCCAAACTCGTGGAGTTTCAGTCGACCGTGGACGACATTCAGAAGCAACTCAAGGACGGCGCGAGCACCCGTGCCACGTTGACCGAGGACGTGAAGGAGATCAAGGAATCTTTAACGTCAGGTTCCTCGCGCATGCAGGCCATTGAGGGGAGTGTGGGGTCTGTGAGAGAGATCATCACTCAGGGTGCCGCAAGCCATGCGCGCGTGGAGGAAAAACTGAACGAACAATGCACGGTAACCCAACTCAACTCCGTTGCCCTGCATGAGGTGCAAGCCGCACTCACCGATGCCGTCTCTGCACAGGCCGCCATCGCAGCACAGGGCAATCTCAATGTCGCGTCCTTAAAGGAATTGCGGGATGCGCAGAAGAAGGACAGTGAGGGCATGCACAAGCTGCTCGTCATCGCTGAAGCTGCAGAAGGATTTTTAAAGGTGACCGATTGGTTGGTCAAGGCGGCCAAGCCCGTCGTCGCTATTGTGGTGTCGATTGTCGCGGTCTACGTGTTTCTTAAAGGAGGGCAGCCAAAATGATTGAGTCTTTACTTGGTGGTTTGCTCGGCGGATTGTTTCGCCTTGCGCCCGAACTGCTGAAGTGGCTGGATAAAAAAGAAGATCGCAAACACGAGCTGGCAATGCTTGAGCGCGAGATGGAGTTTGCCAAGGTGCGCGCTGAGCAGGCGATGCACATGGTCGATGCGCAGACCCAGACAGCGCAGTTTGATGCTGTAGGAGAAGCGCTGAAAGGCCAGACGGAGATGTCGACCGCCGCCGGTAAGTTTGTCTCTGGCGTGTCTGCGCTGGTGCGCCCCCTGGTGACTTACTGGGTGGTGTGCCTGTGGTCCGGGGTCAAAATCGCTTCGATGACGCTGGTGTACCAGACAGGCGGGAGCTGGCAGGAGATGCTGCAGAAGAATTGGGGTCCAGACGACAACGCGGTCTTGTCCATGATCCTCATTTTTTGGTTTTTAGGTCGCACCATCGAGCCCAAGAAGTGAACCCTGTAGACGCTGCATTGACCCTGGTCATCGCCCTGTGCAAGGCGTTTGAAGGGTTTCGTGCGCGCCCGTATTTGTGTCCGGCCGGAAAATGGACGATCGGATTCGGTTCCACTTTCCACGCTGATGGGCGCCCCGTCAAGCCCAGCGATCCGCCTATCACGCAGGCCGATGCCGAGGCCCTGCTGCGTCTGACGCTGGAACGGGATTACCTGCCTGGGGTGGTGAAGGCCTCGCCCGGGTTGCTGCGATTCCCACGCGCGCTGGCCGCCATCGTCGACTTCGCGTATAACGCAGGGGTGCCGCGGTACAGGGCGTCTACGCTGCGCCGGCGGGTGGACGAGTGCGACTGGGGTGCGGCAAAGGTGGAAGCGATGCGATGGACCCGTGGCGGTGGCAAAGTGCTGCCGGGGCTTGTCAAGCGGTGCGAGGCGAGGGCGGCATTGTTGTAGCGTGCAGCGATTGCGGAAGGGTTTGGGCTGTATAAATCGGCGTAACAACGGAATCGGCGGCACCGATACCCAGCTTGGCCAGCCAAGGCCAGTCCTTAAACTTGTCACCTTGTTGGCGCATCTGCGTGTACCGCTTTAAGCTGGCCCAGGACCGGTGGCCAGACACGCAGGCCACGCGCGGAATGCTCCAGCCCAACTCAAACAGACGGCTGATCCCCTCATGGCGCAAGTCATGGTAATGCAAATCCTCAATCCCCAAAATCTCGCACGCCCGGGTAAATGCCGCGCTGACCGACTGGCTGTTATATGGCCAGATCACCCCCTCAGTCTTGGGCTGCAGGTCAATCAGCTGCAGCGCCTCGGGCGTCAGCGCGGTGGCCACATCATTGCCAATCGTTTCACCCGGGTTCTTCATATCGCGCACAATAATTTCCATATTTTCTCGGTCAAGGTCTTTGCCCATCATGCGGCAAATCTCTTCCTGGCGCCGCGTGCTAAAAATGGCAAAAGCAATCATCCGGGTCATCGGAATGAGCTTTTTGCGATTTACCCCCTTGAGCTCCACAACCGTGAAATGCTGCATCAACTTGTCCAGCTCCTGCAGCGTCGGGCGCCGGGTGCGCTGCTTTGACCTGCCAATCAACCCCATTTTGTCCAACACCACCCTGGCATCGTCAATCGCCTGCTTGTCCAGCGGGTAGCCCCAGGCCGGCCTGGCCACGCTAAACACCGACGCCAGATGCGACATGTAGTTGCCCCGGGTGGACGGCTGCGCGTCAATCGACTGCGCAAACCGCACCAGCGCCTGACTGGTGATGTCAGAACAGCGCATGCTGCCGATCTCGGCATCCTTGATCGTGTTGAGCACCTGCTCTTTGGTCTTGCCGTGCGCTTTCATCTTCTCAAGGTTGTAGGTGTCGATCACATCCTTGAGCAACGGGTCTTTGGGCTTGACCAGTGCACCAGGTACGGCCAACTCGGTCTGGCGCTTTTTTAGCCAAGCTGCAGCGGCAGGCTTTCGGTCAAAGGTCTCAGATTCTGTGAAAATGAGCTTTCCACCCGACTTGATCCTGATCTGTGCCGTGTGGCCCACGGTGCCGTCTTTGCGCTTGCGTGAAACAATGCCCATTTGAGTGCTACATGGAGTTTTTGTAGCACCGAATGTAGCACCGACAGAACAGAATTAACCAAAAACAGCTTAAATCACAGTGAATCTAACAAGACATCAGGGCCAAGTTTCCATTGGCAAACCAGATATTCACAGGGCACACCGGGTATGTGTTGCCCCGATGCTCGATTGGACGGGCACAAAGAAAAAACCCAATCAAATCAACGCTTAATCTGATTGGGTCTTTCCCGTGTAGCATTTATGTAGCACCGGCTAGGCATGCGCTCCCGCCAGTTGCCTGGCTTCCTTGACCGCTGCGGCCCGCCTGTCATCCAAATATTGGGCCAAATCTGTCAAGTGCACGCCTCTGGCGCCTTTTTGTGAGCCCGGCTCGATGCGCACCAGCGGGATGTTGATGTCACCCAGGGCAACCTTGCGTAGGAAGTTTTCCGGAGTCAGGTGCGGGAAGTAATCCTTGACAACCGTCGCCATCGGAATGACCGCCTGGGCGTTGTATTGCGCCATCAGTAAAAAAGCGGTGTTCATGCTACCTCCTTGATGGCGCGCCTGCCTTTTTGCGTTATGTATATGGCGCGCGTTGGGCGGTAAGTCGTATAAACAAATTCTTCATCCTCCAGCTCTCTGAATATTTTGGAAATTGAGAATGCCGCGCCTTGCGGGTTTTTGAATGTGTACCCGGGAAAAGCAGCGTAAGCCACTTGGGATTTGCAGCCATAGCTGCCTTTCGCCAGAGCGGCCAATATGTTGTGTTTTGCTGTCGCGGAGTCGGTATGTTTATCGTGGTTGCGTTTCATGTTGACTCCTTGGTGCAACCACGAGCCCGGATCGCCGCCGCCTGAGACTCAAGCAAGGCCTTGAGCAGCATCCCATCCTGGCACGCCGCCGCGTTGGCATCCACCAGGAGCGCGCAGGCCTCTCGCTCTTTGGCTGCAACAGCGCGTGCAAACTCGATCACAGAGGCCTCTAGGTAGCTGTCTGGTGTCGGGTGCAGGTTGACACCCCGGGCCAGGGCTAATAAGTCGTTTTTGGTCATTTACAGGCTCCCTTGATAGGCGGCTTTGATTTGATTGAGCAGGTCCGCCAGCGCCTCGCACTCGGGGGCGGTTTCGCCCTCTACTGTTTCGATGATGTCATGGGCTGCCCGCAGCAGGGCGCGCATTACACCGGCCTCGCCGGTCAAACGTTGGTTCTCTTCCCGCAGTGCGTGGTTAACCACGTTGGCCCGATCTATAACCCTTTCGTAATCATCTCTTGCTGTTGCCAAATCCCTGCGCAGCCTTAGCACCTGGTTGGTTAAGGTGTCAATAAGCGCATCCCGCTCTTCGGGGCTTTCGATCAGGATGTTCATGCCGCCACCGCCTTCGCCTTGCGTTTTGCCTTCGCATAGGGCTCCACGCCATGCGCCGCCATGATGTTTTTGAATGGCGCATGATCCACTGCCGGTGGTGCGGGTTGCCAGATGGCGTTGCGCAGGTCCGCAGAGACGCTATCGATCAGCTCTTTGGCGGCCTGCATGGCCTGCACCAGTTTGTTGTTTTCGTCGCACAACCGGTCGTTTTCCTCCTCCAGCTCGCATATCTGGTCGTACCGATCACCCAGCTCCATATCGGCCCATATCAGCGCCTTGCGCACCGGGTCATCAGTAGGCAAAAGCGCCGCCGCCTCGCGCATTTGTGTAAGTGTGGTCATTTGGCCAGCTCCTTTGATAAATTTGGGTAGCGCACGGCCAGCAAGGCCAGGGCGTGCTCATTGGTCGGTTTTGACTTTGTGCGCAGATTTGCGCCGCTGGGTTTGCCGACATCGAGTTTTAGCGCGGCCAGCAGGTCGCCGCGGCGGATCAGGTCGTCGTTGCTCATGGCTTCACCACCTCCACCCGGTGCACCTGCCCTGCAGCGCGCATTTCTCCGACTGTCAGCACCGCATCGGTCACCATGCCCTGGCCCAATTGCGCGATCATTTGCTCATGCGAGTCCATGGAACGCAGCATGGCCACGCGGCCGGGGCCATCAAAGGCCCAGCGTTTTCCAAGCAACACGCGGCAGTCGGCGCGCAGCAGCGCATCTTGCGCAGCGTGTTGGTCCGCTAGGTCTGACGCGCTGCAATGCTTGCTGGCCATCACCATCGCCACATTGACCATACAAACCAGGGTGTCGCGGTCGGACTCGTTATTGGTGCCGTTTTGCACCGCATCGAACGCAACGCGAGACGCCAGGGCAAGGTCGGTCTGTTTGCGCTCCTGCATGGGCATGTGGCACACGGCCCTGAAAACCGGGTTGCGTGCCAGCTGCTCAGCTTTTTTGTTGCTACGGGTTTGCGTCCAGATCACGCGGCCTCGGCTCATGTTGTTTCCCTCCTGTATTGAGCGATTTGATCTTTGATCGACTTCCCATCAAGCTCAAAGCACATTCCCATTTCGTGGACAGCCGCCGCCAAGTCGGTGCACGTCTCGCACAGCCACCAGCTGGGCATTGGCACCTCGTCGCCGTAGATGCGCTCTTCGATTTCATTGCCTGGATTCCTGTGGCGCGACACCTTTCCGCATTGGTCGCCAACCGCAATTCGCGCACCGCAGGACCTGCACTTGCGTGCCCGTTTGGTTGCCAGCGGTTTTGTGTCTGTCTCGAACTCCCACCACCATTCGAATTCATCCCCATCGAAGGGGCATGACAGGCTCATTCCGTCCTCCAATCAAGAGCAATGAGATCCAAAGCTATGCGCTCGAATAGTTGGATTTCCAGCCCCAGGCGCTTGGCGATGTGATGTTCCAGTGTCGCGCCCTCGCTGTGCTGCCAGCAGTCAAGCAGGCAGATAGCATCGCAGGTCGTCAGTGCGGCTATGTCGCGGCGCATGCAGGCGTGCCAGCTGGCTGTCGGGTCGGGGTTGATTTCGACCGGGCTCACCACGTCATAGCCTGCGGCCCGGAGTTGGCGCGCTGCATGACGGAATGCGGGGAAATTGAGGTCTTTCATGCCGCTCATTGGGCCGGCTAAATACACGCGTTGCGGGGTCATGCTGCGGGTCCTTGTCGTTGGGCTTGGGTGGCGCGGTGGGCCTGGGTGAGTTCTGCCATCTGGGCTTCGACCCGCGCTTTGGCGTCTTGGGCGCTGTGCAGCACGATGCGAATGCCGGCGAGGGCGTAGCGCAGTTCGGCGTGGGTGGTGTTGGCCAGGGCCTCGCCCAACGTGACGGTGCGAATGTCGGCAATGGCCGCTTTGGTGTTCATGCTGCGCTCAAGGCCGGTCACGTGCCGATAGGCGGCGCGTCGGCGCAGGTGCTCGCGGCTGAGTTCGTAGGCCTCGTGCACCATGCTCCAGGCCTGGCGGTCTATGGCCGCTTCCAGCTCGGGCGCGCAGGTTTGCGACGCGCACTGCCCACCCAGCAGCAGGGTGCGCACGTCGATGCCGGGTGCGTCCATGCCAATGCACGGTTTTACACCAGGTGTAAAGTGGGGCAATGCGTTTGCATCGTCCGGCACGACCGGGGCCGCGCCAAAATGCCGGGCCAGCACGTCGAAGCATTCAGCCTGGTACTGGGTCAGGCGTGCACGCAGTTCGGGCTTGACGCGGCCCACCTGCACCCCGAACAGCCAGCCGTTGAGCTTGTCCAGGGGGAGCATGACGACTTCGCGGGATTGATCGTCGCCGGGTATCTGCGTGGTCGTTACGACCACGCAGGTCGAAAGCACCGGATGGCGTTTGATGCGTGAGTACTGCGCTTTCCAGTCCAAGCCAAGGGCCTCGACGATCTGGCGCAGCACCACGAATGGCACGCTGTTGATGATGGTAGTGAAAAGGGAAGCGCCGTGAAATGTTACGGGCGTGAGTGCGGTATTTGCCATGATGGCCTCCAGTGAGTGCAGTTTGATAACTGCCTCTCCGTGACCAAACGGGGAGGCAGCCCGGACGGGTTGGTCAACCGGGCACCCAGCGGAGGCTGAAAACCGGCAGGCCTTGCGGCCTCCCATCCGAGCCGCCAAAAATGGGGCGCGAACAAAAAAGCCGCAAGACTGTGCGGTGATGCGGCTTTGTGCCGCTGGATGCGTCAGGTGACCAAACCCGGCCCTTGTTTTTTGCAAGGACTGACCCCAACGCGATGGCTGGGGCTTGGCCGAATGATAGCGCATCTGGCAGGCCGGGCGCAAGGGCAGGTAAACTGCCTTGCGCTGCTTCAAAAGGACGAAGAGTAAGAGGCTATTCAATGCCCGTGAGCTTCTTGAACTCAGACAGGCGACGGTAGATGTCTGTTGTGGTGCGCTGTCGTTCGTCCAGGCGGCGCAGCAGGGCAATGCCGCCTTCGAGCCAGTTGGCTTTGCGGGCCACATCGTTGTGCAGGTTTTGTAACGTAAGCATTTCGCGGTGCTGCTCGGCGGTAAGGCGAGTGAGTTCTTGTTTGAGCAGGGCTTGTTCGCCTGCCAGGCGTACCAGTTCGTCGCGGTCCATGGGGTTCCTTTGTGGGTGGTGGGTTGAAGATAGCGCATCTGGCAAGCCGGGCGCAAGGGCGTTAAACTGCGGGCATGAGCTCGATTACCTTCGATACCCTGAAATACGTCAAACAGCTTGAAGCCTCGGGCATCCCCGCAGCGCAGGCTGAGGCGTTTGTGAATGCGCAGCGCGAAATCATGGCCGATGCTTTGGACGCGTCTTTGGCAACGCGGGCTGATTTCCATTCCTTGGAAAAGGCCCTGCATTCCGATGTGGAGCGGATCGATCGCAAGCTTGTTGAGCACGACGGCCGGTTCATGTTGCTGCAGTGGATGATCGGCTTCAACCTTGCCTTCACCATGGCGGTGCTGTGGAAGGTGTTTTCCTAGGCGGGTGCTGGGTTCTACCAGGCGGGTCATTCCTCCCCCTCCTGCGCCTGCAGCGCCTCTGCAATCAACACCTGTGCCTCTGCCGCT
>JAIPDC010000090.1 GCA_021737865.1 Rhodoferax sp.
CGCTCCACATTGGTCGCAATGGTCGCCGAAACTTTGGCGGCGTAGTCCGCGCTTTGGGTGCGAATGCCGATTTGGGAAATCAGGCCGGCATAACCATCCGTCATGGCGGCACCGTCGAACATGGCAACATCGCGCAACTCCATCATCGCCGTGGCGTTGCCGGCTGACAGGGTGGGGTACAGGTTGGTGTTGACTGTTAGTGTGTCGCCTGCTTTTGGCGTGCCCTGCAGGGTCACAGACCAGTCGGCCAGGGGTGGACCCGTAACCGTGGCCTCAATGGCCTGGCCTGGCGTGTAGGTGTAGACGGTTGCACCCTGATCGCTGCGGGTGTAGGTGTTTGACCCGGTGAAGGTCAGCACCACGCCCAATGAGGCAGCCGCCATGGGGTTGCTGCGTGCCGCGATGGCCACCTGCTGCAAACTGCCGGTGTTGGCGGTACCCATGGTCGCTGCCACTGGACTTGCGACTGCCAGCGCCCGCGGTGTCGAAAACATGCTGGTGACACTGCTGGCCGAGTTGGTAAATGGCTTGATCAGGAAACGGTCGCCCGCCGCCGCACCTCCGGCTTGTGCAATGTCCAGACCATCAATGGTGATGGGGTTCGTTACAGACGTGTCAAAGGCGGTCACTGCCCCGTCGGAGCGGCGCGTGATGTTTCCGGTGGTGGCTCCGGTGTATTTAATCTCGTAGTCGGATGCTGCAAATTTGGTGGTGTCTGCAATGCTCAGTGTCAGGGTTGCTGCACCGGTGTTCAATACCGCCGGGACTTTGGGAATCATTACATTGCTGTTGCCAAAAACCGTCGGGCTGAACAGGTCTCCGCCCACATTGCCATCGAGGTCCAGACCCAGCTTGTGCTGGTCATTCATGGCCGTGGTGGTGGCCAGCGTCAACCGGCCCAGCAGGTTGCGCCCCTCGTTGAGGTCACTGTTTTGGAAGCGCAGCAGGCCGGGAACTTCACCACCGCCGAGCATGTTTTCATCGATCACCGATGGTGTGCCTGAGCGCATCACGGCCAGCTTGCTGGTGCGCGAGTCACCAAAGTCGTCGTTAGTGATGGCAAGCGTGGAGGCATTGTTGCCAAGCACCAGCTCCTGGCTGCCGGCGATGTACAAGCCGACCGAGCCATCATCGGCCTTGATCGAGGTGGTTTGTACGTATTGGTTGAGTTCCTTGATCAACTGGTCGCGGCGGTCCAGCAAGTCATTGGGCTCCTGTCCGGTGCCCTGAACCCGGGTAATTTGCTCATTGACTGCGGCAATGCTTTTCGCCAGGCTGTTGATGGTGGTTACCTTTTGCGCCAGTTCCTGTGCAACGCCGGTCTGCAGATCATCGAGTTGCTGTGACGCTGCGCGCAGGCGGGAGGCGGTTTCATCGATGCGCGTGAGCACCACCGTGCGGGCCGTCATGTCGGTTGGCGCATTGGCAACGTCCGAAAACGCGTTCATCATGTCGCTGATGGATGCGCCCAGACCCTGGGGGCCACCGGCAAAAATGCCTTCAAGTTGGCGCAACTTGTCGGAACGGGTGGCGTCCGCCGATTGGGTCGATGCCGCCAAGGTCGATTGGCGGGTCAAGAATTCGCTGAAGTTGCGCTGTATGGTCTGAACGCTGACGCCCTGACCTACATAACCACTGGCTGAAAACTGCCCGGGAACCGTTTCCAGCACCACCCTTTGCCGGGAGTATCCCGGCACATTGACATTGGCGATGTTGTTGCCTGCTGTCTGCAAAGCGACCTGATTGGTTTGTAGCGCGCGGGTTCCAACGTTGAGTAAGCCCATGATGGTCTCGCTTTATGCCTGCGCCCGGCGGATGGCCAGCGTCGTGTTGATGGCGCGGCTCAGTTTGGCGGCATAGTCCGGATCAGTCGCATAGCCCGCCTTTTGCAAGCCGCTGGCGAAGGATTGGGCCGAGGTGGTCTGGTCTTTGACCTTGGCGTAGCGGGGGCTCTCGGAGATCATGCGTGCATAGTCTTTGAATGCATCGGCGTAGGAGTCGTAGGCCCGAAACCGTTGCACACACTTTTTGGGTGCCCCGTTCACATATTCGGTGGTGGTCACTTCTGCCACTTTGCCGGTCCAGTTGGCGCCGGCTTTGATGCCAAAGAGGTTGCACGATGGCGTGCCGCCCTTGAGTTTGATTTCGTGTTTGCCCCAACCGGTCTCGTGGCCAGCTTGCCCGAGCATGAATCCGGCAGGAATTCCCGTCTTTTTTTCAATGGCGCTGGCGACCTCGGAATGTTGCTTCACAAAGTTGGCCTGGCTTTCGGTGGGTGCGCGTGCCACTCTGGGAGTAGAAGGGGTGGTGGCAACTTGCGGTGTCGCCTTGGCGGACCTCGCTGTGTTGCCGCTGACGGTGCCCTGTCCCGCTCCAGAAGTGGTCGCATCCTTTGCCGAACCGGCCATTTGGCGGGTCAATTGCAATGCGATGGTGTCGCTCAAGCCGCCGGGCTGGCCGGACATTTGCACTGCAAGTTGTTGGTCCAGCAGGTCGGTACCCAGGTCGCTACCCGGGTTGTCCAGCATGCCGGATTTCATGGTGGCCTCGCGCATGCTTTTTATGAGTTCGCGCATGAATAGCGATTCGAACTGCTTCGCGGTCTCTTTGATGGCTGCAGAGCTGTTCTTGCCCGCTTCCATTTTCAGGTTACCCAGAGATTGGGCGTCTGCCGCCAACGACTGGGCGTTGGAACTGGATATAGAGCCGTAGTTCATGTTAAATGACCTCCAGTTCCGCGTTCAATGCACCCGCTGACTTGATGGCTTGCAATATGGCCAGCAAATCCTGCGGTGTGGCGCCCAGGGAGTTGAGCGCTTTCACAACGTCTGCCAGTTGGGCCGCAGCGGGCAATTGAATCAGCTTGCCGGCTTCCTGCTTGATTTCAATGTTGGCTTTTTCAGCCACAACAGTCTGACCCTGAGACAAGGCATTGGGTTGGCTGATGACCGGCGTGGAACTGATGCTGATCGACAAGTTGCCGTGTGCAATAGCGCAGGCCCCTAGCGACACGGCCTGGTTGAGGACGATGGAGCCGGTGCGGGCGTTGATGATGATTTTTGCTGCCGCGATAGAGTTTTGAATCGGGAGTTCTTCCATTTCAGCGAGGAAGTTGACGCGGTCATTGGCATTGGTGGGTGCTGCGACTTTGATCGTGCGGCCATCCAGCGCCTGGGCTACGCCTTCACCGAATTGGGTGTTGATGGCCTGTGCTACCTTGCGTGCAGTCTGAAAATCTGACGCGTTGAGGCTCAGGCTGATGGTCGGTCCGTCCTGCAACGGCGTAGGGACCGCGCGTTCGACCTGTGCGCCATCCGGAATGCGGCCTGCGCTCAGGTGGTTCACCTGAACTTTGCTGCCGCCAGCCGCGGCACCTGCACCCGCAACAATCAAATTGCCCTGGGCCAGCGCATAAATTTCACCATCCGCACCTTTGAGCGGCGCGGCGATCAGCGTGCCGCCTTTGAGTGATTTGGCATTGCCAACCGACGAGACATTCACGTCCAGCAGTTGACCCGGTCGTGCAAAGGCGGGCAATTGGGCGGTCACCAGGACGGCAGCCACATTTTTCATTTGCAATTGGGCCAACGTGGTGGCGGTCAGTGTGATCCCCAGTTGCTGCAGGTAATTGCTCAGACCCTGGGTGGTGTAGGGCATTTGCGTGGTCTGGTCGCCGGTGCCATCCAGACCCACGATCAGGCCAAAGCCGGTTAACTGGTTGCTGCGAACGCCTTCAATGGTGGCAACTTCCTTGATGCGCATGGCGTGTGACGCACTTGTCGCACCCAAAAGTACCACCAGGCACAGGTGGCCCAGCAGCCGCAGGCTGGTGGTTTTTGCCGATGTGGTCCAGGTAGTCATGTGCTGAGTTGGTTGGCGGGTCGACCCGGGTGGATCTGTTACCCCTCGGCACTATTCTGGATAACTTTAGAAGGGTTGAAAGCTTAAAAAGAACCGTGAAATCCAGCCAACTGTCTGCGCTTCACCCTGAGAGCCGCGTCCACGTGATTCAACCCGCACGTTGGCAACCTGGGTCGAGCTCACAATGCTGCCGGGCTGCACCAGGCGTGGGTCGACCGTTCCCGAGAAGCGCAGCACATCCACGTTCTGGTTCACCCCGATTTGCTTCTCGCCGGCCACGACCAGGTGCCCGTTGGGCATCACCTCTATGACCGTGGCGGTGATGGAGCCCGCAAACGTGTTGGCACTTTCGGTTCCACCCTTGCCCGAGAAGGCGTTGTTGGTGCTGGCGCCTACGCCCAGCTTGCCCAGGCCTTCCAGGCTGTTGAAGGGCAGCGCTGTCACGTTGGAGTCGATCGAGCTGGCGCGGTTGACGGTGGAGGTCGATTTCTGGCTGGCGGTCACGTTTTCAATAATTTGAATGGTGACGGTGTCGCCCACCGACCGGGCGCGCCGGTCCTCGAACGCCGGACGGTAACCCACGTTTTGAAACAGGCTGCCCGTGGATGGTTTGGCTGCCACGGGCGTCGCCAGGGGCATCTGGCTGACTTTGGGCTCAGCAAAATCCACCACCACCTTCTGGGGGATTTGCTGGCAGGCTGTCAACGCCAGCACAGCGAGAAATAAAATGCCAAAACGGCCTGTAGCCCCCGTTTTAATTGCGTAACTAGCTATTGTTTTCATAGCGCACCTCACAGCTGGGCAAGTTTTTGCAGCATCTGGTCGGAAGTCTGAATGGCCTTGGAATTCATTTCGTAAGCGCGCTGGGTCTGGATCATGCCGACCAATTCCGTTACCAAATTAACGTTTGAGCCTTCCACGTAACCGTGCATCAAAATGCCCAGCCCATTGGCGCCAGCCGTGCCGGCATTGGGTTGCCCAGATGCGGCGCTTTCCGTGAAGATGTTCTGTCCTTTGGGCTCCAACCCGGCTGGATTGATAAAACTCGCCAGCGTGATCGTGCCAATCGATTGGGGTGCCGTGTTCCCGGGAATCGTGGCCGACACGGCACCATCCTGTCCAATGGTAATGCCGGTAGCATTCTGTGGCACGGTGATGCCTCCGGCGACTGGCAAGCCACCCGAGTTGACCAGGCGCCCTTGACTGTCAACTTGAAATGATCCGTCGCGGGTGTACCCAATGGTGCCGTCTGGGAGCGTGAGCTGAAAGAACCCATTGCCCTTTATAGCGACATCGTATAAGCCGGACGACAACTGATGGGTTCCCTCGGAAAAATTGCGGCTGGTAGAAGAGACCCGTACCCCAGAGCCCATTTGCAGGCCGGTCGGAAGGATTGACTGCTCGGAGATGCTCGCTCCCACTTGCCGGTAATTTTGGTATGCCAAGTCTTCAAATACCGCGTGCGTTGCTTTGTACCCGGGGGTTGAGCCATTCGCCAGATTTGCGGCATGCATGCCGAGCTGGAATTCCTGCGCCGACATGCCTGTTTGCGCTATCGAGAGTGATTTCATCATGGCAGTTCCTTAAATTTCTTGACTGGCAAAGTAGCCACGTTAGCCCTGGAGTCCGAGCAATTGTCCGGCCGAGCGGTCGTTGGATTCAGCGGTTTGCAGCAGGCGCATCTGGGTTTCGAACTGACGCGCGGTCTGAATCATGCCGACCATGGCTTCGATTGCGTTCACATTCGAGCCTTCGAGTGACCCGACTTGCAGTTTGGCGGTATCGTCGTTGGGCAGCGGGTCGCCCGACCTTGCGCGAAAAAGACCGTCAGCACCACGCAGCAGCGGATCTTCTGCGTTGGGGGTGGCCATTTTCAGGCGGCCAATCGTGTTGGCAGGTTGATTGCCAACTTTGGCGCTTACCGTGCCGTCGTTTCCAATCGACACAGTGGCGCCGGGTGGCACGGTCATTGGCGCGCCGCCGTTCGATAGAACGGGTAGCCCACCGGGGCTCACCAGCGTTCCGTCGGTTGACACTTCCAGATGACCATTGCGTGTGTAGGCTTCTGTGCCGTCGAGTCCTTGCACGGCAAACCAGGCGTTGCCGTTTGCCATGACATCCATCCCGCGGTCGGTGTGTTGTGCAGGGCCCGGGCGGTCCAGGTAGCCTGCGGTTGCCTCCACGGCGAACACGCGCGTGGTGGCGCCATCGCCTTGCAGGGGGACGGCGCGGTAGGTGGAAAGCTCGGCCCGAAAGCCGTTGGTCGACGCGTTGGCCAGGTTGTTGGACAGGACCGACTGGCGACTCGCAGCCGCATTGGCGCCCGACATCGCGGTGTAGATTAGGCGGTCCATGGTGGATTAGCTCCTGTGGGTTTAACGCAGGTTCACAAGGGTCTGCAAGACCGTGTCCTGGGTTTTGATGGTTTGCGCGTTGGCCTGGTAGTCGCGCTGGGCAGTCATCATCGCAACCAACTCGGCCGTCAGGTCAATGTTGGATGCTTCCAGCGAGCCGGAATTGATGGTTCCAAAATTGCCCTGCCCGGGCGCGCCGTGGATGGCGGCACCGGATCCGTTGGTTTCAACCCAACTATTCTGGCCGATAGGCTTCAGGCCCTGCACGTTGCGGAAGTCTGCCAGTGCAAGCTTTCCGCTTGACTGGCTTTGTCCGTTTGAATAACGGGTGGTAACGATGCCTTGTTCGCTGATAGAGATGCCAGTCAGGGTTCCGGCGGTGTAACCGTCCTGGGTCAGGTCGGATATGGCAAAAGTCGTTCCATACTGGGTGGCTTTGGTGACATCCAGTTGGGCGACAAACACGCCAATGTTGGGGTTCACAGAGGTTAAGTTTAAGGGGAGTGTGGTTCCCGATACGGGGGTCAGGATGTTGCCCGAGGTGTCAAAGGTGAGTGATCCCAAGTTGGTGCCGGCCACCGCGGGCGCCACGGCATCGGGATCGCCGTCATAAATGTCCCACGCATCAGCCGCAGTCTTGATGAAGTACATCTTTACCGGAACGGAAACGCCTTGGGCATCGAAGGCATTCATGGTTGTTCCGTAGGTTGAGTACGATGGTACCAAGGGGGTGCCTGTCTGGATTGGCGCACGGGCGTCCAGATTGAACTGTGCAGTGATGGTTCCGGTTACCTTTGCGGCAATGGGCGCACCGGTCGGAATGACCAGGGCGGTAGGGGTTGCGCTGTAGGATGTTCCGGTTTCATCTGCGGGGAGAAAACCCATGACACTCGCCCCGGAGTTGGTGATCAGATTGCCCTTGGAGTCCAGCTTGAACTGGCCGTCGCGAGTGTAGGCCAAGCTGCCGTCTTTCAGGGTCAGTTCAAAGAAGCCGCCGCCATTGATCGCGCAGTCCAGATTGTTGCCGGTGATGTTGATGGTGCCCTGTGAAAACTGCTGAGAAATGGTCGCAACCTCGACACCAATGCCGGTGCCCCCGGCCCCACCGCCGCCACTGGCACCAAGGGATGCGGCCACTACCGCAGAGAATTCGGTTCGGGATGACTTGGCCCCCACTGTGTTGGAGTTGGCAATGTTATTACCAATGACGTCAAGATTTTTGGCGGAGGAATTCAAGCCCGAAAGGCCGGTTTGGAAGCTCATGGTGTGTTCCTTTGGGAGTTTGTTGGGTAATGCCCGGGCGGTTGATTACAAAATGGCCTGAATGGAGTCATAAGTGACGGCGTCCCGGCCTTTGAGCTGGATATTCATGGTGCCGCCGCTGGTGCCAATGGAGGTGATCGTGTCCCGTGCCAGCGCGGTGGCTGCCACGCTTTGTTTGCCGTTGGATGCAACAATCTTGAACATCGGGCTTGCAACGTCTTTGTAGTTGGATGCATCCCACTCGAATGTGTGGCGACCGGTCGTCATGGCGCCCAGATTCAAGGTGTCGAGCAATTGCCCGCCCGGGGTCAAAATTTGCACACTAACGCTGGAGGCATCGCCTTGCAGGTCAATGGCGCCCTTGGCCTTGCCAGCGTCGACAGACAGGGTGTTGCTTTGAACCATGACGTCGTGCCCCAGCATGGAGGCACCCTGCATGACCTGCATGGATGTGAACTGGCTGGCCATGGACTTCATGGTTTCGTTGAGCTGTTGAATGCCCGAGACTGTATTGATTTGCGCCATCTGACTGGTCATCTGCGCGTTGTCCATGGGGTTCATGGGGTCCTGGTTGTTCAATTGCGCAACCAGTAGTTTCAAAAACCGGTCCTGTTGGGCATCTGCACTGGTCTGGCCCGCAGATTTGAGGGCGGTGCCTGAACTGCTCACCGGGGTTGTGGTGGTGTTTGAGACTGTTGCTACCATGTTGGACTCCGTGAGGTTTATTGACCCATTTGCAGGGTTTTCAGCAGCAGCGTCTTGGCGGTGTTCATTACCTCGACGTTGTTCTGGTATGAGCGCGAGGCGGAGATCATGTTCACCATCTCTTCGACCGGATTCACGTTCGAGTGGGTCACATAACCTTCTGCGTCGGCAGAAGGGTGCGAGGGGTTGTGTACCTTGCGCAGCGGCTCGCTGCTTTCCTTGATGGCGTTTACGCGGACCCCCGACGATGCATCCGACCCCATGGGGACGGTTTCAAACACCACTTGCCGGCTCTTGTACCCCTGGCCATCCGGTCCAGCCACTGCGTCGGCATTGGCCAGATTGCTGGCAACCACGTTGAGGCGTTGGGACTGCGCACTGACCGCGCTGCCGGAAACGTTGAAGATTGAAAACATGGACATGGTGTTTCTCCGCTGGCGCCTGATTCGGTTCTATTGACCCTGAATGGCGCTCAAGATTGTCTTGGACTGGCCGTTAATAAAGCGCAGGGTGGCTTCATAGCGAACAGAGTTGTCGACAAAGTTGGCCCGCTCGCGATCCATGTCGACGCTATTGCCGTCCATTGCGGGTTGCGTTTGCGTGGTGTAAGCCAGTGCCGAGGAACCCATGCTGGCGGTCGTCGCCTGCAATGCAATGTGGTTGGCATGTGTGGCGCTCTGCGACGGTGAATTAGAAGTCAGTGGCAGCGTGTTTTTGCTGGTGCCCGTGGCCGCAGTCATGGCGTCCTTGAAATTGATGTCGCGTCCGGCATAGCCGGGTGTGTCCGCGTTGGCGATATTGCTGGCTATGACGCGCTGCCGTTCGGCGCGCAGAACCAGAGCTTTCGCATGAAAGTCCAGTGCATTGGTCATAGTGGCAAACATCGACTACCTCCGGGTGGATTGGCGAACCGCCTGGGTGCAACCAGTGGTTCGGCGTGGAGCAATTATGGAAAAACCTTTAATTTTTTAGCCATGGAATATGGGGCGAAAAGCCGGCTATTTGCGTGGTTTGTGCAGACCGGGGCCATCTATAGTTGATTGGCCTGAAGTCCCGGGGCGCAAGCGGTGAGTGCTTTGCAGAAGGGGCTCACCGGAGGATTTTCATGTTTGAGTTTTTGCGTCAGTCCATACACCGGGGTTGCTGTTCTGCAGTTCGCGTGATGGCGTGCACCACTCTGCTGTATGGAGTGGCTGGTTTGGCCCATGCCCAAGGCGCTTTGGCGCCCAATTTTGAAGCGCTGGCACAAGATTGGCTTCGTGACGCCACCCATTCGGCGCAGTCCAGTGGCGCAACTGCCCTTCGTATGGAGGTTAAGGTTGGAAATCTGGACAGCCGGTTGAGGTTGGCTCCGTGTGGAAATGTAGAGCCCTACTTGCCGCCAGGCTCCCGGTTGTGGGGGCGCACCCGCATTGGCCTGCGCTGTATTGATGGCGTCAGCCGCTGGAATGTCTCGTTGCCAGTGACCGTCAATGCGTTCGGGAATGCCTGGGTGATCAAAAGCCCGGTTCAACCTGGTGCTGTTATCACGGAGGACGATGTGGTCGAGGCCGAGGTGAACTGGGCCGAGGAGCACAACCCGGTCATCCGGGATCGGGCGTTATGGGTTGGTCAGATAGCAACGCGTGTGCTGACTACGGGCCAGACGCTGCGCCAGGGCATGGTCAAGCCGGCTCAGGTTTTTCAGGCTGGAGCGGTGGTGCGAGTGGTTGCTCAGGGACCCGGTTTTCAGGTTTCGTCTGATGCGCAGGCGATGTCCGCCGGTGTTGTGGGTCAGGTGGCCAGGGTTCGCATGGAGAACGGCCGAGTCTCTTCGGGTGTTGTACTGGATATGCGAACAGTGAAAATTGACCTTTAAACAACAAAATAGGCGCCAAGTCCAGTGCAAATTTCTCTAAAGTCAGTCATGATCCGGTCGATAACAATCGCACGGGGCCACACATATTGTGGTTTTGGAGAACACCATGAAAATCGACAATTCGAACCAGGTTCATTTAAACAATGTCTCGGCGAATCAGAAAACAGGCCAGCCGGCGACCGCCACGCCGACTGCGAGCGCGGCGCGAGGGGCTCAGTCTGCCGGTGTCGCAGTAACGGTATCCACTTTGGCACGCGGGCTGGAAAAGGCCGCACGCAGCGATGCGGCGGATATCGACACCCAAAAGGTCGCGTCGGTGAAGTCGGCTATTCAGGATGGGACCTACGTGGTCAATCCGGAAGCGATTGCGGACAAATTGTTATCCAACGCGCAGGAAATGCTCAAGCGGACCACCAGCTAGGTTGGGTTCGGGCCTGCGCTACTTTTTTGTAAGTGAGGGCTCGGACATGTTGCACATTTCTCTTGACGATCAGCTAGACCTTTTAGAGGAGCGCTTTGAGGCTCTTGCGAGTACCTTGATTGAGGGCAACCCTGACGGGGTGCGGTCGGCGAGCGCGAGCCTTCAGATCTTGGCTGTTGAACTGGTTCAAATGCTCGACGCGAACGGTCGCGGGCAATTACGCACTCCGGGCCGGTCCCGCAGGATCCGGGCGTTGGCGGGTGGCTTGGCCACGGTGCGTGAAAATCTATTTCGCCAATCGGCGTATGTTGACCGGGCGCTGGAATTGATAGTCCCCGCCACGCAGCAAAAATCCACTTACTCTGGAAATCGCGCGTACGGAAGCCCTGTGCGGCAATCCGGTGCGTTTAAGGTGTTGTCGGCCTGAGCGTTCAGTGTGAACGCATCTTTGCCCGCAAGCGGGCAATGGATTGGCTGTGAAGCTGGCAAATCCGTGACTCGGTCACATCCAGCACAGCGGCAATTTCTTTGAGGTTCATATCTTGCTCGTAGTACATGCTCATGATGTACTGCTCGCGTTCTGGCAAAGCCTTGATGGCCGCCACCAGAGACTCACGTAGCCGTTGGTCACGCAGCATGTTCAAGGGGTCTG
Organism: Rhodoferax sp.; assembly: GCA_021737865.1. Lineage (GTDB taxonomy): Bacteria > Pseudomonadota > Gammaproteobacteria > Burkholderiales > Burkholderiaceae_C > Allorhodoferax. The sequence goes on from JAIPDC010000090.1 coordinate 11,115, forward strand.
CATCGCTGTCCGCGACATGGCGGTCCAGAAAGTTGTCATCGTCCTCATTGTTGCGCGCCATGTCTTCCAGGTAGACCAATTGGGTTCCGCGCACTTTGCTCAGCAGCGACTGGTAGTCGGTCAGAGTCAAGCCCATTTCCGCTGCAATTTCTGACTCGATGGGACTGCGACCAAGTTGGTGCTCAAGTCGACGCATGGTGCTTTCGATGTCCTTTTGGCTCTTGCGTGAGCCGCGTGACATCCAGTCATTCCCACGAAGCTCATCCAGCATGGCGCCACGAATGCGCTGGGTGGCAAACGTCTCGAATTGCACGCCCTGGGATGCTTCGTAGCGAGACAAGGCATCAGCCAAACCGATCAAGCCGACCTGTATCAAGTCATCCACTTCGACGCTGGGCGGAAGTTTGGCCATCATGTAATGCGCCAACTTGCGCACCAGTGGCTGGTATTGCTTGATGAGCGCGGATCGGTCCAACTGGCCCTTGTCGGTGTACATCAATGGCTCCCCGCGAAATGATCAACTTGATCGAAGTGCGCCATGCTCGCGCTTGCGTTTGTTGCGATGGGTGCATCCATGCCCGACAGGGTTAGCGCGTTTTCCATCAGGCGCAAGGCCAGTCGCTGAATGTCCTCACTCTGGATTTCTTCACTTAATTCCTCAATGATGTTGAGTGCCTTCACATCTTGACCCAAAAACCGTTTCGCACACTCACTCAGGCTGGCGGAAGCCGGCAGCTCAGGTGTGGGCGATGCAGATGGCTGTGCTTGAATCATATTGACGATGGTAGGCTGAAGCTTACCAGTGATCAACAGCCGTTTTAGCGCCAAATAGCTGGTGATCAAGGATGTGCGTGTTTGGGATACTGCCAGAAGGGGTTCTATGCGGGTGCCGGCTATCAAGGGAATCATCCACTCGACTTTACAGTAAAGAACCACCACACTTTCTTGAGGAAAAAGATGGCCCAGTTGTTGCAAGCCACGTATTCTAGGTGAATGCGGTGCGCACAAGCTTTGCATTCCATTCCCCGCTGGTAGGACTAGCCAGGCCGGGGTATCCCGGGTGGTGTTGTCATGCCAGTGGGCGCTTTCCAGAAGCTCAAGCAGGCCCGGGTTTGCGTCCGACTCGTGGGTGGTTGCGTCCAGTACGGTGACCGCGTATCCAAAATTGACCAACGCGAGGCAAAGTTGCCACAGCAGCGGCAGTTCTGCCTGTTCGTCGCCGTGGTTGACTACCGCAAGCATGCGCGGGCCGTTTCGTGAACCCAGCCCTAACAAGCCTGCGGCTTGATTGGCATGGTGTTCAAGCATCCAGATGCCCCTTGAATGTTGATTGACCCGTCGGCTGGCCAAAGTAAAAACCCAGGTCGCTCACTTTGGGATCGTAGGCGGAAATGCCTGCTGTGCGCATCGACATGCGAACCAACTTTGCTGCATTCGCTGATTCCCAATCCTCTGGAACCCTTTGTCCGGTCGTGATGCCGCGAAGAACCAATTGGTTGCGGATCGCTGCGTCGATGGCAGGTCCCATTTTCACCGCCTCGTCGGTTTTTGAAAAAATGGTGTGTTGCGCCCCGGTGGTTTTGAATGCAGAGACCGCTTCATCCAGCGTATCGCCATGGCTTCCTGCGTTCAGGACCAGCAGTCGCTTGACGCTGGGCAGGTCCAGCAGCTCCAGCAATTCGCGTTTGCGGGGGTCTCTTGGGGCCAAGCCGGTGGTGTCGATGAGGACCATTTTTTTGTTTGACAACAAGCCCAGCAAGTCCTGCAGGGCCACGCGGTCGTGTGCCAGATGAGCTACAACGCCCAGCATTTTTCCAAATGCACGCAGCTGCTCATGGGCGCCGACACGGTAGGTGTCCAGCGTAATCAGACCAACGCTTCCAGAGCCATGGGTACGGGCGCATAGTCCGGCCAGTTTTGCCGTGGTGGTCGTCTTGCCGACGCCCGTGGCGCCAATGAGTGCGAATACACCACCTTCCTCCTGAATCAGCGGACC
>JAIPDC010000091.1 GCA_021737865.1 Rhodoferax sp.
CCGTTGGGAAGCCAAAGCGCCAGCCAGATGGCCGCGCGTCTGGCCCAGATGGAGGGCACCGTATGGAAAAGGTTGTTACACCATTACCTGTTTTTTCGGGTGCCCCTGCTGCGCCCGGATGCCTGGCTGAATCGTTGGCAGGGCATTGCCGGGATATTTTTCACACGCTCCTTTGCCTGGCTGACTTTGGGGGCACTGCTGGTGGGCCTGTCGCAGGTGGTGCGGCGCTGGGAGAGTTTTAGCGCATCACTGGTGGACACCTTTAACTGGCAGGGCCTTGCGGCTTATGGTGTGGCGATTTTTGCCGTGAAGCTGCTGCACGAGCTAGGCCACGCCTTCACTGCCAAGCGGCAGGGCTGCCGGGTACCGACCATGGGTTTGGCGTTTTTGGTGATGTGGCCCGTGGCCTACACCGACACCAACGAGACCTGGCGCCTGACCAACCGCCTGCAGCGCCTGCAAGTGGCCAGTGCAGGCATTGCCACCGAGCTGATCATCGCAGCGTGGGCTACGCTGGCGTGGGCGTTGCTGCCTGACGGCGCTTTGCGTTCGGCCGCCTTTGTGCTGGCAACCATCAGCTGGGTGGCCACGCTGGCCATCAATGCCAGCCCGTTCATGCGCTTTGATGGCTACTTCATTTTGTCAGACTGGCTGGACTGGCCCAATCTGCACGAACGCAGCTTTGCCCTGGCCCGCTGGAAGTTACGCGAGTGGCTGTTTGCATTGGGAGACGAACCGACTGAGCATGTTTCAGCACCGCAACGCGTGGGCTTGATCGTCTTTGCCTGGGCCACCTGGATCTACCGGCTGGTGTTGTTTTTGGGGATTGCCCTGCTGGTGTACCACTTCTTTTTCAAGCTCTTGGGCGTGGTGCTGTTTGTGGTCGAAATATTATGGTTTGTGTTGTTGCCGATTCGCCGGGAATTACAGGCTTGGCGTGTGCGCTGGCCCGACATTCGGACCCGGCACCGAAGCAGACGCAGCGTAGTTATTGCACTGGCCTTGGTGATGCTGCTGCTGGTGCCGTGGCCGGGTCGGATCACGGCCAGTGGCATGCTGCGGCCCGTCGAAGTGTGGCCCGTCTACGCCCCGGCCGGCGCACGGCTGGACGCACTGCCCTTTGCAGAGGGCGCCCGCGTGCCCGAGGGCAGTGTGCTGTTGCAACTACACGTGCCCGACCTGCAGATGCGCCGCTCCGCCATGATGACCCGCGTTGACGGGTTGCGCTGGCAGGCGGCTGCATCCGGCTTCAGTGAAGAGGCACGCACCCGCTTGCTGGTGAACGAAGAAACCTTGTCCACCGCACAGGTCGAGTTGGCCAGCCTGGAGACTGAGTTGCTGAACTATGCACCGCGGGCACCCTTTGCGGGCCAGCTGAGGGACATCGACCCGGACCTGCAGGTCGGCCAGTGGCTGGCCCGCAAGGAAAGAATTGCTCTGCTGGTGCGCAACGATGGCCGCTGGTTGGTGGAGACATGGCTGGACGAAGACGCTGTGCACCGCGTGGCGCCAGGCGACACCGCCCTGTTCGTCACCGACGGCGGCCAAAGCACTGCCTTGCGCATCCAAGTAAGCACGGTCGACCGCGACGCAGCGCGGGTGTTGCCACGCCCGGAACTGGCCGCCCAACTGGGAGGGCATTTGCTTACCCGCGAAAAAAGTGGACTGCTGGTGCCTGAACGCGCCATCTACCGGGTGACACTGCTGGTTGAACCGAATTCTGCCGCGCTGGAGGCTCTGTCAAGTCAGTCGTGGCGCGGCAAACTCACGATTCACGCAAGCTGGGAAGCGCCTGCGTGGCCCTACTTGCGTCAGGCAGTGGCAGTGGCAGTGCGCGAATTTGGGTTTTAAACCAGCGCCAGTTCGTTCATGCGCAGCGGTTTGGCTGGATTGAACGTTAACAACTGGGTGGACGGTGCTCGCACTATCGGGCGATAAATTTATCGTCGCCGCCCCTCTTCGGCAAACGCATCTCAATCTCCAGACCCCCTGTTGGACGGTTTCTTGCAACAATTCTGCCGCCATGCCAGTGCACCGCCTGCGCCGCAATCGCCAGGCCAACACCAGTGCCCCCGGTTTCACGCTCACGCGCCTTTGACACCCGGTAGAACGGAATGAAGATCTTCTCCAGTTCTTCCGTTGCCAGGCCGGGACCGGCATCGCTGACTTTCACGCAAACCCAATCACCATCGACCGCGGCCGACAGCAGCACCGCCGTGTTGGGCGCGGTGTAACGAATGGCGTTGCGCACGGCGTTTTCTATGGCGCTGGCCAGTCTGGCCTCGTTGCCAACCAGCATCACATGCTCAGGCGCCTGCAGCGTGACCTCCTTGCCATTGGCTTGCGCTTCAAACCGGGCGTCCGTGCTCAACGCCCGCAGTGTCATGGCCAGGTCAAAGGGGCGCGCCACGCTCCCGGTGTCGCTGTTGCCGTCGCGCGCCAGGGCCAGCACCTCGCCAATCAGCGCGTTGAGCCGTTCGCACTCGGCCTCCATGCGCTCAAAGCTGGCTTCATTGCCAGCACCCGCTTTCCGGCTCGCCAGGCCAATGGCCACCTGCAAGCGAGTCAGGGGTGAACGCAACTCGTGGGAAACGTCACGCAGCAGGCGCTGCTGACCCTCCAGCGCGGCGTTGAGCCGCTTTGCCATGCTGCCAAACTCCTTGGCCAGGGCGCCAATCTCGTCTTTGCGCTGGGCCACGGAATCAATGTCGCGGCTATCAAAATGACCGTGTGCCAGACGCGTGGCAGCACGTTCCAGCCGGTTTAGCGGCCGCGTGAGTGAGAGCGCCAGCGCCAGCGAGATCAGCCCACTGAGCAGCAAACCCAGGCCCAACTGCGCGCCAGCGTAGCGCCCCTGCCACCAGTTCCCCAGCGGCGGCGTTTCACCGGCGGCCATTGGCAACCACAGCAAAAGGGTAGTCGGCGGCGCGGTCTCAGGAAAAACCTGCGGACCCATGAGCATGCGGTGCTCGCGCAACTGCATCTGGGGAATGTCCAGCAGTCGATTCCTTTTGAAAAACGCCAGCACCACGGCCGGCACCGCCCGGTCGAGCAAATCCTTGCCATCGTCATCGAGCAAAAACGAGGTAATCCCCCGGTTGGTTTCAACATCCTGCGAAAACCGCCGCAAGCCCTGCAAACCACGGTTGCGGTAAATCGTCTGCATCTGGCTTTGGTGCTGCTCCAGTTGCCGCTGGTGGAAGATACCCAGTGGCTGCAAACCTTCCTGATTGCGCAGGACATCCAGCAGCAACGAAAAGCTGGTGACGACGACAAAGAATGTGAGCCAAAACGCCAGAAAAATCTTGACCGCAATGCGTGACATCAGGCTTTGCCCGCCAGCGTCAGCACATAACCGGCGCCCCGCACCGCCGTGATGCGCGCCTCGCCGTCCGGGTGAGCGCCGAGCTTTTTGCGCAAGTTGCTGATGTGCATATCCAGGCTGCGGTCAAACGCCTGCAGACGCCGCCCCAGGGCGCGTTGAAACAACTCGCTCTTGTCAATAATCTGACCGGGTGATCGCAGCAGTTCCTGCAGCACGCTGAACTCGGCACCGGTCAGCACAATTTTTTGTCCGGCACAAAATACCTGGCGCGTGGCCGGGTTGAGTTCCAGGTCGGCCACGCGCAGCACGGCCGCCCCCTGTTTGTCTTCGTGTGCGATTTGACTGCGCCGCAAAATGCTGCGCACCCGCGCCACCAGTTCGCGGGGGCTGCTGGGCTTTGGCAGGTAGTCATCGGCGCCGAGTTCAAGACCAATGATGCGATCCATCTCCTCGCCCCTGGCGGTGAGCATCAGCACCGGGATGGTGTCACTGCGTCGCACCTGGCGCAACACGTCCAGACCCTGCTGGCCGGGCAGCATGATGTCCAGAATAAGCAGGTCAAAGGACGACTGCTGCAGTGCGGGCAGTACGGCGTTGCCGTCATGCACGGCCTCCAGCACCATGCCCTCCATGTCAAAGTATTGCCGCAACAGGTTGCACAGTTCAACATCGTCATCGGCAATCAGCAAGCGTGGCATAGAGGCTCCATCATCAGGGCGTTCAGTCTAGCAAACACAGCCCAAATTGGCCGACAGATCAGGGTAAAGAAGTGTCAGGAAAACCTTTACCCAAGATGACGTTGGGTTGACGTTTTCCGGCCTCCTTGTGCGCAGAATTGAGCCCATCGAGCAGCCATCAAACGAAACGATACCGCTCGATTTTTGGAACCTAACCCAACAGTACCTTTTTGGAGAATTTCATGAACAAGTCGACATTCGCAGCCTTTCTTCTTTCCGCAGTAGCCGGTGTTTTCTCGGTCCAGGCACAAGCCGCTGATGCCCCCACCCCACCCGCAGCGCCGACCAAACCCGCAGCACCCACACTCAGCGCCGACCAGCGCGCAACCCAGAAGGCGGCATCGCAAGCCAGCTTTGCTGCCATGTCGAGGGAGGAAAAAGCGGCGAACAAGGGCAACAAGCAAATGCCCAACAAACCCACCGCACCTGCCGCACCCAAAGGTCGAAAGTAACAAGTTGACGGAGGCAGTATGAACTTCGATGCAAGAACATATGGGCTGGCACTGGCGGTGCTGGCGACTCAATGCGCATGCGGAGGGGGTGGCAACACCACGGCCGCGTCCACAGCCACTGCTACGCCAGCGGATACAGCGGTCAGTAGCATCGTCTTCTCGGAGTTCCCCGGCCCCGCAACCACGGAGCCGTTTGCCCGCTTTGTCTTCGCTGCCACTGGCGCTGCCAGCTATGAGTGCGCACTTGATCAAGAAAGCTTCACACGCTGTGCCAGTCCTTTGCAGCTACCACGATTAAACGCAAAGGGTCAATACGAGCGGCTGGCCGTGGGCAGTCACGAACTTCGGGTGCGGGCGCTGAACGCGGGCGCGGTGGCAGGTGTGATCGCCTCCAAAACGTGGAAGATCGACAGCGTCTTCGCTACCGGCTCAGCCGACTTCGCAGCCCAGCGTCTGATCGATGGACAGGTCATGCCTGCTGCTGCCACCCCGGGCGGCTGGAAAGGCATCATGCGGATCAACTGCCTGTTTGATCACGCAGCCTATGATGACCCCGTGGTCTACCCCGGTGTGCCCAATGGCAGCGTATTGAACATGTTCTATGGCAGCAAAAACATTGACAGCAAGACCACCTTCGACGGGCTGTTTAGCAGCCCTGAGGCGGGTTGCTCTGGCAGTACCCTGAACCGCTCTGCCTACTGGATGCCGGCACTTTTGTCGCCAAAGTACAACTACGGCAGTGGTGAGCGCCAGCTTGATGCCTCCGGTGCCCCAGCATGGGATGTGGTCAAAGCCAAGGTCGGCGAAGGTGACCGCACGGTGGCTGCGGCGCATGAAGTGTTCTACTACTCGGCCGCAGTCAGCGACGTGACGAGCATCTGGACGCCACCGATTGGTCTGCGCATCGTCGCCGGTGATGCAATGGGCTCGCCGACCACAAAACCGCAAAGTACATCAGTGGCGCGTTGGCACTGCCAGAGTTGGGCCTCTACCGATGCCGCAGGCGGTCCCTGGAGCAGCACCATTCCGGAATGCGTTGCGCCAGATATGCTTCGCTTCGATATTTTCTTCCCGAGCTGCTGGAACGGCGTTGACCTTGACTCTGCCAATCACCAAAGCCACATGGCGTATCCGACCGGCACGGCCAACAATGTCACCTGCCCCGGCACACACCCTTACCCCATCGTGCGGGTTAGCTACCACTTCGCTTACCCCTTGTTTCCGGATCACCTGGAGCCGGTGACACAAAAATCAAAAGGGTTCCGCCTGGCATCCGATCTGTATACGGTTGATGCCAGCAACAAAGGAGGGATGTCACTGCATGGTGTCTGGATGAATGGCTGGCACCCCGAGGCCATGGACATGCTCCTCAAAGGTTGCGTGCGCGGTCAGCGTGAATGCCACGATGGCAACTTTGCCGTAACCAGCGCCACCAGCGGCACCTCAGGAATCTGGAATGGCAGTCTCAGCCTGGGTGGACTTGGCGCGGCGCAGGGAACCGAGGCCATTCCCTCAGTCATCAATCAAGGTCGGGGAACGAAATGAGGCTTGCATTCTTGAGCGCCGCAGCCCTGCTGAGCGTCTTGACCGCCTGCGGTGGTGGTGCCAGCGGGCCTGCGGCCATGGATGCGGCCACCACACAGGGGTCGTCTGCGGCCTGGGCGTGGTCCTTGCCAAGCTACTTCCCGCTGCCCGTCGTGCCAGCAGACAATCCGATGTCTGAGGCCAAATTTCAACTCGGGCGGAGCTTGTTTTACGACATGCGACTCTCCGTCAACGGTATTCAGAGTTGTGCTTCGTGCCATATTCAAAGCAAGGCATTCACAGACGGGCTTGCCCTGTCGCGTGGGGCCACCGGTGAATTTACCAACCGAAATGTGCAGCCCCTGGGCAACAGTGCCTGGCACAACAGTTATACGTGGGGCCGTCCCGATGTCACCACGCTGGAGCAGCAAATGGTGATTCCGCTGTTTGCAGAGCACCCCGTCGAAATGGGGCTGACGCCGGCAAATCAGGATGCGATGCTGGCCCGCTTGGGGAATGATCACAAATTGAATGCTATGTTTTTCGCAGCCTTCCCGGCCGAGGTCGCACCGCTGACGCTGAGCAACGTCATCAAGTCGATTGCCGCTTTTCAGCGCGGCCTGATCACGGCCGACAGTCACTATGACCGTTTCTTGCAAGGAAAGGAAACGCTGACAGCGACCGAGCTACGCGGCAAAGAACTGTTTTTTGGTGATGCGGCCAAATGCTCGCGCTGCCACGGCGGTTTCAATTTCGATGCGCCTTTGAGCGACCCGGGGGGCAACCTTACCTTTTTTCAAAATACTGGCCTGTACAACATCGATGGCGCGGGCGGTTTTCCGGCACCCAATCGGGGTGTTTTTGAGATCACCGGCCAGGCCGCCGATATGGGCAAGTTTCGGGTTGCCAGCCTGCGCAACGTGGCGTTGACCGCTCCCTATATGCACGATGGCAGTGTGGTGACGTTGGAAGATGTGATTGATTTCTATGCCGCCGGGGGGCGCTTGTTAACCACTGGCCGCGATGCGGGGGATGGGCGGCTTAACCCGTACAAAAGCCCCTTGATCAGTGGCTTTACGATGACAGGGCAGGACAAGAACGATCTGATCGCATTCTTGAAGACGCTGACCGACAACACGTTCATTACCAATTCACGCCTTAGCAACCCAAGCCAGTAGCCATCGAAAACACTTCTAATGGACACCACCATGTTGACACTCCATGTACGCGCACTTGTATTGACGATCCTTGCGTTCAGTCTTCCGGTCCAGGCGCAGACCAATGCACAGGCGGAGTCAGTCTGGCGTGCCAGCTCCCGTCTGGGCTACGGGCCGACCCCGAGTTCGGTGGCCGACGTGTCACGCACGGGTGGCGCACAGGCCTGGGCCTTGCAACAGGTTGATCTGGCCTACAGCGCCAGCCGACAACCGGCCGCTGTTCCCGCCCAGTTCACCCGCTTCAACCAAACGCTGGCGCAGATTTTTCCGGTCTTTGAGGCCGAGCGCAAGGCGCGTAAAGCCGGACAGGAAAAGTTGCAGAAGAAGGACGACGTCCAACCTGGGGCGGGCAAGATGGAGGTTGAGGTCTTCAGCCGCGACGCCGCACGCGAAGCTGCGGCCTGGCGCGTCACCGCGTGCAGCAGCCCGGCACTGGAGAACCCGTTGCTCGCACGCATGACCGAGTTCTGGTTCAACCACCTGAACGTCTTCTCGGGCAAAGGGCCGGTGCGCCCGTTCGTGGGCCACTACGAGCTCAACGTCATTCGTGCCAACGCGCTCGGAAAGTTCGAGGACCTGCTGCTGGCGAGTGCCAAGCACCCGGCCATGCTGTTTTACCTGGACCAGGCATTGAGCGTGGCCGATGGCAGCACCGGTCCGCTCGGACAGGCCAAGGGCCTGAACGAAAACTACGCCCGCGAGCTGATGGAACTGCACACGCTGGGGGTGAACGGCGGCTACAGCCAGAGCGACGTGCGCGAACTCGCACGCATCCTCACCGGCTGGACGGTCGCGCCCCGACAGGATTCCGGATTCCGGTTTAGTCAGCAGACCCATGACACCGGCGACAAACGACTGCTGGGCACCACGTTTCACAACCAGGGCCTCAAGGAAGGCGAGGACGCCATTCGCATGCTGGCCCGCCACCCGGCCACGGCGCAGCGCATCGCCACCCGCCTGGCCACCTTTTTTGTCTCGGACAAGCCCGCTCAGGCGCTGGTCGACCGGCTGGCGAGCAGCTTCATCGCGTCGCAGGGTGATATGCGCGTGGTATTGCGCACGCTGATTGAGTCCTCTGCGTTCTGGCAGGCCGATCAGACCTTGTTCAAGACCCCGTTTGACTTTGCCTGCTCGGCGCTGCTGGCGCTGGGCGGGCCACACGAGCGCCGCGACATGGCGCAGACACTCAACTTCCTGAACAACGCCGGGCAACCGGTGCAGGGCTGGCAAACGCCGGACGGCTATAAAACCGATGCCGCCACCTGGCTCTCGCCCGAGGCGCTGACACGCCGTGCCGACTTTGCCGTGGCCCTGGCCAAGCAGGCACCGCAGCCCGAGTTCCTGCATGCATTTCTGAGCAACACCACCCGCCAGCGCATTGGCCAGGAACCGGGCGCATTGCAAACCGGGTTGATGCTGGCCAGCCCGGACTTCATGCGCAAATAACAAGGCACCCCACCATGTACCCATCCATCTCCATCCAACGCCGACAAGTGCTGCGCGCTCTCGGCCTGGCTGCTGGCACAACCCTGCTGCCGCCGGTCTGGGCGCAGGGCGCCGCTGGACTCAAAAACGGCCGTCTGGTTGTTGTTTTTCTCAGGGGTGCTTATGACGGTCTCTCGGCCACCGTGCCCTATGCCGACCCCGATTACGCACGCCTGCGCCCCAGCACTGCCATTGCAGCGCCCGACGGCAGTGGCGCCAGCGCGCTCAAACTCGATGCCAGGTTTGCGCTGCACCCGGCGCTGGCCCCCTTGCTGCCACTGTGGCACAGCGGTGTCCTGGGTTTTATTCCTGCAGCCGGCTCACCCGACCCCAGTCGCTCGCACTTCGAGGCGCAAAACCATTGGGAAATCGGCGTCCCCGGCAAAAGCAATGCACCGCGCGGCTGGCTCAATACGCTGGCTGAAATAGGGGCGGGCGGTGGCTCGGCGCCACTGGCGATTGGCGTCGGCGAAGCCAATCCAAAAATCCTCAGCGGCCCGGTTGTGGTGCGCTTGATTCCGAAGGGAAAATCAGCCACTCAGGAAGGTGTGCTGGGCAATCAGCGCACACGCCAGGCGCTCATGGATCTGTATGCCGGGCCAGACGCTGTCTCCAGTGCCTTCCGCCAGGGCGCAGACAGCCGGATGAGCAGCGCGCAGGAGTTGAATCAGGAAATGATGGCTTCGGACAACGGTGCAGCCAGCGCCGCCGGTCTGCTGCTTGACGCGCAGCACCTGGGCACCCTGATGCGCAATGACCGCCATTTGCGGCTGGGGTTTTTGTCTGCGGGCGGTTGGGACACCCACGCCAACCAGGGGGCCGTGACTGGAGCGTTGTCACAAAATCTGGCCAAACTCGCTCAGGCTTTGGTGCAACTCAGGCAAGACTTTTCCGAGAGCGGCGATGTGATTGCGGTGGTCAGCGAGTTTGGCCGCACGGCGGCCGAGAACGGCACGCGCGGCACCGACCATGGTCATGGCAACACGCTGTGGCTCATCGGCAACCGAATCAACGGCGGGCGTTGGCACGGCGAATGGTCCGGGCTGTCCAGCGGCAACCTGCACGAGGCCCGGGATTTGCCGGTGCACCACGACTTTCGCAGTGTCTTTTCGCAGGTCTTGCGCGGCGGTTTTGGTCTTGCGGATCGACAGTTGCAGGACGTGTTTCCCGGCGCGACATTCGATGCGCGGTTGGCGGGGCTTTTGAGGCCCGGTTAGACGGCATTCCCCCGTGCTGCAGGCAGCCATTTCTCCAGCATCGGCGCGAGTTCGGACATGCGCAGCGGCTTGGACAAATAGTCGTCCATGCCGCGCTCGCGGCAGCGCTGCGCCTCGCCTTGCATGGCGTTGGCCGTGACGGCGATGATGGGCAGGCGCGTGCCGTGTGGTTCGGCCTGCCGAATGGCCTCGGTCAACCCAAAGCCGTCAAGGTTGGGCATGTGGCAGTCGCTCAGCAGCAGGGCGTAACGCCCGGGGTTGGCCTGCCACATCTGCCATGCAATGGCGCCGTCTTCGGCCATCTCGCAGGCGTAGCCCAGCAGGTGCAGCTGCTCCTGCATCACCTCACGGTTGGTCTCGTTGTCTTCGGCCAGCAGGATCAGTCGCCCGGTTTGGGCGGCCTCTTCCGTCGTGGGGGTGTCGGGGCGCTGTGCGGGGTCGGAGTTCTCTGTCTGCGTGGTGGCTTGCGGGTGCAGCATTTCAGCGTGGACCGGCTCGCAGGGTTGCAGCGGCAGCTCGACCACAAACTCCGAGCCTGCCCCCGGGGTGCTTTGCACCGACACCTGGCCGTGCATCAATTCCACCAAACGCTGTGTGATCGACAGGCCCAGCCCGGTGCCGCCAAACCTGCGCGCCGTGCTCTCATCGGCCTGGCTGAATGGTTGAAACAACCTGGCCACCACCTCGGGGTTCATGCCAATGCCGTTGTCGACAATGGACAAGCGCACACCGGTTGCGCCGCCCACACACACGCAGGGTTCGATGTTCAGCTGCACCAGGGATTCGCCAGCTCCGCCACCGCCACTGAATTTGAAGGCGTTGCCCAACAGGTTGAGCAACACCTGGCGCAGCCGGCTGGGGTCGCCCATCATGTATTCGGGCAAGTCGGGCGACACGCGCAGCGCGAGCTGGGTTGCCTGGCGCCCCGGCAGCGACACCATCAGTTGAGCCACCCCTTCGGCCACATCCCGCAGTCGCATCGGAACACACTCCACATCGAGCTTGCCGGCCTCGATCTTGGAGAAATCCAAAATGTCGTTCAGCAGCTGCAGCAGCGCCATGGACGACTGGTGAATCGTGCCCAGCATGCGGTGCTGCTCGGGCAAGAGTCGCGTCTTCTGCAAGATATCGACCATGCCGATGACCCCGTTCATGGGCGTGCGGATCTCGTGGCTCATGTTGGCCAGAAATTCGCTTTTGGCGCGGCTGGCGCTTTCGGCCATGGCCTTCGCCGCAACCAGCGCCACCTGCTCCTGCTTGCGTTCGGTAATGTCTTCTTGTGTGCCCACCAGGCGCAGCGGCTTGCCGTCGGCGCTGTGGCTCACTACCATGCCACGGCCCAGCGTCCAGATGTAATGGCCATCCTTGCAGCGCATGCGGAACTCCGTCACGGCTGTGCTGGTCTTGCCATCCATGTGGGCTTGAATGGCTTGCATCGCTGCCGGCAGGTCGTCCGGGTGAACCCGGCTGGACCACTCCTCTGCACTGCTGCCAATCTCGCTCTCGGAGTAGCCCAGCATTTCCTTCCAGCGCCTGGAGAGTGTTGCTTCGCCGGTCTGGATATTCCAGTCCCAAACGCCGGCACCCGAACCCTCTACGGCGAAGTGCCAGCGGTCCGAGGCTTGCCGCATGACCTGTAGCAGCCGGTTGAATCCGGCAATCAGTTCGCCCACTTCGTCGCGGTTGGTAATGGGCAACGCTTGTGGCGCATGGCCCGCACGCACCAGATCATCCAGCGCATGGGTGGTGTCCAGCATGGGCGCGAGTTGCTGCTTGACGATGCGAGCAGTTGCCCACCAGATCAGGGCGCCAGACATCAGGACCACCAGCAGGACCGCCAGCGCCATGCGCTGCTGTTGGTGCGCGATCGGGGCAAAGGCCTCGGCCGTGGGCAAACTCGCCACCAGGGTCCAACCGGCCGAGGGAATGGCCTTGACCGACACCACCACTTCCACGCCTTGCGCGTTTACATACACCTGTGTGCCTTCAAAGCCGCCCACAAAACGGTCCAGCGCCGCTGACACGCCGGCGGCTGGCATCGCGGTCATGGTGCGACTTTTGTCGGTGGCAATGATGTTGAGCCGGTGCGGGCCATCGACAAGCCAATAGCCTCCGGTGTTGCCATAGCGGCTGTTGATAATCTTGTCCAGAAAATTCGGCTTGGCCAGATTGACAATGCCCACCAGCACGCCAATTTGGCGGCCCTGCGCATCCCGAATGGGTGCCGAAATGGGAACCACCGGTGCACTCAGGCCTTTGCCCAGCACCGGTTGTCCGACGGAAGATTTGCCCTTCTTGAGTGCCGCCTGGATGTAGTCGCGCTCCGAATAATTGAGCCCAATCCGCCCGGTAGTGATTGGCACATCCGCAATGGCTTTGCCATCGGCACCGGTGGCAAAGGCGCCGCCGTTGAACAGGGCCGGGATATGCTGGCGCTGCTCCAGGTAGGTCTGCAACGCCGCACGGTCTGCCATCATTTTGGAATCGATCTTTGCCGCGGTGAGTTCGAGCGCGCCCATGCGGCCCTTGATTTCATCATCAACCTGCGCCGCCAGCAGCGACACCGTGGCGAACTGCTGCGCGCCCAAATCGCGCCCCAGATCCTCGCGCAGCATGAGGCTCGCGTAGACCCCCAGCAGCACCGTGCCGAGCACAAAAATCACCAGCGTGGCCAGGGTGATGCGGGTCTTCAGCGAATGGAAATTGAGAAAGCGCAGGTTCATAAAATGTTTGACTTCACCTGGTTGTTATCGCCTTGGCAGCGCAGCCACTTCTCCAGCACCGGTGCCAGTTCCTGCATGCGCAGCGGTTTCGATAAATAGTCGTCCATGCCGCGGTCTCGGCAGCGATCTGCTTCGCCTTGCATGGCGTTGGCGGTGATGGCGATGATGGGCAGGCGCACCCCCGCAGGCTCCGCCACGCGGATGGCTTCGGTGAGGCCGAAACCGTCCAGGTTGGGCATATGGCAGTCGGTCAATAGCAGGGCGTAGCGAGCTGGGTGGGCTTGCCACATCCGCAGGGCAATGGCGCCGTCTTCAGCCAACTCGCAGGCGTAGCCCAACAGTCGCAACTGCTCCT
>JAIPDC010000092.1 GCA_021737865.1 Rhodoferax sp.
TGATCAGCTGGCGCATCTGGCTGAAGGGGTGGGCGTCTACTTCGATCGGGTCGTATGTCATGTCGCAGCCTTTTCGCTGCTGTCAAGGCAACTGTCGATGGTTTTCAGGAAATGATCGACATCGAGCGGTTTGGAGATGTAGTCGGCAAAGCCGGCGGCGCGGCCGCGTTCGATATCGCGGAGCATGGCATTGGCAGTGACCGCGACAATCGGGATCGCCTTCAAGCTCGTATCAGCCTTGAGCACCTCCAGCACCTGGTAGCCGTTCATGCCCGGCATGTTGATGTCCAACAGGATCAACGCCGGGCGGCGCGCCAGCGCCAGCTCGATGCCCAACTCCGGGGTGTGTGCCGTGAGCAGATGAATGTGTTTTCGACGGCCGAGAATCTGCGCCACCAGTTTCAGGTTGGATGCGTTGTCATCAATGTAGAGAACCGTGCGCTGGGTGGCATCAAAGTACTGTGCTGGCGCAGCACAATTGGCATCCTCGTGGCTTGTCACTTGCAGGAATTCGCGTGGCAATTCAATCCAGAACCTGCTGCCCACGCCGACTTCGCTTTCGACATCCACCGTGCCGCCCATCGACTCGACAATGCGCCGGGTGATGGCCAGGCCAATGCCGGTGCCTTCGATGCCGCTGTTCGCGGCATCGAGGCGGTTGAAGGGCTGAAACAGTTCCCCCAAGCGTCCGGCGGGGATGCCCGGGCCTGTATCCGTCACCAGGATGCGCAGCCGGTCCCTGCCCTGGAGTAGCACATCGAGGCGCACGCGGCCACCCTCGCGGTTGTATTTGATGGCATTGGAAAGCAGGTTGATCAGCACCTGCTTGAGTCGGGTGCGGTCGGCCCGCACCGCCGCCCCTTGCAGCCCGCCGTGGCTGAGCTTGATATCACGGTTTTCTGCCAGAGGGCCAATCAGATTCAGACACTCCTGGACGATGGCCCCCACTTCTACCGGCTCCAGCGACAAGCCGATGTGGCCGGATTCGATTTTGGACAGGTCCAGCACCTCGTTGATGAGTTCAAGCAGGTGGTGCCCGGCCTTGATGATCTCATGCACGTTGTCCTTGTGCTCGTCGGGCAGCGTGTCGTCGTATTCCATGAGCTGGCTAAAGCCAAGGATGGCGTTCATGGGTGTGCGCAGTTCGTGGCTCATGCCGGAGAGAAACTCCGATTTGGCTTGGTTGGCTCGTTCGGCTGATACCTTGGCGTGGGCGAGTTCGCTGCGGCGCGCCAGTTCTTCGCTGAAATCGCTGAAAATGTTGAAAAAATACTGATTGGGTCCGCGCTCCCCCTTGATGCAGCTAATGTTGCTGTGCGAAATGAAGCGGCTGCCATCCTTGCGCTGAAGTGGCACTTCTCCCGCCCAGTCTCCTCCAGCGGCCACCGATCCAATGATCTCCGTGGCGAATTTTTCCACACTATTCTCATCCATGACCATGGTAAACGGCTGTCCGACAATCTCCATGTCCGAATAGCCAATCTCTTGAGCTTGTGCTGGATTCTGGTAGATGATTCGCCCTTTGTGGTCGGCAATGCCAATGCACTGGCTGCTGGAATCGAACACCCTGCGAAACAGTGCCAGCTGTCTTTCGGTAGCCTTGCGCGCGGAAATGTTGCGGGCGACAAAGAGAATGGCCGATTCTCCGCTGTAGGTAATCGAGGTGATCTGGGATTCCACCTCCATTGCCGTTCCATCCAACTTGAGATATTTCATTTCGGTCAGCGGCATTTCCACTTGGCCCAAAACACTCTGTATCCGCGCCTTGGAGATTTGATGAAAGTCCGGGTGAACCCGATCAGAGACGGCGGTGCCGACCAGGTCTTGCGCTGAATTTGCGCCAAACAGCTTGATGGCGGCCGGATTGACATAAATCAATACACCAGCGCGATGAACGCCGATCGCGACGGGCAACCACTCAATCAGGGTGCGCAAACGCTCCTCGCTCTCACGCAAGGTGGACTGGGTTTGTAGCAAAGTACGCACAGACTGGTGGGAAACGCGACCGACCACCAACAGTGCAGCCAGTCCACCCAACAGCACCACTGCAACCATTTGTTCAGCGTTGCCCCCGATGTGCCAGGCCGCTATGGCAGGCGGCACAAGTGCGGCGGCGAGGAAGGCCTGCATCGCCGCTCGCTGCTCTGCCATCGAAACCGTCACTACCGCGCAGACGCTCAGCAGTATGCCAACCAAAATAGTCGACTGCGCACCAGCGACCTGCGCCATCATCAGAGTCGGTCCCAGCGCCCATGCAGCGCCAGCGGCCGCGTAATGAATCGTCAATAGATGCTGCCAGAATGCAAGCTCGTCCCGCGCGGGCGTTGCCCGCAAAAACACAGCAGATAGCACGTAACCGGCCACCACTATGACCAGGAGAGTTGCCATCCATGCAACCATTGGCACCAACGGAAAAAGCGAAAAAATAAGGGCGCCGATGACGGAAGTGAGGAGCGTCAGCAGCGTGTTCAGTCGCATCCGGCCATAGGCGATTCCCAGGAGTTTGGCATCGACATCCCAACTCGACTTCAGTGCGTCGTTTGGCTTATTCACAGATGAGTTGCTCACGCTGCGTTCCATTCACCGTGACGCAGGCGTGCCAATTGACTGATTTTTCCCTTGTCAATGGCGAGAACGGCTTCGCCGCGACCACCCAGCCTTGCAGCCATGGCCATGGGGCACGCAATAGCATTGGTGATTTTGAATGGGGTGCGGCCCCCAAGCCACCCAGATAATTGATCCAACGCTCGATTAAAGCGACATAGTCGATTTCCATATCCAAATACCTGCCCTCATTTTTCCGTTGCCTCGGTAGACCCAGCTCGAAAACATATTCCATCGTGTGCACTCCCATCCGTGTATTTGCACACTCATAGCTTCTGGTAGTGCGAAATGTTGGTGACCATCAAATGGAAAGCAAGGCGAAGCAGAAGCAACACGCAAGCATCGATCGCAAACGCATATAGCACCCGATCATGTCCGATTGATGGCCAAGA
Source organism: Rhodoferax sp. (assembly GCA_021737865.1). Classification (GTDB taxonomy): domain Bacteria; phylum Pseudomonadota; class Gammaproteobacteria; order Burkholderiales; family Burkholderiaceae_C; genus Allorhodoferax. The sequence goes on from JAIPDC010000092.1 coordinate 2,997, forward strand.
ATTATGGACTGGCGTTACCCAACGCACCAGCGGGCAATGCCTACACTTTGCCTCGGAAGTATCCCCCTCACCTATCGGAAATTTCCTACGTGGAGCTGAAGCAACCCAACGTATGTTTCAACCAAAAGTGTTGTGTTGTGTTGCATGGCAGATGCATCTCAGACCCTACTGGGACCAGGCTGATTAGGAACCCCCTGCACATACGCCTCAAATCCCAGCAGCGGCAACGGGCGATTAAAAAAATAGCCCTGATAGGCATGGCAACCGGACTCGGCCAGAAATCGTCGCTGGGCGTCTGTTTCAACGCCCTCTGCGATCACCCCCAGCCCGAGGCTACTGGCCAGGGCCACGATGGTCTGGGCAATTGCTGCATCGTTCGGATCGTTCAGTACGTCGCGCACAAACGATTGATCAATTTTCAAATGATCCAGAGGAAGCAACTTCAGGTAGGACAGCGAAGAAAAACCGACACCAAAGTCATCCAGCGCAAAGCCCACGCCTTGCTTCTTCAATGCCACCATTTTCTGCGCGACTTCCTGGACGTTATGCACCAGCAGGCTCTCAGTCAACTCCAATTTCAGTAGCGCCGGGTTGGCCCCGGTGCGCCTGAGAACCTGCAGCACATCCTGGACAAAGCCGGGGGCGTTGAACTGGTGCGCGCTGACGTTTACCGCCAGGGTGAGATGAGCCATGCTGGACTGCTTGGCCCACTGCGCCAATTGGCAGCAGGCGGTTTCCAGAACCCAGTGCCCCAGCGAGAGAATCAAGCCGGTTTCCTCAGCCATGGGTATGAACTCAGCGGGCGATACGATGCCGCGCTCGGGATGCTGCCAGCGCACCAGCGCCTCCGCACCAATGACCCGGCCGTCCCCTACTACCTGAGCTTGGTAGTGAATCAGGAACTGCTTTTCATTCACTGCGCGCCGCAGATCAGCCTCAAGCGTCGCGCGCGCCTTCACTGCGGTCTCCAGTGTGGGGTCAAAGAAGCGGACCAAATTGCGCCCGGCGGACTTTGACTTGTACATGGCGAGATCGGCCTGCTTCATCAAGTCGTCGATGGTCGCACCATCCCCATTGAACAAGGTGACGCCCAAGCTGGCGGTGCTGTTGTGCGCCACATCTCCCAAGTGATAGACCTTATTGAAGGCGCACAGAATTTTCTCCGCAATGGCTTCACCGGCCGACGCCGCTTCGGCTTTGCTCGCACTCAGTCCGGCGAGCACCACCACGAATTCATCTCCTCCCAATCGGGCAACCGTATCGCCCTCGCGCACGCACAGTCTCAGGCGTTGCGCCACCTGCTTGAGCAGCAGATCGCCAACGTCATGTCCGAGTGTGTCGTTGAGGGTCTTGAAGTTATCCAGATCAATGAACAGCAGGGCGCCAAAGCTTGCGCTGCGCGCACTGGCGGTCAAGGCCTGCTTCAAGCGATCCAGCAGCAGCGTGCGATTGGCCAAACCGGTGAGCTGGTCAAAGAAAGCCAGTTCATGGATGACTTCTTCCGCCTTCTTGCGATCGGTGATGTCGTAATGGGTCCCGATGTAATGGGTCACCTGATCGCCTTCGTCGCGTATCGCCGACATGGTGAGCCACTTGGGATAAAACTCACCATTTTTCCGCTGGTCCCAGACTTCGCCCTGCCAGCCGCCGGTACGCGCGATGGACTCCCACATCGCGCGATAAAAATCATTGCTATGTCGCCCGGACTGAAAATGCCGGAGGTTCTCGCCGACGACTTCACCGGCTGCGTAGCCAGTAATTCCGACAAACGCCTGATTGACGCGCAGTATGACTCCTTTCACATCCGTGATGACCATCGCCAGTTGCGATTCAAAGGCGGCGGCCGCAATGCAAAGGTCGGACTCGTCTTTTTTGCGTTGCGAGATATCGGTGTAGGTGCCCACATAATGGCTGACAAGGTCGTCATGGCTTCGTACCGCGGCAATGGTGATCCAGTGGGGGCAGACATCGCCATTCTTGTTGCGATTCCAGATCTCGCCTTCCCACGTCCCGGTGCTTAAAATTTTCCGCCAGATTGCGGCGTAGAACCGCTTGTCATGGCGATTCGACTTGAAAAAATTCATCCTCTTCCCGGTGGCTTCTTTGCTTGAATAACCGGTCATCTTGGTAAACGCTCGATTGACCCGCAAAATCACGCCAACGGCGTCAGTAACCACTACGCCATGGTGCGACTCAAGCGCCACGGCCGCGATGCGAAGCTGTTCCTCGAAGCGCATGCGCTCGCTGATGTCTCGCAGCGCACACGCAAAAAACATCAGCTCATCGGTTTGAATTCGGCTCAAGCTGACTTCGACGTCGCATTCCCTGCCATCTTTTTGCAGCGCCTTGACCGCAAGTCCATACCCCATCGGGCGAGGCTCCGGTGAAACGCCGTACTTTCCACGTTGAACCGGATGGCTTGTACGGGATCGCATCGGTATCAAATCCTCTATCGACATGCCGACCAACTCCGCAACGCGGTAACCGAGCACGCGCTCCACGCGTTGGTTGGCCATGACGATCTTGCCCTGATCATCGCTGATCAGCATGGCGTCCGGCGTCGCATCAAAGATGGACTGTAGCCGGGCCTCGCTGGTCCGCAGCGCCTGCTCACGCTTGCGATGGATATGACTCAAGGCGCGCGCGTGCCGCTGGTACGCCAGCAGGCTCAGGGTTGCGACCAAAATCAGGAAACAGAATAGTCTCGCTTGCTCCACGTTTGCGCGGTGCCAGTTCGCGAAAATCGACGTCAAATCGCGGGAAACCCCGATCACCAGCGGCTTGTCGATGGGAAGACTGCCGGGCTGAAGGGTTCTGGAAACTGTCAAGCGCTTGTCTGTTGCCAGGTACTCGGCGGTGTCTGCCAGCACGATCGATGCGCTGCCGCCCTGACTAACAAGAGCACGCACGTCAGGCGCGTAACGAACGGCATTCAACAGTGTCGACAAATGCGCCTGGTCCGCGTCGACGACGACGACGCCGGAAAATTCGCCCTCCGGTCCCACGATGATGCGAGCCATTGTCAGCACCCCCTCATTCAAATGTCGCGCGGAGGGTGGCGCGACGTACAGTACTTGGGTGTTGTTCGAATTCAGCGCCGTTTGAAAAATGCTTTGTCCGGAAATGTCCTGAGCGAGGAGTTGTTCTTGGTTCGATGCCAGCACCCGGCCGGAAGAGCTGGTGATCATCAGGGTTCGGATTGGCGCTGGGGCGCTGATAATTTTAGATTTTTGACTCGTCTGATAAGTGCGGTCTTCGCCGATTCTTCCACGCGGAATATTCTTCAGGATGCCTTCTATCGCACGATGGCTCAGAACAATTGAGGAGGATAGGCTCGCTTCCAGCACGCTGGCCTGGTGGTGCAGTTGCGCGCGTTGTTGGGACTCGATGTCGATGTATTCGCGGTAGCGAAAATGGCCAATATAGCCACCCCACACTAGCAAAACCAAGAACAGCGAGAGCCACTGCGCCAATTGGCGGCGGCGGTGAAGGGATGGATGAGTGTTCATCGAGGCCCCTCAAGCAGAGAAGACCTTCACTGCATCCACCAGTCGCTGAGCCTGATCCCCCATGGCGATGGCGGCGGCGCCGCTTTGCTCCACCATGGCAGCGTTTTGCTGGGTCATCTCATCAAGCTGCGCGATGGCTTGACTGACCTGCGCAATGCCAAGAGATTGCTCCTTGGACGCAACGGTAATTTCAGCCATTAATGCGTTGGCCCGTTCCACCTGATGAACGACTTCGCTCATGGTCAGGCCCGCGTCGGCGACCAGTCGATTGCCAGCCCCGACTTTTTGCACCGAGTCATCAATCAGTGTCTTGATTTCCTTCGCTGCCGAAGCAGAACGCCCGGCGAGACTTCTTACTTCGCTGGCGACCACAGCAAAGCCCCGCCCCTGTTCACCGGCCCGCGCGGCCTCGACTGCGGCATTCAGCGCCAGAATATTGGTCTGAAACGCAATGCCGTCAATCACGCCGATGATGTCAGCAATTCTGCTGCTCGACGCCGAGATGAGCGACATGGTGGCCTCGACGTCAGCCATGGCCTGCCCCCCTTTTGCGGCGACTTGCGTGGCCGCCTGCATCATTTCACTGGCCTGTTGTGCCGTTTCGGAATTTTGGCGCACGGACGCCGTTTGCTGTTCCATGGCCGCGGCAGTCTGCTCCAAATTCGACGCTGTCTGCTCGGTGCGGCTCGACAAATCATTGGTGGCAGAAGCGATCTCCATGCTGGCCACCTGGACGCCAGTGGCCTGCTCGAACACATCGGCCACCAGCGACTGCAAATTGAGACCGGACTGGTTGATGGCCCGGGCAAGCATGCCCATCTCGTCGCAGCGGTTCATACCCAACTCATCAGCTGTTTCACCGCATGCCACTTGTTGCGCTACCTTCAGAATTCTTCCCAGAGGTGACGTGATCTGCGCCTCGATGATGAAATTCGCTAGCAGCAAGCTGCCCGCAATGGCCGCCCCCACACAAGCCATGGGCACCGCTGCCAGGGCGCTCAGTGACAGGACCAAACCTGAGAGGACGCCCGCGCCCAACAACGCCAGACGCACGCGCCAGGCCACTGGTAGCAGTTGCGGTGCACTGGTCCAACGCAAAAGGCCGGTGCGAACGATCAGACCCCGATGAAAAGCCACACCCGCTGCCCGGCCCTCCTTGAAACGCCGGTACAGCGACTCGGCACCGTCAATTTCTGCACGCGACGGCTTGGTGCGCACGGACAAATGTCCCTTTACTTCGCCATTGCGGCACATGGGCGCAGCGTTGGCTCGCACCCAGTAGTGGTCACCGTTTTTGCGACGGTTTTTTACCAATGCTGTCCAGGACTGCCCTTGCTCTAGGCTGCGCCACATGTCGGCAAAGGCCTCGGCGGGCATGTCTGGATGGCGCACGAGGTTGTGGGGTTGCCACAAGAGGTCTTCAATGGCGTAGCCACTCGTACGAATGAATGCCGCGTTAGCATAGGCAATATGACTCGACGTGTCCGTTGCGGACAGCAAAGTCTCGCCGCCGGAAAACTCGTACTCGTTCTGAGTGACCGGTAGGTTGTCTCGCAATATGTTGCTCCTTGTTCCGTTCGCATGGCTAGCGCAAACATTTTTTATGGTTGGCAGCTCAAATCCTTGGGTCCTGCTGGCCGACCACCTCAAGCAAAATTTCAGAGTCGCTGAAGACGCCTGAATGTCAACCCACGGCGATGCGCAGGCTTTTGGTTCAATTGAAGTGTGATAGGACCTTTACCCGCACCGAATCACCCCCAATCAGGACTCTGATCGGCACAACGCTATCTTGCACGAACCGTCACGAACGCACTATCGGGCGATCCCGGTTTTGCTGTCAGATAAGGGCCTTATGGCGGGTAGGGATTTACCGACACACCGACTCGCAAATACGGATGACCAGTCACGACTGGACTGGACTGGACTGGACTGGACTGGACTGGAACTGGAGTCAGGCTAGCAGTTTGTGCTGCATGGCGTAGCGCGTCAGGTCCGCCACGCTGGAGAGGTTCAGCTTTTCCATCAAACGAACCTTGTGGGTGCTGACGGTCTTGTTGCTGATGACCAATAGCTCGGCAATGTCATTGACACTTTTTCCGGTGGTCAACAGACGAAATACTTGTAACTCACGACCCGACAAAAGGTTATGTAGTGGAGCCGGTTCCACGAATGTTGAGTCGAAGGCTATTTGTTCTGCCAACTCGGGCGCGATGTACCGCCCCCCCGCAGAGACCTTGCGGATGGCGGCCAGCAAAATCTCGGACTCGCAGTCTTTGGTGATGTACCCACTGGCGCCCGCCTTGGGCGCGCGCGCCGCCACCTCGGGTTCGTTGTGCATGCTCAAGATGAGAATTGAAAAATTCGCGCCGTGCGCCTTCAGCCGTGCGATGAGGTCGGCGCCACTGGGGCCGGGCATATTCAAGTCCAACAGCAGCAGGTCAATGGGCTCATTGCGCAACCATGCCAGCACTTCCGCTCCATTGCTGGCCTCCCCCGCCACCACGATATCAGGCACCAGTGTGAAAAGCTGTTTCAAACCACCGCGCACGATAGGGTGATCATCGGCAATGACCAATCGAATCATATGAATTCCTCAGTAATGTCAAAGTTGACGGGGATCGACAGTTCAATCACCGTTCCCATTCCGGGCGCACTGACAACGTCCACACGACCGCCCAGTGCAATGGCCCGCTCGCGCATACCCAGCAGCCCAAATGACTTGCGCGGGGCCGGGAGGTTGGGGTCAAATCCAGCTCCGTTGTCCAGCACCATAACGGCCAGTCCCGTACCATTCAGCTGGATACTGATATCCACCTGCGTGGCGCGGGCGTGCCGGCTGATGTTGGTGAGCGACTCCTGCACGATACGAAAAACGACAACCGCCCGCGACTCATCCAGATCGATATCCTGTGCTGGTGGGCGAACTGCACACGCCATGGCATGGTGCTGAGAAAAATCTTTGGCCAGCCACTGGATGGCAGGAATCAGGCCCATGTCCAGCGCCGCCGGGCGCAAATTTACAGCCACATTGCGCACCCCCTGGATGGCCCGATCCACCAGCACCTTCATGCCCTGCACATCGTCAATCAGAGCCGGAGTCTGCTGGCCAAAGCGCATGGCTAGCGCTGACAGGTTGATGCGCAGCGTCGTCATAACCTGTCCCAGTTCGTCATGCACTTCACGAGCAACATGTTTTCTCTCTTCCTCCCGCAGCGTCTCGGTTTGTGCTGCCAGTGCGCGCAAATTCTGCTTCGATTCCGCCAGTCTCTGATTCAGCGCGCGTAGCGCGTTCTCCGCGTCCTTACGCTCCGTGATGTCGTAAAATGCGCCGATGTAATGGGTCACGACACCCTGGCCATTCTTGACCGCAGAAATGGCCAAGCTAATGGGATACACCTCGCCGGTCTTGCGCTTGTCCCAGATTTCACCCTTCCATTCCCCTGTCTGCTCAAGCGTTTCCCACATACCGCGGTAGAAATTCGCGTCGTGGCGATCCGATTTGAGCAGTCGCGGTGTCTGGCCCACGGCCTCCTCAGAGGCATAGCCGGTAATGGCAGTGAAGGCCCGATTGACCTTGAGAATGACACCGCCGGCGTCGGTAACCATCATGCCGGCTTGTGATTCAAAAGCGCACGCGGCGATGCTGAGCTGTTCCTGCACGCGCGTGCGCACCGTGATGTCTCGAAGAAATGCAAATAGGACTCCACCGCCGACCCTGCAAAATGTCGCACTCACCTCGCAGAACCATATCGACCCATCTTTGCGTCTATGCAGGGTTTCAAACTGATCCCGACCGAACAACAGGAGCTGGGAAATGCGGTCGGCTGTTATATCGGCGGATTCAACGGCATCCAGGGCGGTGATGTGCATGCCGAGAAGCTCCTCGCGGGAATAGCCTGACTGCTCACAATACGTTGCATTCACCTCAAGCAAATAGCCGTTGCAATCGGCCTGAAAGAAGCCGTCAAGTGACGTCTGCAAGATACTACGCAGCGCCTCGTAGTTGTCATGCAGTGCGCTTTCTGCCCGATTGCGTGCAGTCACGTTGCGGCCAGCCACCTGGATGGCCGGCTTGCCATCAAAAATGATCCGAGTGTTTTGCACCTCAACGTCGATGACGGTCCCATCCACCTGGACAAATTTTTCCTCGACCAAGGGTGCACTGGCGTCACTGGCATCCGCTCTTCTGCTGCGCTCGATCACCATCTGACGATACTGTGGGTGCACGAAGTCAAGTATGGATTTGCCAAGCAGATCTTGCGCCGACGTGGCCCCCATCATCGTGATGGCCGCCGGATTGACGTAAACCACGATGCCCTCGCGGTGCACCGCAATGGCTTCGGGCGACCACTCAACCATGGTGCGGTAGCGTTTCTCGCTGTCTTCCAACGCAGCTGTACGTTCAGCCACCCGTCGTTCCAGAGTCGCGTTATTCTGACGAATCGTCTGGAACTGCGCCAACAGAGAACTCCCCATTTCCCCGAAATTTACGATCAATTGCTGTGGTTCGAGCAGAGTGCTGCTCGACCAGGTCGACTGCGGATCGGCGTCCAGGATGGTCGACAATTTACGTGTCGTCGCACTGAGCTGCTGAGTGGCTTCCACGACCCGGCGACTCAGAAATTCCGCCAATGCGAGAGTCACAATGAGCAGTGCAAGCAGCAGCGCCAGCGCATCAGCGTAGTGCGCAAAAATCCGTTCCTGGACTGGCGCCAGGGGCTGTTCCAGAATCAGTTTCCAATCGGCCAGTTTGCTGACCGGGGCCTCACTCACATAGAACGAATTTCTCCAGCGTTCGAACACGGTGGCTAGGTGTGGCGGTGCAGGCACCCATTGAGATATCGTGCCGCTCAGATATTTCAAATCCCCCGCACCCCGCACAAAGGGCTCCATCATGTGCTGGTCTTTGCGGTTAGTCAGGATGACGTTTCCAACCTTGTCAACCAGCGTGTACAGCATGGACGTGGGCCCCGCATGGGTGTCTAACTGTTCCTTGAGCCGGTCAAGACTCAGGACCGTATTGATGTAGCCACCATAACCGCCCTGGCGCATCACCGGAGCCAGCAGAATAGCGACGGGTTTGGGTGCGCCGATGCGTCCCATGACGACTTCCGTGAACATCGGTTTGAGGGTCCGCTTGAGTTCGGCAATGTAGGGGCGCTCCGAAAACTTCCGCCCGACATTGGACTGGCCCGCTTCATCGATCTGCGGTGAGTAGGCGGTGATGACAGACTCTGTGTCGCGCATGCCAATGCGGAGAAAGTTGACATCAGAAGCACGGGCCTGGTCCAGCCGGGTCTGCATCTGCTGCGCAGTCAGGACTTTCGCCAGCTCGGTCAGGTGAAGCACGGTGGCACTTCTCTCCTGCATCCATTGATTCAGTTGGTGCGTCAGGCGCTGGTTGTCCTGCTGCAATTGGGTGCGGGTCGAGCGATCGGTCTCGACAAAATCACTTTTGCCTTCGACCATCAGCAAAGTCAGGACGGGAACAAGGGCAAAAAAGGCCAGCAGGTTGTAGATCACATCCCGCAAGGGAATATGCGAATTGCGTGTACGTAAAGTTACCGCGACAAAGATCAATCGGCCCAGCAGCGCATTGGCAATGCCGTTCACAGTCTGCTTGATCATGATCATGTAGGCGCTGCCCAGGGACACATCCATCACGACGACATAGAAGAAATAAACCAGCGGCATGCCCAGGATGAGCCAGTAAAGGGTGTCCGCCAACACCAAACCGATCTTGCGGTGCGCCACCAGCCAGCCGGCTACCGCCACCTCCAGCGTCATGATGACGATGGCGTAGGGATGACTCCAAAGAACGAAGGTGTAACTCGCAATCAGCGCGGCCGCCAGAATGCCGCGCCCCTGGCCACAGAGCTGCAATGCCAGCATCGCAAAAATACTGCCAAAGAGAAAGTCGATACCGATGAATAGCGGATAACTGAGGTAGTTACCCGCCAGGCCGGCAGCGATCAAGAATAGGCAGTGCAACCACATGGGGTGGCAGTATCGCATCTTCGATCAGCCATTGATCCCCGTAATAGCACTTACCGATTCCCGCAATCATGCAGTCATGCGATTCCTGGCCGCTTTATCGCCCGGAGTGGGAACCGGAGCAGCACGGACCCTTTAGAACCCGAAGGCACGCACGCCTGGTTTGAGCATGTACGCGGCAACTTCATGGGGTTTGGCAACCGCTACACCTTCCATCAAGTCGGCAGGGGTCTTGTCTGCATTGGGCAAAAACAATGCGCACACCTCCACCGTGGCACCGCCCTTCATCAAGCCGGCCATCATTTGCTTTGGCGTAACGTTGCGCGGCTTCAAGGCCGCAGGTTCGTAGGATTTGAGTGCCAATTGTCCCGCCGGACCACACAGCAAGACGCGC
>JAIPDC010000093.1 GCA_021737865.1 Rhodoferax sp.
AGTTGCGGCGCTACGCTGATCTGGGGGTGGACCTTGCGCAGGGTTCTGGTTCCGTGCGGGCCTGGATCGATGTGGTCGAGGGCGAGCCCACGGGCGCCACAGCAGATCTGGCCCTGGATGACGTCAAACTCACCGTCAACCCCAAGCTGGAGCCGCTAACCGTGAGGGGCGTCACCGGGCGGCTGGGCGCCAGGCGGATGGAAGGCGGATTGGAATTTTCGACTCAAGCCCTGCAATTTGAAACAAAGGATGGTTTGCACTGGCCGGGCGGTAACGTGCGCTTATCGGTTTTCGCTGGCGACGCCCGAAAGCCGGCGCATGGCGAGTTCGCCGGGGACCGGCTCGATCTGGCTGCCATGGCGCAGATTGCCCAGCGTTTGCCGATGGACGATGCACTGCGCGAAACGCTGTTCCAACTGGCCCCCAAGGGGTTGGTGGAGCAGGTGCAGGCGAGCTGGCAGGGGCAGATTGAAAAGCCAACCCTCTACACCGTCAAGGGCAGTGGCCGACAGCTGGAGATTGCCGCGCGCCCGGTGGGAGACGGAGCTCGCCCCGGATTCAGCGGGGCCGATATTGACTTCGATTTCAACCAGTCCGGGGGGCAGGCGAAGTTGGCCTTGAAAGCCGGACATATCGATCTGCCAGGCATTTTTGACGAAACACGTGTTCTGCTGGACCAGATGAGCAGCGATGTGCAGTGGAAAGCTGATGGTGACCAAATTAGCATCTCCCTGCCCAACCTGCGTTTCACCAATGCCGATGCACAGGGCGAAGCCCAGATCAAATGGCAGACTGCGAAAGGCAGTGCCACGCAAAGTGCGGGGCGTTTTCCTGGTCTTTTGGATGTGCAGGGCCAACTCGGTAGGGTCGTTGGTGCCCGGGTGCATCGTTACCTTCCTCTGGGTTTGCACAAGGAAGTGCGTGATTACGTGCGCGATGCGGTCTTGGCGGGTGCCGCTTCGAACGTCAAATTCAAAGTCAAGGGTGATTTGAGTGATTTTCCCTTCAACAAACCGAAGCAGGGGGATTTCCGTATCTCCGCGGATCTCAGCAACGTGACCTACGCCTATGCGCCGGCCAGCCTGTTACCCAGGGACAGCCTGCCGTGGCCGATGCTGGCGCAGGTTTTTGGTGAGCTGGTATTCGACCACTCCGTGCTGCAGATCAAGGGCGCGCGCGCCACTGTGGCTAATTTGCCCGCGTTGCGCATTGGCAAGGTGGATGCGGTGATCGATAACCTGTATGACGGGGCAACGGTTGCAGTCACCGCCGAGGCCCAGGGTCCAGTGATGGATGTTTTGGGCGTGGTCAATGGCTCGCCATTGGGCCCCTTGATGGGTAAGGTACTGGAGAACGCCAGCGCGACGGGCTCGGCAGACTACCGCTTTAAGCTCGCGCTGCCGATCGCCGCGGTGGACCGGGCCACGGTGCGCGGCTCCGTCACGCTGGCGGGAAATGACTTGCAGGTAACACCGAACACGCCCCGTGTTTCGCGCGCGCGCGGCGTCATCAATTTTTCAGAGACCGGGTTTTCAGTCGCAGGCGTACAGGCGCGCTCCCTGGGCGGGGACGTTCGCATCGATGGCGGTCTGACCTCGATCGTTCAGGGCCAACCCGTGGTGTCGGGCAAGACGGCCGCGCCGCAGACCCTGCGGTTGCAGGGAACCGCCACCGCAGAGGGGTTGCGTCAGGCACGGGAGCTGGGATTTGCGGCCAGACTGGCCCAGTATGCTGATGGATCAACTGCTTACAACGCAACCCTGGGGGTGCGCGGGGGAGTGCCTGAACTGGCGGTCAATAGCAATTTGATCGGCATGGCACTCACACTGCCCGCACCTTTTGCCAAGGCGGCAGACGCGCCCTTGCCGGTGCGTCTGGAAACGGCAGTGGTTCGGGCATCGATGGTTACGGGCGCTGATGGCGTGGTGCAAATGCAGGACCAGCTGCAATTCGAGGTCGGTAAAGCGGTCAACATTACCTATGTGCGCGATGTCTCGGGCTCAGATGCACGTGTGCTGCGCGGTGCCATTGGGGTCGGGCTGGCGGCCGACGAAGTGGCCCCGTTGCCCGTTGATGGTGTGCAGGCCAATGTGAGCATGGCGAGCATCGACATGGATGCGTGGTCTGATGTGCTTTCTCGCGCGGCCGGTGCTGATCTATCGCCTGGTGCCGTCACGTCAGGCACATCGGTGGGTATGGGTTATTTGCCCACTAGTCTGGCAGTGCGTGCCCGTGAGATCACGGTGAGCGGGCGCAAACTGCACAACGTGGTGGTGGGCGGCGGGCGCGAAGGCTTGTTGTGGCAGGCTAACCTCGATGCGTCCGAGCTCAATGGCTATGTAGAGTACCGCCAGCCGTCTGGTTCTGCGGGCGGGCGTCTGTATGCGCGCCTGTCGCGTCTGGAAGTGGCTCAAAGTGCGGCGCAGGACGTGGAAAGTGTGCTGGATGAGCAACCCGCCAGCATTCCGGCGCTCGACATCGTGGTGGAGGATTTGGAGTTACGCGGCAAGAAACTTGGGCGCATCGAAATTGATGCGGTAAACCTGGGCGCTTCTGCATCGTCTGCGGCGCGCGACGTGCCGCGCGAGTGGCGGCTCAACCGCTTCAATATCACGACACCCGAGGCGGTGCTGACCGCCAGCGGCAACTGGATCAACATTGCGGGGCAGACACCGGCTGTTGCAGGGCGCAGCATCAAGGAGCGCCGGCAAACAGTCATGAATTTCAAGCTCGACATCGGCGATGCTGGGGAGCTGTTTAACCGCTTTGGCATGAAGGGCGTCGTGCGCAAGGGCCATGGCAAGGTTGAGGGGCAGGTTACCTGGATGGGTTCGCCCATCACGCTGGACTACCCCAGTCTGGGTGGCAGCTTTAATGTCAATGTGGAGACCGGGCAGTTCTTGAAGGCCGACCCCGGTATCGCCAAGCTGCTGGGTGTTTTGAGCCTGCAATCGTTGCCACGGCGGCTGATGCTGGATTTCAGGGATGTGTTCAGCGAAGGCTTTGCATTTGATTTTCTGCGGGGCGACGTGACCATCGCCCAGGGCATTGCCAGAACCAATAACCTGCAGATGAAGGGTGTTAATGCGGCCGTACTGATGGAGGGGCAGGCCGACATTGCCAAGGAAACCCAGAACATCAAGGTCGTGGTGGTGCCCGAAATCAATGCGGGCAGTGCTTCGCTGCTGGCGTCCTACATCAACCCGGTGGTCGGTCTGAGCACCTTTCTGGCCCAGCTCATTTTGCGTCGCCCGCTCATCGAAGCAGCAACCTATGAGTTGCTGGTGGATGGCACCTGGGTCGATCCCCGTGTCACCAAGGTCGAACACAAACCGGCAGGTGGACCTGTCAACGCCGAGGAGCCCAAATGAAGGTAGCTGCAATCCAGATGGTTTCCACCGGCATCTTGTCCGAAAACCTGTCGCAGGCCGGTGCCCTGCTGGAGCAGGCAGCCCGGGACGGCGCCGAGTTGGCCGTGTTGCCCGAATACTTTTGCCTGATCGGCCAGCATGACGCGGACAAGCTGGCCATACAGGAGCCCTTTGGCAGCGGACCGATCCAGCAGTTTCTGGCGGACACGGCGCGCACGCTGGGCTTGTGGCTGGTGGGCGGAACCCTGCCTCTGTCAGCCTCCCGGGCGGACCGGGTATACAACAGTTCGCTGGTGTTCAACCCAAAGGGCGACTGTGTGGCGCGCTATGACAAGATTCACCTGTTTCGCTTTGACAACGGCACCGAGGCCTATGACGAATCGCGCGTGCTCGACCGCGGCGAGCACCCCACCCGCTTTTCGCTGCCCTCGAAAGACGGCCACCTATGGCAGATTGGCCTGAGTGTGTGTTACGACCTTCGCTTCGCCGAGTTGTACCGCATCTACGCCCGTGAAGGCGTGGATTTGATTCTGGTGCCCAGTGCCTTTACCCACACCACCGGCCAGGCGCATTGGGAGATCTTGTTACGTGCCCGCGCCATCGAAAACCTCACCTTTGTTGCCGCTGCGGCACAGGGGGGCATGCATCCTAACGGGCGTCGCACATGGGGACAGTCTTTGTTGATAGACCCCTGGGGCGAGGTGCTGGCCCAGCGCGCGCAGGAGCCTGGCGTGGTATGCGCCGAGTTGAGTGCTGCCAGCCTGGTGCAAAGGCGTTCTCAGTTGCCTGCCTTGCAGCACCGGGTTCTATCGTCTTGACAAAATGCTTCTGTTTGCTATGAAAAATATAGCTGCGAGCGCTTGTTTTACGGGGGCTCACCGCCTTCTCGTGTCGGTGTGCTTTGGCGTGATTGCGGCCGCCCTGGCTGCGTGTGGTAGTCCGCCATTGGTCAGTGCGCCGCAGCCCGAGGCTGTGGTTCAACCGAATTTGCAGATTGCGCGTCCAGGTGCAACTCCGGTGCAGGGAACGCTCAGCCGGGGCCAGGGCCGCTGGGTGCCGGTGGTATGGTCCGAGTTGCCGGGCTTTGCGGATGACAATCTGTTTGAGGCCTGGAACGCATGGCTCAAGAGTTGTGAGCGCCCGTCGGGAACTTTTGCCTCCCTGTGCCCCGAGATTCGCGGTCTGAGCATTGGGAGTCCAGCGGAGCAGCGCGCCTGGATGCAGGAGCGCCTGCAGGTCTTCCGGGTTGAGTCGGCGCAAGGTGATGCCAACGGTTTGCTGACCGCCTACTTTGAGCCGGTTTTGGAAGCCAGTCGCCTGCCCAGTCCAGGTTTTTCGATTCCGCTGTTCCAACCGCCCCTGGGGCTGGCCCAGCGCAAGCCCTGGTTTACCCGCCAGGAAATCGACCTGCTGCCCGAGGCGCAAGCAGCCCTGCGGGGCCGGGCCATAGCCTATCTGGCCGACCCGATTGACGCGCTCAGCCTGCAGATTCAGGGGTCCGGTCGCGTGCGCATCACACAGGGCGATGGCAGCCAGCGCTGGGTGCGCTTGTCCTATGGCGGAACCAATGACCAGCCCTACCGCAGCGTGGGGCGGTGGCTGCTGGATCAAGGGCTCATCAAGGATGCTTCATGGCCGGGCATCAAGGCCTGGCTGGCACAGAATCCGCAGCGCCAGCAGGAACTGTTGTGGAGTAACCCCCGGGTGACGTTTTTTCGGGAGGAGGCGCTAGCAGAGCGCGACCGGTTGGATGGTCCACGCGGCGCGCAGGGGGTCTCCCTGACGCCGGGGCGCTCGATTGCAGTAGACCCGACCAGCATCCCCTACGGCACACCAGTCTGGCTGGTCTCCAGCGGACCCCAGACCAGCCTGCAAAAACTGGTGCTGGCGCAAGATACAGGGAGCGCCATTACGGGTGCAGTGCGGGCCGACTATTTTGTTGGCAGCGGCAGCGAGGCGGGCGAACTGGCCGGGCGTCTTCGCCAGCCGCTACAGTTGTGGGTCTTGTGGCCCAAACAGGTCAGATGACGTTACTATGCTTGGTATATTTGTTTCAACCCATTTATCTCGGAACTAGCCATGAATACATCCATGCGGGACATTGACGAGCGTACCAACCTTGCTGCCAACAGCATGTTTGAATTGCTGCTATTTCGCTTGGGCGAGGCCCCTGGCACGACGCGGCGGGAGTTGTTTGGCATCAATGTGTTTAAGGTGCGTGAGATTCTTGTCATGCCCGAAATCACGGCCATGGTCAACATGCCTCCCTCCGTGATGGGTGTGGCCAATATCCGGGGCCAGATGATCACCGTCATTAACCTGCCCGCCGTGGTGGGTTGCACCCCCAAGCAAGGGCTGGGTATTTTGCTGGTGACCGAATTTGCACGCACCACCCAGGCGTTTGCCGTAGAGGAGGTGAATGAAATTGTGCGGCTGGAGTGGAAGCACGTGCTGTCCGCTGAAAACAGCGGCGGCGGGTTGGTGACCAGCATCGCGCGGCTGGATGGCAATGCCGAAAACACGCGGCTGGCCCAGGTGCTGGACGTGGAGCAAATTTTGCGCGACGTGATGCCCAACGAGCACAAGTCGGATATTGACGAGTCAATGGTGGGTGCGGTCAGGATTCCTCCTGGCACGGTGGTGCTGGCAGCCGATGACTCGGCAGTTGCCCGCATGATGGTCGAACAGGGCCTCAAGGCCATGGGTGTGCCCTATGTCATGACCAAGACCGGCAAGGAAGCATGGGACATGCTCGAAACCATAACCGCCAAAGCCGAGGCTGAAGGCAAGACGGTGCAGGACAAGGTGGCCCTGGTGCTGACTGACCTGGAAATGCCGGTAATGGATGGGTTTACCTTGACTCGCAACATCAAGCAGGACGGCCGTTTCAAGGGCATTCCCGTCATCATCCACTCATCGCTCACTGGAACCGCCAATGAAGGCCATGTGAAGAGCGTGGGTGCGGATGCCTACATTGCCAAGTTCGTGGCCGAAGAACTGGGTGCCACCATTCGTCAGGTGCTGTCGCGATAAGTTGTTAAATTGGGCTGTAGCCCTCGTGGAATGTGCGTAATGCGCTATAAATAACATAGCGTACTTTCCTTCAAGAATTGGCACCGGAGTCACGCCCATGAATGCACCCCTGCCCGATCACATCCTCAAGGCGCTCCATACCGTCACCTTGGACGACAAATACGCGCTGGATTACGGCCACGCCTTCATGAGCGGCGTGCAGGCCTTGGTCAAGTTGCCCATGTTGCAGCGCCTGCGGGACCAGCGTGCGGGCAAGAACACGGCCGGTTTTATCAGCGGTTACCGCGGATCGCCGCTCGGTACCTATGACCAGTCGCTGCAGAAGGCCGAGAAATATCTCAAGGCCCATCATGTGGTGTTTCAGCCCGGGGTCAACGAAGAATTGGCCGCAACCGCCCTGTGGGGTACGCAGCAATTGGGCTTCGCTCCACCCGGCAGCAACAAATATGACGGCGTGTTTGGCATCTGGTACGGCAAGGGCCCCGGCGTGGATCGCTGCTCCGACGTGTTCAAGCACGCCAACATGGCCGGCACGACGCCCTGGGGCGGTGTGATCGCGGTGGCCGGGGACGACCATATCTCGAAAAGCTCAACAGCCGCCCACCAAAGTGACCACATCTTCAAGGCCTGCGGCACGCCGGTGTTTTTTCCGGCCAATGTGCAGGAGATTCTGGATCTGGGGATTCACGCCTTCGCCATGAGTCGTTTTTCGGGCGTCTGGGCTGGCATGAAGACGATTCAGGAAATTGTGGAGTCCAGCGCCACCGCCATGATTGACCCCGACCGGGTGCAGATCAAGATACCGACCGATTTTGTGATTCCCCCGAGTGGCCTGCACATCCGCTGGCCCGATGCGGCGCTTGAGCAGGAGGCGCGGCTGTTTGATTACAAGTGGTACGCCGCGCTGGCCTACATCCGGGCTAACCGACTGAACTACAACGTGATCGAGGGTCCGAATGACCGCTTGGGTCTTATTGCCAGCGGCAAGGCCTACAACGACACACGTCAGGCCCTGATGGACCTGGGGTTGGACGATGCAACCTGCCAGCGCGTGGGTATTCGCCTGCACAAGGTGGGCGTGGTGTGGCCGCTCGAAGCCCAGTTGACCCGCGAATTTGCCACCGGCTTGCAGGAAATTCTGGTGGTTGAAGAAAAACGCCAGGTCATCGAGTACCAGTTGAAGGAGGGCTTGTACAACTGGCGTTCTGATGTGCGCCCACGGGTGCTGGGCAAGTTCAACGAGATGGAGACCGATGGCTCCGGTTTTGGCAGCGGCGGGGAGTGGGGCATGGCCAACCCGAACGCCAACACACTGTTGCGGGCCAACGCCGATTTGTCGCCCGCCATCATCGCGCGGGCGATTGCCAAACGCATCACACTGATGGGCGTGGACACTGATATTGCTGCGCGCATTGATGCGCAGTTGGCCATTCTGAATGCCAAAGAAAGCGCCATGCAGGTGCTTGAAGTGAATCGGGCCAAGGCCGAGATCAAGCTAGGCGATCGGCAGCCCTGGTTCTGCTCGGGTTGCCCGCACAACACCTCGACGCGCGTCCCTGAAGGCTCGCGCGCCATGGCCGGCATCGGCTGCCACTTCATGACGGTCTGGATGGACCGTGCCACGGTGGGCTTCACCCAGATGGGCGGCGAGGGTGTGCCGTGGGTCGGACAACAACCGTTCAGCAACGACCAGCACATGTTTGCCAACCTGGGCGATGGAACCTACTTTCACAGCGGCCTGCTGGCGGTGCGCCAGAGCATTGCTGCAGGCGTCAACATCACCTACAAGATTTTGTACAACGACGCCGTAGCTATGACCGGCGGTCAGCAGGTTGGTGAGCGCCCCGAAGGCCATTCGGTGGTGCAGATCGCGCAGAGCATGCGGGCCGAAGGCGCTGCCCAGATCGTTGTGGTGACCGATGAGCCGCAAAAGTACGAGCAGATTGCGTTGGCCGAAGGCGTGACCGTGCACCACCGCGATGAACTGGACACCATCCAGAAAGAGTTCCGCACCATCAAGGGCACCACGGTCATTATTTATGACCAGACCTGTGCCACCGAAAAGCGCCGCCGCCGCAAGCGCGGCACACTGGTCGACCCCCCCAAGCGCGTGGTCATCAATGAGTTGGTCTGCGAGGGCTGTGGCGACTGCGGCGTGCAGAGCAACTGTGTCAGCGTGGAGCCGTTGGAAACCGAATTTGGACGCAAGCGGCAGATCAACCAGAGTACCTGCAACAAGGACTTCAGCTGTGTAAAGGGCTTTTGCCCCAGCTTTGTGACCGTGGAGGGCGGGCAGTTGCGCAAGAAGGCCAAGTCCGGTTCGGCTGCGCCATCGGATATGGGCAAGTTCCCCGAGCCTGCTGTCCCGCAGTTGACCAGTTCCGCACAGGCGGCAGCCGGTCAAACCCGTGCCGGCGCCTGGGGCATCATTGTCGCCGGCGTCGGCGGGACGGGCGTCATCACCATTGGTCAACTGCTGGGCGTGGCAGCGCACCTCGAAGGTAAAGGCGTTGTCACACAGGATGCTGGCGGTTTGGCGCAAAAGGGCGGCGCTACCTGGAGTCACGTGCTGATTGCAGCCGCTCAGGACGACATCCGCACGACGCGGGTCAGTATGGCATCGGCTGATCTGGTGATTGGCTGCGACCCGGTTGTGGTGGCAGGCAAAGAAACAGTGCTTCGCATGCGCCACGGCCGCACCCATGTGGCGCTGAATTCACACAGTGCGCCCACGGCGGCCTTTGTATCCAATGCCAACTGGATCAATCCCGGCGATGAGTGTTTGGCTGAAATTACCCGGGTAGTGGGTGAAGACGGCGTTGGCGCGTTTGATGCCGATGCCATCGCCACGCAGTTCCTGGGGGACAGTATCTATACCAACCCTATCATGCTGGGTTATGCGTGGCAAAAAGGCTGGATTCCACTGCAGCTTGTGTCGCTCATGCGTGCCATTGAACTCAATGCCGTGGCGGTGGATAACAACAAGGCTGCCTTCTCATGGGGGAGAAAGGCCGCCTTGGACTGGCCTGCGGTGGAGAGATTACTCAACCCGGGCCAGGTGGTGGCCTTCACACCGCGCGTCGCGCAGTCGTTGGGTGAGATGGTTGCCAAGCGCGTCGAGTTTCTGACCGGCTACCAGAGCGCCGCTTATGCGGCCGAGTACGCCAGCTTTGTGGAACTTGTTCGCAGTACCGAAGTGGGTTTGACCGGCACCGCTGCGGGCGCTGCCAAACCGGGTGACTTGCCATTGACCCAGGCAGTGGCCCGTTACCTGTTCAAGTTGATGGCTTACAAGGATGAGTATGAGGTTGCGCGTCTGCATACGGACGCGGGTTTTTTGGCCAAAATTGGTGCCCAGTTTGAGGGCGACTTCAAACTCCATTACCAGTTGGCACCTCCGATGCTGGCAGCTCGGAACACGGCGGGCGAGTTGCAAAAGGGCATCTACGGCCCGTGGATGCAAACGGCATTTCGCTTGCTGGCACCCCTCAAAGTGCTGCGAGGCAGCGCACTGGACATGTTCGGGTATTCAGAAGAGCGGCGCCACGAGCGCGCACTGGCGCCTGATTACCGGGCGGCCATCGAGGCCATGCTGCCCAAGTTGAATACTGCCAACCGTGGAGCCGCAGTGACCTTTGCCAGGTTGCCGGAGCAGATCCGGGGCTTTGGCCACGTCAAGGAGCGGCATCTCGCCGCTGCGCGACTGCAGTGGGATGCTCTGCTGAAGCAGTTTCACAGCGCCGGATAGAAGGCTCGTCTGGGTACTCGCAGGTGTGAGGGCTGTGGAAAAAAGGGTGACAAGTGGCCATTACGGGCGGTATTTGTGTCTGCCTATTAGAATCAAGGGTTAACCATTTGTGACTACGCCGCCTGTTTTTGGGTGGCGAGTGGCTTTGTGTCTTTTGTTTTGTGGAGTTTGTCCGTGTTTATTTCTTCCGCCTTTGCCCAAACCGCCCCCGCAGCAGCAGCTGGAGGCGACATGCAGTCCTCCCTGATGAGCATGTTGCCGCTGGTATTGATGTTCGTGGTCCTTTATTTCGTCATGATCCGCCCCCAGATGAAAAAACAGAAGGAGCACAAGGCCATGATTGACGCCATCGCCAAGGGTGATGAGATCGTCACGGCAGGCGGTGTGTTGGGCAAGGTCAGCAAGATTGGTGACAGCTACGTCGGTCTGGAAGTGGCCAATGGAGTGGAGATCCAGATTCAGCGTAGCGCCGTGGTGCAGGTGTTGCCTAAAGGCACCTACAAGTAAATTACCCAAAGTTTTTTCAAGTCTGAAGTGCGAACATGAACCGTTACCCGGTGTGGAAATACGCGATTATTTTGATCGCGTTGGTGGTTGGCGGCTTGTACGCTTTGCCCAATCTTTTTGGTGAATCCCCGGCGGTTCAAGTTTCGGTTGCTAAAGCCAGCCTGAAGCTTGACGCTTCGGCGCTGACCCGGGTGGAGGACGCACTCAAGGCGGCCGGTATTACACCCGATGCAGTGTCGCTGGAAGGAACGTCCATACGTGCCCGGTTTGGCAGTACCGACGTGCAACTCAAGGCCAAGGACGCGATCCAGAAGGCGCTCAACCCCGATGCGGCCGACCCCGCATATGTAGTGGCGCTGAACTTGCTGTCCCGTTCACCTGGCTGGCTGACCGCCCTGCATGCGTCACCCATGTATCTTGGCTTGGATTTGCGCGGCGGCGTGCATTTCATGCTGCAGGTTGATATGCAGGCGGCGTTGTCTAAACGGGCAGAGTCCCTGGCGGGAGATATCCGCACCATCCTGCGGGAAAAGAATGTACGCCACAGCGGCATCAACCGCGCAGGGCAAACCATCGAAATTCGATTCCGTGATGCTGCAACCGCTGATGCGGCGCGACGCGTCATTCAGGACCAGTTCACTGAACTGACAACGGTAGAAACGCCTGAGGGAACCGATGTCAAGATGGTTGCCACCATTCAACCCGTGGCGGCGCGAAAGGTGCAGGAACAGGCCCTCAAGCAAAACATCACTACTTTGCATAACCGCATCAACGAACTCGGTGTCGCAGAGCCCGTGATTCAGCAGCAGGGACTGGATCGCATTGTGGTGCAACTGCCAGGTGTGCAGGACACTGCGAAGGCCAAGGATATTTTGGGACGAACCGCCACGCTGGAAATTCGGATGGTGGATGAGGGCACGGAGGCCCGCTCTGCAGAATTGGGGACTGCGCCAGTTCCCTTTGGTTCCGAGCGCTATCTGGAACGCAATGGTTCTCCCGTTATTGTGAAAAAGCAGGTCATTCTGACCGGTGACAACCTGACCGATGCCCAGCCTGGGTTTGACAACCAGACCCAGGAAGCGGCAGTTCATTTGACGCTGGATGCGAAGGGCGCACGCATTTTTCGTGATGTGACTCGCGAAAGCGTGGGTAAACGGATGGCAATTTTGCTGTTCGAAAAGGGCAAAGGCGAAGTAGTGACGGCGCCGGTGATTCGTGCGGAAATTGGTGGCGGACGGGTGCAAATTTCTGGCCGAATGACGACAGTTGAGGCCGCCGATACTGCTTTGTTGCTGCGCGCCGGTTCCCTGGCTGCGCCCATGGAAATCATCGAAGAGCGCACCATTGGCCCCAGCTTGGGTGCTGAGAACATTGCCAAGGGCTTCAATAGCGTGACTTGGGGTTTTGTTGCGGTTGCGATGTTCATGTGCGTTTACTACATGTTGTTTGGAATGATTTCCAGCGTATCGCTGGCGTTCAACCTCTTGCTGCTGGTTGCTGTACTGTCCATGCTGCAAGCCACGCTGACGCTGCCAGGGATGGCCGCAATGGCGTTGGTGCTGGGTATGGCGATTGATGCCAACGTGCTGATCAATGAGCGGGTGCGTGAAGAACTTCGCAACGGGGCATCGCCGCAGGCCGCCATTCACGCCGGCTACGACCGCGCTTGGGCCACCATCATTGACTCGAATGTGACGACTCTGATTGCCGGCCTGGCATTGCTTGCATTTGGTTCAGGGCCGGTGCGCGGTTTCGCCGTGGTCCACTGTCTGGGTATTCTGACCAGTATGTTCTCTGGCGTTTTCTTTTCCCGGGGAGTCGTGAATTTATGGTACGGTCGCCAAAAAAAGCTGAAAAATGTGTCCATCGGCACGGTTTGGCGACCTGATTCGGACCATCAGGTCACGACAAATTAAAGGGAAAAGGCATGGAATTTTTCAAAATCCACCGAGACATTCCGTTCATGCG
>JAIPDC010000094.1 GCA_021737865.1 Rhodoferax sp.
GGTACGGCGCAGCGTGACGCAGTCCAGGGCGCGGTTCGCGCATGGACCCAGGCACTCAATGCCAAACTGGCTGCTGACCTGGCCGGCACCAATGTGCAGATCTTTGACCTGTACGCCGAAGGCGCAAAGATCACCGCAACCCCGTCCCAGTTCGCGCTGACGAACATCACCACACCGGCCTGCCCCAAAGTGGCCGGCGGACTTGACAGCGCCACGGGCCAGGCCAGCCTGAGCCAGCCGGCAACCGTTGTTGCCTGCAATTCGGCCAGCATGTCTGCCAGCATTCCGGTCGGCGAGACTTCGGCCAACTGGTGGAAGAGCTACGCGTTTTCTGACAACTTCCACCCCACCCCGGCTCTGCACCAGCTGATCGGCCAATCCATCAACCTGCAACTCGCCAAAGCGGGCTGGCTGTAATTCGAGGAGCAAACCATTATGAAAAACACCACAAAACTCCTCTTGATTCCCGCCCTGTTGGCATGCGCGGCTGCGGCGCAGGCGCAATCGGCCGGCTCGATTTTGATCCGCGGCGGTGCAACCACCATCACGCCCAACGTCTCCAGCGGTGACTTGACCCCACCCAGCCTGGCCGGCACGAAGTCCGCCATTGGCAGTTCCACACGGTTGTCGGGCGGCATCACCTACATGCTCGACAACAACATCGCCATCGACCTGCCATTGGCCGTGCCGTTTGAACACGACATTACCGGTGACGGCGCCATCGCCGGCGCAGGCAAGATCGGAACGGTGAAGGCCTTGCCGGCAACCCTGCTGGTGCAATGGCGCTTTATGGAGCCCAAAGCGACCGTTCGTCCCTACGTTGGCGCGGGGCTGACCTACGCCGCGTTTTACGGCGCGCGGTCCACCTCCACGTTGACGGCGATTTCGGGTGGCACGCCATCCAATCCCACCACCCTGAGTGTCGAATCGAAGTGGGCAGCGTCCCTGCAACTCGGTGCCAGCGTTCAGATCGGCGGCGGCTGGTTCCTCGATGCAAACTACACCTACACGCCCTTGAGCACCCGCACAACACTGTCAACCGGACAAACGCTGGATGCCAAGCTGGACCCCAGCTCGGTCAGCCTGACCGTCGGCATCAAGTTCTAAGCCCGTTCAGTCCACTCCAAAAGAGCAGCCTGCGGGCTGCTCTTTTTTTTGTGGGATGCTTGGCACCTATGTACTCACAGCATTTCGGCCTGAGCCAGGACCCGTTTTCCATTGCACCGGATCCGCGCTACCTCTTCATGAGCGAGCGCCACCGGGAGGCGCTGGCGCACTTGCTGTTTGGCGTCAGCGGCCACGGCGGCTCGGCGGCCAGCGGCGCCGGGGGTGGTTTTGTGCTGCTCACGGGCGACATTGGGGCCGGCAAAACCACCATCTGCCGCTGCTTTCTGGAGCAGGTTCCGCCGGACTGCCATGTGGCCTACATCTTCAATCCCAAATTGACGGTCACCGAGCTGTTGCAGACGGTCTGTGAGGAATTTCACATTGCCGTCGCACCACCGCAATCGGTTGCCCCCACGCTGAAGCACTACATTGACGCGCTCAACGGCTTTCTGCTGCAGAGTCATGCGCAGGGGCAAAACTGCGTGCTGATCATTGATGAGGCGCAGAACCTTCAGGCTGACGTGCTGGAGCAATTGCGCCTGCTCACCAACCTGGAAACCCATGCACGCAAGCTGTTGCAGATTGTGCTGATCGGCCAACCCGAGCTTCGTGCCATGCTGGAACGCGCAGAGCTGGAGCAACTTGCGCAGCGCGTGATTGCACGCTTTCACCTCAATGCCCTGAGTGAAACCGAGACGGCCCAATACATTGCGCACCGCATGGCCGTGGCCGGGCTGAGCGGCCCCGTTCCGTTTCAGCGCCAGGCCTTGCAACGCATCCACCAATTGACACGCGGGGTGCCGCGGCGCATCAACCTGCTGTGTGGTCGCGCCCTGCTCGGGGCCTGGGCGCATGGCTTGCACCGCGTAGACCGGGCGGTGGTGGATCAAGCCGCTGCCGAGGTATTCGGGCAGGGGGCACAGCGCACCTGGCCATCCAGCCTGAGTCCGAGCACCTACGTGGTGGGAGTTTTTGGTTTGCTGGCGGGCGCCTTGCTGGTCTGGTGGAGCATGCCGCACCTCCTGCCAGCCCATGCTCCGTCGAATCCGGTCGCCGTGAGCGCGCCTGCTTCCCAAGCGGTCCAGGTTTTGGATTCCAAACCGGTGGTGGCAACGAATGAACGACTCGACACCATGGATACGTTGCTCGGGCAACTGCCAACCGACATCAACAGCGCCTGGAACATGCTGGCACCGAGTTGGCAACTCCCGGCCGCCGCCGCGGACCCCTGTGCGACTGCCGCTGCGCAGCAGTTGCAGTGTGTGCGCACCAGCCACCTCGGGCTGCCTCTGGTGCGCCAATTGGGGCGACCCGGCATTGTGAGCTTGCGGGCAGGGAGCGGTACTACGGTTTATGCAGTTCTGGTTGGAATGGACGAACACACTGCTGCACTGCGCGTGGGGGCCCGGCAGCATCGGGTGCGCCTGGCCGCCCTGGGGCAACTGTGGGATGGTGATTTCGCCACCTACTGGCGTGCGCCGCCGGGCTACAACCCCGCCGTGCTGGGGGCCAGCACACCGGCCTTTTTCGCAGAACTGGCGCAGCAGCTGACCCGTCTGGACGGCACACCGCCACCGGCTAGCGCATCAGCGGGCCTGGACGCCGCACTGAAGGCGCGCGTTCGCAACTTTCAGCGCGCCTACGGCCTGCAGGCGGACGGGCAGCCCGGACCACTGACTTTGATGCAGATCGAAAATGCCCTGGGCACCCCGGTGCCCCGCCTGCAAACCTCACAACCCTGAAATAAGGCCCGGCCGAGACTGACACCATGTCCTACATTCTTGATGCCCTCCAACGCGCCGAAGCCGAGCGCGAACGCGGCGGCGTGCCCGGCCTGCACGCCCATCCGGTGCCGTGGAACAACTCGCCGAGGCGACTGTCAGTGCCCCGACGCGCAGCGCTGGCCGCCCTTGCATTGATCGCACTGGGCATGGTGGCTGGCGGTCTGTGGGCCTGGCGTTCGCGGGTTGAAGCACCCACCCCAGAACCAGCCCCACCGACACACGCCACGCCGGCGGCTGCGCCGCTAGCGGTCGCTCCACTCACGGCCAGTTCGGTTTCATCAGCGCCGGTCACCCGCGTGGTGGTGGCCCGACCCGATCCGCCGCCTGCGCCGGTGGCGAAGAGTGCAGAGGCAACCATCCGCACGACTGCCGATGTCGCACTCTTGAGCGAACTGCCGGAAGACATCGGACGCCAGATTCCTGCACTGGCGATCAAAGGTGCGGTGTATTCAGAGAACCCGGCGCAGCGACTCCTGCTGCTCAACGGCCAGGTGTTATCCCAAGGCAGTCTGGTCGCGCCCGACCTGACGCTGGAGCGTATTGGGGCCACCCATTCGGAGTTCAGTTTTCGGGGTACGCGCTTTCGGGTCGCGCATTAGCGTGGGGGCGCTTATTCAGCGCTGGCGCGTTGCAATCGGTCGCGCACGCCTTCCCACTCCAGCGCATCCGGTGGGGTCTCGACCCAGATCAGCTTGACGCCGGTTGCGTCCATTGCGCGCAACACGGCAAACAGTTGCTGCGCGGTGGCAGCCCCGTCGTCCGGCATGCGCCGCAGTGCAATCGACAACGGCACTTTTTTCAAGGGTGTGCGCGCATAGATGGCAATCGAGGCTTGGGTATCCGAACCCGCCGCATACATCACCTCGCCCAGCATATCAATGGCCGACTGCAGGGCTTTTGCATCCATCAAGCGCACTTTGGCGTTGGGCGCGTAGTGCGATTCCAGCGTTCCTGATGCCCTGGGAGCCTGCAGCCCCCGTAGATCTTGCGCATCAAGCTCTTCTTTTGATAGCAACTTGCGGCCGCAGGCCTGCTCCACCTGCAAACGGCTGATGGAGCCAGGGCGCAGCAGAACCGGTGCGCCGCGCGTGCAGTCGATGATGGTGGACTCGATGCCCAGGTCGCAAGGACCGCCGTCCAGAATCAACAAATCGGGTCCCAACTCGCTGTCCACGTGGGCGGCGGTGGTCGGGCTGACGCGCCCGAAGCGGTTCGCACTGGGCGCGGCGATACCCCATACCAGCGCCTGACCGTCCGACGTATCGCGCAAGGCACGCAATACGGCCTGGGCCGCCGGGTGCGCCGGGCAGCGCAGGCCAATGGAATCTTGCCCGCCTGCGGTTGCGGCACCCACACCCCCGCGGCGAGGCAGAATCAGTGTCAAGGGGCCGGGCCAGAACGCCGACATCAGCTGCTGCGCAAACGGCGGCACCTGCGCCGCGTAGTGCGCCACGGCTGGCATGCCGCCGTCCATGGAGGCCACATGCACGATCAGCGGGTGATCGGCCGGGCGACCCTTGGCGGCAAAAATCCGTGCCACCGCAGCATCGTTGTCAGCATCTGCGCCCAGACCGTAAACCGTCTCGGTTGGCAAGCCGATCAGTCCTCCAGCCCTTATGTGAGCTGCGCAGGCAGCTATCGATTCAGGAGCAGATGCAGGCAGAATCATGGACACTCAAAATGCGGCAATGCCGAGCAGACCAGCGGCCTGCACGGCAGTTGCGCGCACCTGTTCCACGGTAGCGCCGGTGACGGTCAGGTGGCCCATCTTGCGACCCTTGCTGGCCCGGGCCTTGCCGTACAGGTGCAAATGTGTTCCCGGCAAAGCCAGTACCGACTGAAAATCGGGAGTACCCGCATCGGGCCAGATGTCGCCCAGCAGGTTCAGCATGATGGCGGGGCTGTGCTGGCGCGGCTGCGTCAGGGGCAGGCCGGCCAGGGTGCGCACCTGCAGCTCGAACTGCGACACGTCGCAGGCGTCCATGCTGTAGTGGCCGCTGTTGTGCGGACGCGGTGCCATCTCATTCACCACCAGGCCACCCAGTGCTTGCGCAGCCGGCGAATCGGGCTCCAGCACGAAAAATTCAACGCACAGCACGCCGACATATTGCAAGCCGGATGCTATGGATTTTGCAGCAGCTACCGCACGTTCCACGAGGGCTGGCGGCAGATTTCCTTCATAAACCTCGGTCACCGCCAGGATGCCGTCACGGTGCAGGTTGCGCTGCACTGGCAGGTTCACGCAGGTGCCATCTGCACCACGCGCCACGATGACCGAGCACTCCAGTTGCAGGGGCAGCATCTTTTCCAGCACGCAGGGCACCTGCTTGAGGCCGTCCCACGCGCTGGCCAATTCGGCACGGGTTGTTACCCGAACCTGACCCTTGCCGTCATAGCCCATGCTGGCAGTTTTCAATATACCGGGTAGCAAATCCTCGGGGACGACTGCCAACTGCACCGGGGTTTCGATCACCGCGTAGGGGGCTACTGTCACACCGCACGACTCAAAATGCGACTTCTCGCGGGCACGGTCCTGGGCGATGGCCACACCGTTGGCGCCGGGCGCTACGGTGCGCGTCTGCGCCAGTTGTGCCAGCGCTTGGGCGGGAACATTCTCAAACTCGGTGGTGATGGCTACGCAGCGCTGCGCCAATTGCGCCAGCCCTTGCGGGTCGGTGTAGGCGGTCTGGATGTGGTGATGGCTGACACGCCCCGCCGGGCTCAACGGGTCCGGGTCCAGCACGGCGGTGAAGTAGCCCATGCGCTGGGCAGCGTGCACAAACATGCGGCCCAACTGGCCCCCGCCCATCACGCCGAGTGTGACCTCCGCATTGGCACTGCTCATCCGACCGGCCGCTGGGCCGCCCCAAGGCAGGTCAGCCCCCTGGGGGGGCAGCGACCCGTGCAACGGTGGAGCGTGGGGGCTCATAGCACGGGCGGCACGGTCATGGCACGAGCGACTTCGGTCTGGTGGGCACGGAACTCGTCGAGTTTTTGGCGCAGCGTGGGGTGATCGGCCGCCAGCATCGCCACGGCAAACAGGGCCGCATTGGCCGCACCGGCGGCGCCAATGGCAAAGGTAGCCACCGGTACGCCCTTGGGCATTTGCACAATGCTGTGCAGCGAATCGACGCCCGAGAGGTGTTTGCTGGCCACCGGCACGCCCAGCACCGGCACCGTGGTTTTGGCTGCCAGCATGCCCGGCAAGTGGGCTGCACCACCGGCCCCGGCGATGATTGCGCGCAGGCCGCGCCCCACAGCCGCTTCGGCGTAAACGAACATATCGTCGGGCATGCGGTGGGCCGAAACCACCCGTGCTTCGTAGGAGATGCCAAACTGTTGGAGAATCTGGACTGCGTGTTGCATGGTGTCCCAGTCGGAACTGGAGCCCATGACGACGCCGATTTGAATGTTAGTCATAAACTTGAGTGGTTGGAGACAGCGCTAAAGGTCTGTCCCGCAATGTTTCACGATTTTACTTTTTCGCCCCGAGCTCGCCAAAATGATCAACGTTACCGTAGAAAACTTCGATGCCGAAGTGGTCGCAGCCTCCACACAGGTCCCTGTCTTGGTCGATTTCTGGGCGCCTTGGTGCGGGCCCTGCAAAGTCATCGGCCCCGTCCTTGAAAAAGTCGAGACCGAGTACCAGGGCCGCTTCAAGCTGGTCAAGATCGACTCCGATGAGCAGCAGGAACTCAGCCAGGCCTTTGGCATCCGCAGCATTCCGACCTGCGTCCTGATGGTGGGCGGCAAACCGGTCGACGGCTTCATGGGCGCACAGTCCGAAGGGCAGATCAAGGCATTTCTGGACAAACACCTGCCCTCACCCGAGGTGCTGGAAGCCCAATCCGACGCCGAGGATGCGCAAGCCCTGCTGGCAGCGGGTGATCCGCAAGCGGCGCTGCACAAACTGCACGAGTCGCTGACCATCAACCCGGGTAACGACGACGCGCGCTACGACTACGTGAAGCTGCTGATTGAGAACGACATGTTCGAGGACGCCGAAGCTGCTCTGGCCCCGGCCCTGGCAGAAATACCACGTCAGTTGCGCTTTGAAGCACTGGGACAGTTTCTGGCCTCCATCCAGTTTGTCATGACCGACCCGCGCGGCACCTGGTCGGCCGAGCAGTTTGACCTTCTGATCGCCACCAACAAACGCGACTTTGACACCCGCCTGGCCAAGGCCCGGGTGCTGATGGTCAGCGGCGACTGGACCGGCGCCATGGACGAACTGCTGGAAATCATCATGCGCGACAAGGCCTGGAATGAGGCCCTGCCACGCAAGACCTATGTCGCCATTCTGGAACTGCTGACGCCGCCCAAACCCAAAGTGGATCCGCTTGCGGGGGGCAAGACCGCCGGTGGTATCGAGATTGCCGGCAAAGCCGCTGCCGTGCAGGACCCGCAGGCGCAGCTGGTTGCGACCTATCGGCGCAAGCTGAGCATGGCGCTGAACTGACCGGGCTAGTCCGCTCAGCTGCTTCAAAACGACCGAATGAGTCCCAATGCGCAATGAACCCATTCAAAATGGAAACTCTGCGCTGAATGCACTTCACCGGCGTCGCATACGCTGGATGCTCTGGATTGGCGCTGCACTATTGGTAGCACTGGGTTTGGGATGGAGCATTTTTTTTGCCCTGATCGGCGAGTGGATCATCGTGGCGATGGATGTCACCATGTTGGTTTTGGGCTTAGCCGTGGCCGCCTTGACGTACCAAAAGCGCACGCGCTTTGCTTTCTTTTTGCTTGCAGGCAGCATGTTTTTGGTGATCTGTGGCGTGTCGATTTTGTTCGACGTTCCCAGCGCACAGGCCCCGCGCTCCACACACCATTTTTTGCTGGTTGTTGCGGTTTGTTCTCTGCTGTTCTTGCGTGACGACCGATCGGTATTGCGCTATACCGTCACCGGGGCTTATATGCTGGCCTTTGTGGTGCTGGGCAGCACCAATTCGGACTTTGGCAGCCCATATGCGCTCGCGGACAGTGTGCGCGTTACTGGCACTTGGGTGAACAACCTGTTCTCTGCGTTGGGCCTGTATGCCCTCATCCACATCATGGCCGCTGAGCTGACCGAGCAATCCTCACTGGCGGTTGATCTACGCAAGGCCATAACGCACCGGGAGCTTTTTTTGCTGTACCAACCCCAGGTAACGTCCCAGGGCCAAGTGCTGGGTGCCGAAGCATTGGTGCGTTGGCAACACCCCAAGCGGGGTCTGGTGCGCCCTGATGACTTCATCCCATTGGCTGAAAAGACGGGGCTGATATTGCCCTTGGGCTCGTGGGTACTGAGCACCGCTTGCCTACAACTGGTGGCGTGGTCCAGACAACCCGCCTTGGCCGGACTGACCCTGTCGGTGAATGTCAGCGTGCACCAGTTTTGTCAACCTGATTTTGTGGAACAGGTGGCCGCGGTGATGGAGCGCACCGGCGTGCAACCCCACAAATTGAAGCTTGAATTAACCGAGAGCTCGTTGGCGCTTGACATGGAAGACATCATTTTGAAGATGCATGCACTTAAAGCGATGGGAGTGGGGTTTTCACTGGACGACTTTGGCACGGGGTATTCTTCACTGAACTATCTGAAGCGCTTGCCGCTGGACCAACTCAAAATCGACCAGTCATTTGTGCGCGATGTACTGTCCGACGACAGCGATGCATCCATTGCCCGCATGGTTATTTCGCTCGGCACAAGCCTTGGCTTCAACGTGATTGCCGAGGGTGTGGAGACGCAGGGGCAGTGTGAATTTTTGATGGAAAACGAGTGCCATACTTTTCAGGGCTACTTGTTTAGCAAGCCGATTCCCGCCGATAAATTCGCGGAATACTGTCACTCCATGGTCGCCAGAAGCCATGTCGCCCGCGTGCCGGGCACAGCAGCTGTGCCAGCGGCGCCAGCGGGGGCCTAGGCGGTCAGCCGGGCGGCATCCCGCGCGGCAACGCGGCCTTCGTCGGTGGGCACCACCCACACTTCGACCGTGCTGTGCGGCAGGTGCACCGCCATCACCTCATCGCCGACGGCCAGCGCATTGAGCACAGGGTCAATTTGCACACCCAGGTACGACAGCTGGGCGCACACATCGGCCCGCAAGACAGCATCATGTTCGCCAATGCCGCCGCTGAAGGCCAGCACGTCCAGGCCGCCCAGGCAAGCCGTCAGTGCGCCGCTTTCGCGCACCACGCGGTGGGTGAACATGGCGATGGCTTTGTGTGCGGCCGGGCTGGCATCCGCACGCAAACGGCGCATATCGGCTGAAATGCCCGACACGCCCAACAGGCCGCTTTGCTTGTACAACAGGTTCTGCAGGCGCTTATGGTCCCACCCCTGCTCCAGCAGGTAAAGCAGCACGCCGGGGTCCAGCGCACCGGTGCGCGTACCCATCATCAGCCCGTCCACCGCGGAGAAACCCATGGTGGTGGCGCAACTCTTGCCATCACGTGCCGCGCACAGACTGGCGCCATTGCCCAGGTGGGCCATGAGCACGCGGCCGCGGCCGCGCGGCGAGCGCTCAAGCAGCGTGTCCATGATGAACTGGTACGACAAGCCATGAAAACCATAGCGACGCACACCTTCATCGGCCAGCGCCTGCGGCAGCGCGAAGGCGTAATCCACCTCGGCCAGCGTGGCGTGGAAGGCCGTGTCAAAGCAGGCGATCTGCGGCAACTCGGGAAACGCTTGTTGAAAGGCGCGCACGCCTTCCAGGTTGTGCGGCTGGTGCAAGGGCGCCAGCGAGTTCAGTTGCGTAAGGCGCGCCAGCACGTCAGGAGTGACGACGAC
This sequence comes from Rhodoferax sp., assembly GCA_021737865.1. Lineage (GTDB taxonomy): Bacteria > Pseudomonadota > Gammaproteobacteria > Burkholderiales > Burkholderiaceae_C > Allorhodoferax. Next base: position 9,667 of record JAIPDC010000094.1, read on the forward strand.
ACTGGAGCGAAAATCCGCGCCGCCGTGGACCACGCGGTGCGCCACAGCCTCAATGGCCGGCACGCCCGACTCGGTGGCCAGCAGGTTTCGCAGGGCGACGAGCGCGCGGGCGAACGGGCTGCCCTCTCCTGCGGCCAGAGCGCGCTTGTGAGAAACACCGTTGAACGACCAGCCCATCTCGGGCGAGCCGCCAGGCTCCAGGCCCTGGATGTTTCCGCTGAGGACACTGGGCAGGGCCTGCACGCCGTGGCGCGGGTGCAGGGAGAACTTGAGGGTAGACGACCCTGCGTTAACAGCGAGTATGGCCATGGTTGCTTTGCTCCGCGAGCTTATTCCTTTTCATTCCAGACCTTGCGTGCGTGGATGCGCCGCGCATTGTGCGCAGCCAGCAACGCCAACAAGGCGGACGAGACACGATTGGATGGACCATCCGCACGGCTGGTCAGGGCGATGGGAATGCGTGCGCCCAGCACCAACCCGGAGCCCGATGCACCGGCCAGGTACTCAAGCTGCTTGGCCAGCATGTTGCCGCTTTCCAGATCAGGCACCGCCATGATGTCGGCGTTGCCAGCCACCACCGAGTGGATGTGCTTGATCTCGGCCGCTTCACTGGAGATGGCATTGTCAAAGGCCAGTGGGCCGTCGAGGATGCCGCCGGTGATCTGGCCGCGGTCTGCCATCTTGCACAGGGCTGCCGCGTCGATCGTGGAAGGAATGCTGGGGTTGACCGTTTCGACCGCCGACAGGATGGCGACCTTGGGCTCGTCCACACCCATGATGCGGGCAAAGTCGATGGCGTTCTGGATGATGTCGACCTTCTCCGCCAGGGTGGGGTGAATATTGAGCGCCGCGTCGGTAATGAGCAAGGGCTTGCTGTACAGCGGTATGTCGAAACGGAACACGTGTGACATACGCCGCCCGGTGCGCAGCGCCGGGCGCTTGAGCACGGCGAGGATCAACTCGTCGGTGTGCAGACTGCCCTTCATGATGACTTCCACATCGCCGCTGGCAGCCAAGTCGGCGGCCAGCTCTGCAGCCGCGTGGCTGTGCTCGACCGAGTGGATTTCGACGCCGGTCAGATCAATGCCGCCTTCAGCCGCCAGATGGCGAATACGCGCCTCGGGGCCAATCAGCACCGGGATGATCAGGCCGTAGCGGGCCGAGTCCATGGCGCCGCTAAGCGAGCCAATGTCGCAGGGGTGCACCACGGCGCAGCGCACGGCCTCCAGGTCCTTGCCCAAAGCCAGCAAGTCCTTGAAACGGGCCTCGGGGTCAAACAGTTGAATTTGCGGTCGGCTGACCTTGGGCAGGCGCACCTTTTTGGTCGGCGCCAGCACGCGGGCGATGCCGTGCAACACACGTTCCCCCCTCTGGTTGACCAGTTGACAATCCATTTCAACCGACTTCTTGGCGTCATCCTTGCTCAAAACGGTAACAGTGACGGCCAGCGTGTCGCCCACCCGCACCGCCTTGACGAAGTGCAGCACTTGCTCCAGATAAATGGTGCCGGCGCCGGGGAACTGCGTGCCCAACAAAGCGGAGATCAGTGTCCCGCCCCACATGCCGTGCGCAACGACCCCCTGCAACAAGCCATCTTTGGCGTACTCGGGGTCCAGGTGGGCCGGGTTGGTGTCGCCCGAAACGGCGGCAAAGGCCTGAATGTCTGCCACGGTCAGGGTGCGTAGCAGTCGCGCGCTGCGCCCCACCTGCAACTCGTCATAGGTTACGTTTTCGACATATTCGTCGCTTGGGATCATGTTCATGGCAAAGGGTTCCAGTCAATGGGGTGCGGCAATGGCCAGCAGTCCTCCCATTGTGCCAAACAATCGCGGGTAAACCCTAGGTTGGCGACTCAATAGACGCGTATTTACCGTTATGTCTTGACACACGTCAAGATTTTCAGTTGATCATCGCCTCAAGCCCGTCGGTCAGTTCATGCAGCGGTGGCATGTAATCGTCGCCCGGGTCGGTCGCGCTCACACCGTGCACCGGTGCCCAGTCGGCCTGAAGTCCCAGACGCTTGGCGACCTCAGTGGGGTAGCTGGCCAAAGCGTCGTCCCCGGCGGCTTTTAAAACCTCGGTCCGCGCACGCCAGGCGCCCATATGAACCCAGGCGGCAGTTTCAGAAAACTCGGTTGCGGCAAGGGGCATAGGCACACTTTGCAGCGCCAGAATAATGGGCTCCGGAAAATTCCAGATCTTGGCCAAAGCCGCAGCCACGTCGCCGTAGTGAAAGCCGAGTGTCTGCTTTTCAAGCTCGGCCCGGCCCGCATCGAGGACGTTGAGCTTCTTGTCGATGGGCGCCATGGCATCGGGAATGGCGGCATGCATGTGCATCTGGCCTATGCCGTGCATCAGGCCGACCGTGAACACCAGGTCGGCGTTGACACCATCGCGGCTGGCCAGCCAGCGCGATGCGCAGGCGGTGTAGAGGTTGTAGCGCCAGAACTGTTGCAGATCGATGCCTTTGGCATTGCGAAAGGCCGCGGTCATGCTGTTGCCCAGTACCAGGTTGCGCACCATCACAAAGCCCAACATGCGCAGGGCATCATCCACCGTGCCAATGGTGCGAGAAAGATGAAAGTAGGCCGAGTTGGCGAGGCGCAGCAGCTTGGCACTCAAGGCGGGGTCGGCGGACAACTGTCGAGAGATGTCGTCGATGGACACATCTTCATCGCTGAAGCTGGCAATCAATTGCTGGGCGACCTTGGGAATAGTAGGAAGTTTATTGGTTTGTTCGAGCAGGCTCTTGAGTTCCATGTCAGTGTCTTTCCCTGTTGCAATTGGTCGATCCGTTGAGTTTGCCACTGAATAGGTGCAATTGCCACGCGGAAATAGCACCGATGCGTAGACCGCTGACCTAGCGCAAACACGTCGCACATAAAAGTCAGACAATCGGTCCCTCGGAGCCGAGCAGAGTGAGAGT
>JAIPDC010000095.1 GCA_021737865.1 Rhodoferax sp.
GCTGCGCAGCTCCACCCGCACCGAAATCTCGCCCTTGCGCATGGCAGTCAAAAACGAATCGGCGGATTGCAGCCACTCGGCAGACGGTTCAAGCTGGCCGCCATTAAAAAGACCAAACAACTGCGCCCGGGCATCAGGGCGCTGCAAAAACTCAGCTACCAGGCGTTGTGCCTCGGCCTCGGCGGCCATCAAAGTCGGCGCACCCGCTGTTGATGTGTCGGTGAAACGGAACAAGTCTGCCGCCGGCATTTGATCGTGCGCACTAAATTCCGGGCCGCTCGCCAATTGCACCGCATCCCCCACTGCCGCGCCGTCAAACATAAAGCGTTGCTCCAGAGCCAGCGGGCTGGGCTTGCGGCGCACCAGCTTGGTGGCCGGGCGCGCAGCAGCCGCGTCGGCAGAAGCAGGAATGGCACGCGTAATGGCGCTGATTTCAAAGAGGCTAGGCTTGTTCATGGGAATGCTCCTGCTGGCGGGCAACAAAAAGGGGCTAAACGATCGGGTGAATGGAGGGCGTGCTCAGGGCGGTGTGATTTGCACACGCCCGCTCATACCGGCAATCAATTCAGGAAATTTGCCGTCAATGGCAGCAGCCACCTTGACGGACTGGCTCACCGGGTCGACTCTGGCACCGATGCGGATAAATTTGGCTGGGTAGCGCTGTCCGGTCTCGTCGATCTGAACGTCAAACTTGCCGCCGACTTTGAGCCAACTCAGCCAGCGCGACGGCACCAAAAATTCAAGCTCCAGCACGCTGTCGTCAATGATGTCAATAAGCGCTTGGCCTGGCTGCACGTACTGCTGCTCGCGTACTTTTTGCTCGGCTACCCGCCCGGCAAAGGGGGCTGAAACACTGCACTTGCTCAGTACGGCCTGATGGGCCCCGATCTCGGCACGGGCTTTGCTGACGGCGCTGGACGAAAGATCCAGCTCAAGTTGCCCAACGGAGTTGAGTTCGGCCAATCGTTGGTTGGATTTGAGCGTGAGGTCTGCGGAATCCAGCTCCGTTTGCGCTTTGCGCAACTGGGCTTGCTGCAGCGTGCAGTCAAAGCTGACCAGCAGCTGGCCGGCGCGAAAGGCGCTGCCCTCGGACACTGGAATGCGGTTGATACGGGCACCAATTTCAGCTGCGATGGTGGTGTAGCGGCGCGGGAGTAGCTGGGCGCGAATTTCCTGGCGTTCCAGGGCGGGTTTGGTGACGGGTGTCGCAGCGGTCACGGGCCCGCGAGGCGGCGTAGTTTGCGCGTGCGCCATGCGCGGCAAAAATGCCGCAAACACCAAACCCAAAAACAATGGCCCCATTTTCACGGTTTGCTTTGGACTGTGCCCGCCGGCTTTGTCAACGCTGGAGTGACTTTCAAAGTATCCACGCTCATCAGTTCGCGCCAAGGTGTGCCTGACCCGACAATCTGGGCGGTCAACTGCGCCAGTGTTAACTCACTGATGCTGCCAATGTGTGGGTCCAAGCCGATATTGGCCAACAGGCGGTGCTCTGCCGCCTGCACTTGCGCCAGAGCCTGGTAGCGACGCAGCAAGCTCAAAATGGCCGATGTGGCGTTGCTGACGCTGTCGAGTTTGCTTTGGGCTTGTGCGGTGGCGCGGTTGCGCACGATCTCGGAAATCTTGATGTCGGCGCTGTAAATACTGTCGGCGCGGTCAAACTGTTTACGGGCGTTAAGCAACTGCAGGCGCGCCACATGCACCTGGGTTAGCACCGCCAGTTGGGTGGCCATGCGGCGCTGGTCGGCCAACTTGACACCGGCTTCTGCCAGCTTGAGTTGGGTGGGACCGGTCAGCACGTTGAACAGGTTGAATGAGATTTGCAGCCCTGCCTCGTTCCAGTCTCGGTTGACCAGGTAATTGTCAGAGTCGTACTTGAGGCCATAGCTAAAGGAGACATTGGGAAACAGGCGCGCCAGGGTTTTGCGGGTTTCTTCGCGGGCCACTCGGGTGTTGTAGTGCTGTTCACGCAAGTCGGCATTTTGGGCAAGTGCGGCTTCTTCCATAACTTGCACTGGTACCTGGAGTACGGCGGCATCAGCGTTTTTCAGGTCTGGCTCAGCGATCTGTATCGCTTGGCCCAAGGGTGCATTGATGAGCGAGGCCAGCTCGATCTGGGCCGACGAAAGCTCTTGGTCAATAGCTTCCAGCAGGCGCAGGTTTTCCAGCAACTGGCGCTGGTAGCGCAAGGCCTCCAGTGGACTGCGCAAGCGCTCTGCCTCTGCCTTGCGGGAGTCAGTCAACGCGTCTTCGGCCACTGCGATGGTTGCCTCTACTTCGGCACGCAACTTCTGGGCACTGGCAGCGCGCCAGTACACGGTGCGCACGTCCTGCATGAGGATGTGCATGGCTTTGCGACGCTTTTCCGATGCGATCAGCACCCGGTTGGCTTGCTGGTGTGCGCCGTAGTAGCCCAGCCCGTAGTCAAGTAGGTTCCAGGTGAAGCCCAACTCAAAAAGATTGTGATCGCGGTCCTGTGAAAGAAAACGGGAGGTGGACGATGCGCCTGTCAGTTCGTCGCGGCTCCGGCTGATTTTGTCGTTGTTGCGGGATGCATAACCGGCCTGTGCCATCAGCTTGGGGAGCATGTCGTAGTGGGACACATCCAGTTGGTTCAGTGCCAATGACTCCTCCATCATTTTGGCGCGGCGGTCGAGGTTGTATTTAAGGGCCCTTGCCAGCGCTTCGTCCAGCGACAGGGGGCCGGTGATGGCCTGTACTTCCTGGCGCATTGCGTTCTGGTCTGCCAAAGTGCTGGTCACCAGTTCATTGGCGGCCAGTGGTGTGGGTGCAATGGTGGAGCAGGCGGACAATGTCAGCAAGGCTGCAGCCAGCGCTACGGGGGTGAACATGCGGAGGAATCCTGGCTGGATATTAGCGTGAGTAGTCTTCAAGATATTTGTCTCTTTGGATCGGTTGTTGGGCGCGAATCGCAATATTTTGATGGAATTATGGCCAGTTTAAAAATGGCTGCTACGATAAATTTGCCGCACAATAAGTAGTGCCGCACAACGGTGGTGCACACTCGGCCCTGTTGTTAACGCCCCTTACAACCAACCCGCAGCCCCATGAAAGTCGCAATTATTGATGATGCGCAGATGAATGTGACGCTTCTGCGGCATCTGGTTCGCAAGCTGCCGGATTGCGAGGCTGAGTGTTTTACCGATCCGGTTGCTGCATTGGCCTGGTGCCTGGAGAACGAGCCGGATCTGATCGTCGTCGATTACATGATGCCGGAGTTGAGCGGCATTGAGCTGGTGGAGCGCTTCCGATTGCGCCACGCGGATACGCCTATCCTGATGGTCACAGCCAACCACGAGACAGAGGTTAGGCACCTGGCGCTGGAAAAGGGCGTGACCGATTTTTTGAACAAGCCGATTGACAACACCGAGTTCCTGTCGCGCGCCAAGAACATGCTGGCGCTGCGGCGCAGCCACAACCGTTTGTCCGAGGCGGTGCGCCAGGCGACGGCAAAGATTGTGGAGCAGGAGCGTGAAACCATATTTTGTCTGGCCAGGGCAGCGGAGTACCGCGACCCCGAGACGGGGGCTCACATTGTCCGTATGGCCCACTATTCCAGGCACATTGCGCGCATGTTGGGTTTGTCGGTTGAGCAGCAGGAACTGCTGATTGAGGCCGCACCCATGCACGACATCGGCAAGGTGGGCACACCAGACGCCATTTTGCTCAAACCCGCCAAGCTCAGCGTGGAGGAGTTCGCCATCATGAAGCAGCACGCCACGATCGGATTCGAGGTGCTGAGTCGCAGCAGTTCGCCCTTGCTGCAGGTGGCTGCTGAAATTGCGCACACCCACCATGAAAAGTTTGATGGCAGCGGCTACCCGCGGGGACTGGCCGGGCAAGACATTCCGCTATTTGGCCGCATCGTGGCCGTAGCCGATGTGTTTGACGCATTGACCTCCGACCGTCCCTACAAGAAAGCCTGGAGCGTTGGCGAGGCGGTCACCCTGCTGAAGGAAGGTTGCGGACTGCATTTTGATCCGGCGTGTGTTGCTGCTTTCTTGGCCGAGTTCGATCAGGTCTTGCTGATCAAGGACCGATTTTTGGATGAAGAAATTGAAGTCAGAGACCGTACGCTGGATTAACTCCAGACGCCCCATACTCGGCGCGTTGCTGCTGTTGGCAGTGCTGGCTGGCGGCGCGGCGGCACGCTGGCAATTTTTTCAACCTGCGGTAAAAGCGTCCGGCGCGCCGACCCCGGGGGTGCGGGTCAGCTACGACTATGCAGTCACCCAGCCGATACCACAGTCCACAGACCTTAACCCAGCCCGGGTGGCCTTGGGCGGCAAGCTGTTTCACGACGCGCGCCTGTCGGTCGACGACACCATCAGTTGCGCCAGCTGTCACAACCTGGCCGGCGGCGGTGTCGACAACCGCAGCCGCTCTGTCGGTGTGCGCGGGGCGGTGGGTGGCATCAATGCGCCAACCGTATTTAACAGTGGTCTGAACTTCGTGCAGTTTTGGGACGGCCGCGCGCTGACGCTGGAGGCGCAAATTAATGGGCCGGTGACCCACCCGCTGGAAATGGCATCCAGCTGGCAGCAGGTCATTGGCAAGCTAGTGCAGGACCCTGTCTACGTGCAGGAGTTTTCGAAACTTTACCGGGATGGTCTGACTGCACCGAACATCAAAAATGCACTGGCCGAGTTCGAGCGGTCACTGCTCACGCCCAATTCACGTTTTGACAAGTTTCTGCGGGGTGATAGCAACGCCCTGGTCGAGCAGGAAAAAAAAGGCTACGCACTGTTCCAGTCGTACGGCTGTTCGAGTTGCCACCAGGGTGTCAATCTGGGCGGCAATATGTACGAGAAGATGGGGCTGATGGGTGACTACTTCGCCGATCGCGGCAACCCGACCGAGGCTGACAAGGGGCGCTTCAACGTGACCGGCAACCCCGACAACCTGCATGAGTTTCGGGTGCCCAGTCTGCGCAATGTGGCCTTGACCGCGCCCTATTTCCACGACGGCAGCGCCAAGACTCTGGAAGACGCGATTGCGGTGATGGTGAAGTACCAGCTCGGGCGCCCCATGCCCGATGCTGATCTTCAGAGCATTGCTGCCTTTTTGCGCACCCTGACGGGCCAGTACCAGGGCAAACCGCTATGAGCTTGCGGACGCAAAAATGGGCCCTCGGGTTGGCAGCCCTCCTCCTGCTGGGCTGGCTATTTCGCGAGTCGACGCAAATTGATATTGAACTGCACGTGCGAACCGTTCAGCACTTCGAGCAATTGCGTGAGCAGGATGCGCAGTTAAGCCGTTTTGTGCTGCAATCACGCTACGGTTTGCTTCACAATTACGATCCCTTGGTCAACACGCAGCGCGAGGTGGGACTGATTCTGGAAGAACTCAGCCACGACAAGCCTGATCTTTTTTCAGCCGGTACAAAACCGATTCAGAAGGCATTTGCCGAGTACCAGGCGGGGCTGCAGCAGAAGTCCAATTTGGTCGAAAATTTCAAATCACACAACGCGGTGCTGGGGAACTCACTGCGCTACTTTCCGTTGGTTGCACGTCAGCAGCGTGTGCGGTTCCACTCCACCGCGCGGCTTGAGTCGCTGTTGCACGATCTGCTGGAAAGCGTGCTGCTGTTCAACCAACAGCCTGAAGACGGTTTCAAGCAGCAAGTCCGGCAGTCGATGGAGGCGCTTCAACAGTCCGAGATTCGCACCGATCCTGCCATTACCAGCCTGCTGCAGCACGTCAACATCATTCTGGGGCATATGGTCGAAGTGAACGACCTGGCACGCCAGATCTCGCAGTCGCAGTCGAGCGTTCAGGCCGACAAGCTGATGGCTCTATACAACGCGGACTTTGCACAGCGCGACCGTTTGGCAGGCCACTACAAGCTGGCGATGGCCTTGTTGGCCGCCGGGATGTTGGCCTATGTGGGGTGGTTGCTCAACCACCTGCAACGCGCCCGGAACACCTTGTCTGAATCAGTGCGGGAACTGGAGTTCCAGAAGCACGCGCTGGATGTGCACTCCATCGTCAGCACCACCGATCGAGCCGGCAAGATTTTGTACACCAACGACAAGTTCAGTGAAGTGAGTCTCTACAGCCGAGAAGAACTGCTGGGCCAGAACCACCGCATGCTCAATTCGGACTACCACCCACCTGAATTTTTCAAGACCATGTGGGCCACCATCGGCAAGGGACAGATCTGGCAGGCAGAGGTTCGCAACCGGCGCAAGGACGGCAGCTTCTACTGGGTTGATTCAACCATCGCCCCGTTCATGGACGAGCATGGAAAGCCGCTGCGCTATGTGTCGATTCGCACCGACATCACAGCTCGCAAACACTCCGAGGTGGCCATGCAGCAGGCCATCACAGACGCGCAAAACGCGCGCCTGGCAGCGGAGCAGGCCAGCAAGACCAAGGGCGATTTTCTGGCCAATATGAGCCACGAAATCCGCACGCCGATCAACGGCATCATCGGGTTCACCAACTTGACGCTTGAGACAGAGCTCAGTGCGGATCAGCGGGAGTTTGTCGGCCTGGTCAAGTCCTCTGCCGACTCGCTGCTGCATGTGATCAACGACATTCTGGATTTTTCCAAGATCGAGTCCGGCAAGCTCGATATGGAGGTCATTGAGTTCTCGCTGGAAGCCATGTTGCGCGACACCATGAAGTCCATGGCGATGCGGGCGCACCAGAAGCACCTGGAGTTGCTGCTGCATGTGGCGCCTGATGTGCCGGACCGGGTTTTTGGTGACCCCGGTCGTCTTCGGCAAGTGCTCATCAATCTGGTGGGCAACGCGATCAAGTTTACGCATGTCGGCGAGATTGAGGTGGAGGTATGCTGCGAGGACACCGTGCCAGGGCAGGCGCGACTGCGGTTTGTGGTGCGAGACAGCGGCATCGGCATTGCGGCGGATAAGTTCGCGACCATATTTGAATCTTTTTCCCAGGCAGACACGTCCACCACGCGCAAGTATGGCGGCACCGGTTTGGGCTTGACCATTTCATCCCAGATTGTTGGCCTGATGGGCGGGCGCATTGAGGTGCAAAGTGAAGTCGACCGGGGCAGCACGTTTGCCTTCACTCTCGATATGCGGGTGGCCTCGATGGATGCATTGGCGCACTATCAGGAAACCGGTCAAGTCAAGGGAATGCCGGTGTTGGTGGTGGACGACAACGCGACCAACCGCAAGCTTTTGCACGAGATGCTGTGCAATTGGCAGATGCAGCCAACGGTGGTGGCCACCGGTGACGAGGCCCTGCTGGCGCTACAGCGCGGCCAGGCTGAGGGCCGACCCTTCACACTGGCCGTCATCGATGTCCAAATGCCTGAAATGGATGGGTTTGAACTGGCACAGCGCATCCGGCAGGACCCACAGCATGGCACAGCGACCTTGATGATGCTGACCTCACAAGGGCAAAGAGGCGATGCGGCACGTTGCAAGGACATCGGGGTGACGGGATATTTGACCAAGCCCGTTGCACAGTCGGACCTGCTCGACGCCATCATGACGGCGCTGGGCAAACCGCACGCCGGCAGTCAGTCATCGCTGGTTACGCAGCATTCTTTGCGCGAGGGAAAGCGCAAGCTCAGCCTCTTGCTGGCCGAGGACAACGCAGTGAACCAGTTGCTGGCCGTGCGCCTCCTGGGAAAATTGGGCCACAACGTAGCCATTGCCAACAATGGCAGGGAAGCCATCGAGAAGTGGCAGCGCGGTGGATTTGACGCCATCCTGATGGACGTAGACATGCCCGAGATGGGTGGCTACGAGGCAACACGCCTGATTCGTGAACAGGAGCAGACACTGGGCTCGCACATCCCCGTTATTGCCATGACCGCCCACGCCATGAAGGGTGCGCGGGAAGAATGCTTGCACCACGGCATGGATGGTTACGTGTCCAAACCGATTGACACCGAGTTGTTATGGATCGAACTCGACGGGTTGGCACGCACCACCACCGAGGCGCCCGAGGAAGCCGTGTTCGCAGAGCCGATGGTCATGGATTTCGCGAAGGCACGCCTGACCATGGACGACAACCGGGAACTATTCGAGGACATCGTGAAGCAATTTCAACTCGATGCGCCGCCGCATCTGAAACGCATTCACGAGGCGCAACTTGCCGGCGACAACGAGACGGTGCGCCGCAGTGCGCATGCCCTGCAGGGCATGGCAGGTGTGCTGGCCGCCCAGGGCACGCTGCACTGGGCGCGCGAGGTTGAAGCGAGCGCCGGGAGCAGCACCTGCGCCACTGCCGTTGAACATTTGACAACCGCCCTGTCCCGCTTGGATGACGCGCTGGCGAACTACCGGTGGTGACCCGCTGGCCACAGCGTCAAAGCGTCGCTATCTCTGCGATGGCATTGGCCATGTACTCGATCTTGTGCTGCATATCGGCATCGGTGTCGCCATAGCGTTGCGCGATTTCGGCAAAGGTGTCCTGAATTTCGATGAAGGCGTCGACCATGTCGGGGTCGAAGTGGGCACCACGCTCACTGAAAATGATCTGCACTGCCTTATCGTGCGACACGCCGTCCTTGTAAACCTTGCTGCTGATCAGGGCGTCATACACATCGGCAATGGCCATGATGCGGGCAGCAACCGGGATGTCGGCGCCGGCGAGTGCCTGCGGGTAGCCACTGCCATCCCATTTTTCCTGATGGCACAAAACCAAGTCCTTGGCAATCGCCAGCCGGGGTGAGCCGCGGCCCAGGGTTTTTTCGGCCCGCTCAATGGCCGCATGGCCGATGGTGGGGTGGGTGCGCATGATGGCAAGCTCGTCGGGGGCCAGGCGCCCGGGCTTGAGCAAGATGCGGTCCGGAATGCCGATGGACCCCATGTCGTACACCGGCACGCTGAGATACAGGGCATCGATATAGGCTGGCGTCAGCAGCTCGGCAAAATTGGGCTGAGCGGACAACGCATTGGCCAAGGTCAGCACATAGTTCTGCACGCGCAGGATGTGGCTCTCTGAATCTGACTCGCGCTGCTCGGCCAGCGTGGTCAATGCCAGCACCAGCACCTGCCGGGCGTGCGGGATTTCGTTGACATCGGTCACAGCGGCTTGGACTGCGGTGGAATCAGATGGCATATTCAATCTCCTTGGGGACCGTTCAGGGGCGCTTGGTACAACCATACCATTTTGCCACCGGGTGCACTGAATTGGGCTGTTGGGTGCAGCGTGCTGGCCTCGAATTCCAGGCTTGCCAGCCAGGCTCCAGGGCGCAGTTCGGAGCGCGCCTTGTCTGCTGCGCGCGCCATGCTTTCAGGGCGCTGAAAAAGGTACACCATGTCATAACCTGACCAGTCCGCCTGCCAGATGTCGCCCTGGCGCACCTGCGCCCAGGGGCAGCGCAGCGCACACAGCCAGCGCAGGGGCCAGCTCCATTCCAGCCCGTGCAGGGCGGCCTGCGGGTAGGCTCGGCGCAGGGCCGACAGGCCGTGGCCCAAACCACAACCGGCATCAAGCACACGGGCGCCGTCAGCCAGCGGGGCGTGCAGGGGCAAATCGTCCAGCGCGTGCACCGGGGTGGGAAACAAGGGCGCATCGCGCCAGGCGTTGAGGGGATAGACCAGCAGCAGCAGGAGCAAAGGCACCAGCCAGGCCCAGGCCGGCACTGCGGCCAGGCCCAGCGCGGGGAAGGTCAGGGCCAGCGAGAGCGGGAAGCCTCCTGCGATCAACAACCGACGCCACCAACTGTTGCCCCACAGGCTGAATGCCACGCCCAGGGCGGTGGCGGCGCCCAGTGCGACATCAGGCGCAACGCCCTGTTCTACGAGCAGTTTAAACAGGACCCAGGCGGCGCTCCAGGTCAGCACCGCCGGCAACGGCCAGACCGTCAGGCGGGCTCGCACCACGTCTCCTTTGCATGAAATTGGCCTCTAGCCCGCATAAACATTGCGCAGATAGCTCCTAAATTTATAGCAGTAATCTGCTTCGTCTGCTGCAGCCTAGCGCTGCGCGCCGGGCGACAGTCGTTCGATCAGACCATTGAGTTCGTCCATCGAGCCAAACTGGATAATGACTTCACCCATCTCCTCGATGCGACCGGCGCGCTTGACCCGCTTTTTGATCTGAATCTCGACTTGCGCCATCAGCAGGTCCGACAGTTCTTCTTCCACCCGCTTGATGTCACGCGACTTGTCTTTCTTGGGTTTGGATGCGGTCAACTCAAACTCGGCACCCAGCTTCTTGACCAGGCTCTCGGCTTCTCGCACCGACATCTTTTTAGCGGCAATCTGGTTGGCGGCGGTGATTTGCGTGGCGCGGTCCAATGCCAGCAGGGCACGGGCATGGCCCATGTCAAGATCGCCCGCCATCAGCATGGTCTGCACCGGGTCGGCCAGATTGAGCAAGCGCAACAGGTTGCTGGCGGCACTGCGCGAGCGACCGACGGCCTGCGCGGCAGTCTCATGCGTCAACCCAAATTCCTTGATCAGGCGTTGCAAACCCTGGGCTTCTTCAAGCGGGTTGAGGTCTTCACGCTGCATGTTCTCGATGAGCGCCATGGCGGCGGCGGCCTGATCCGGCACGTCGCGCACCAGCACCGGAACGCTTTCCAGTCCGGCAAGTTTGGCGGCGCGAAAGCGCCTCTCACCAGCAATGATCTCGTACACGGGGCGTACGGGGGATAGATCCAGTGGCGTCATATTGCGGTGCACCCGGGCTTGGTCGTCGCTGAGACGCCGAACCAGGATGGGTTGCATGATGCCCTGCGCCTTGATGCTCTCGGCCAACTCGTAGAGGGCGCCCTCGTCCATCCGGGTTCTCGGCTGGTACTGCCCGGCCACCATGTCGGTTAGCAACAGCGTGCTGGGCAAAGCGGCGTTGGCCTGTGCCTCTTGCTCAGGTGTGCGGTCTTGGACTTTCGGACCCAGCAGGGCTTCCAGACCCATGCCGAGTCCCTTGGGTTTTTTGGTGACCATGGGTGTTTCCTTTTCGACTATTCAAGTTCAATTCAGTGCGCGGGCTCGGGTGCCAATGCAGCGGGAGGCGAACACAACCGCGACAACAGGGCGTGACCCTCCGGCCAATCGCCCAGACCGGACTCGGCGTTGATGTGGCCTCGGTTGCCGTAGTCCACAAACTCCGAGCCCCAGGCATTGGCGAATTGCTGTGCGCGCTCAAGACTGCAGTATGGGTCGTCGTGGCTGGCCAGCAAGGTACTCGGAAAGGGCAACCGTTGCAGCGGCACGGGTGACCAGCTCTTGAGCACGGCGCGCAACGCCTCACGTTGCGGGTCCCCAGGCGCCACCAACAGCGCGCCCTGCACGCGGTGAGTATGGCGTGAGTGCGATGCCCAGGCAGCGGTCAGTACGCAACCCAGACTGTGGGCAGCAAGCACAACCGGACCGGGCGCGGCGAGCACCGCTTCTTCCAGCTGGGACATCCAGTCGCCGCGCAGTGGCAGCATCCAGTCGTGTTGCTGTACACGCGTGTAGCCATGCAATGCCTCCCATCGGCTTTGCCAATGCTGGGGTCCGGAGTTTTGCCAGCCCGGCAGAATGAGGACGGTCAGAGTCATGGGTGCGGCGCTGACCAGGTCTGGATGCGGGTCACCATTTCCTGCGCAAAGGCGACAAAGGCCTGCGCACCTTTGGACGATGGATCGAACACGACCCCTGGCAAACCGTAGCTCGGCGCCTCGGCCAGCCGCACATTGCGCGGAATGACCGAGTCGAACACCTTGTCACCAAAGTGGGCCTTGAGCTGGTCGCTGACCTGCTGTTGCAACGTGATGCGCGGGTCAAACATGACGCGCAGCAAGCCGATGATCTGCAGGTCGTCGTTGAGGTTGGCCTTGACTTGCTTGATGGTATTGACCAGATCCGTCAGCCCTTCAAGGGCAAAGTACTCGCACTGCATGGGCACGATGACACCGTGGGCGCAACACAGCCCGTTGAGCGTGAGCATGGACAGCGAGGGCGGGCAATCGATGAGCACAAAGTCGTACTCCGCATCGACAGCGGCAATGGCCTGCTTGAGACGCTTCTCGCGCCGCTCCACCTCTACCAACTCCACCTCAGCCCCTGCCAACTCACGGTTGGCGCCCAGAATATCGTAGCTACAGCCAGCATTTTTGAGTTTGTCGCTTTGCGCGCGCGCCTCGGCAATGGATGCCGACTCGAGCAATACGTCATACACCGTGAGTTCCAGCTTGCGTTTGTCCACGCCCGAACCCATGGTGGCATTGCCCTGCGGGTCCAGGTCAATCATCAGCACCCGCTGCCCCACCTTGGCCAGGCCCGCCGCCAGGTTAACGGTGGTGGTGGTCTTGCCGACGCCACCTTTTTGATTGGCGACACAGAAAATTTTGGCCATGAGGTGTTAAGTGGGAAAGTGGGTTGAGCCGGAAAAATTCAATGTTTCACGTGAAACAAATTGCATGAGGGTGCGGACCAGTGTTGCACGGATTAGCGTGACACCGCCAACTTGATGCCAAAGCCAATCAGGAACAGCCCGGCCACTTTCTCCAACACGCGCGAAATGAGGGGATTGGCGCGGATGCGTTCAGCCAGAAAGTGGGTCAGCAGCACCGATGTCAAACCATACAAAAAGGTAATGGCCGCAATCGTAGCCGCCATGAAACCGTAGGTGAGCAA
>JAIPDC010000002.1 GCA_021737865.1 Rhodoferax sp.
TGGCTATCCGGATCGGACAGCACGCCGGGCTGCAAACGGGCCACCGCGTCGAGCAACGCCATGGCGGCCACCTCTCCACCCGACAGCACAAAGTCGCCCAGGCTGATCTGCTCATCCACATGGGTGTCGATAAAGCGCTGGTCTATGCCTTCGTAGCGGCCGCACAGCAATATAGCGCCAGTGCTGCCTGCCCATTTTTGGACTTGGTCGTGGTTCAGGCGCTTTCCTATCGGTGAAAACAAGACCACGGGTGCTGCATCACTGCGTTGGGTCCGAATATGGGCGAGCGTCTGCTCCAGCGGCTCTGCCATCATGACCATGCCTGGCCCACCACCAAAGGGACGATCATCAACCCGACGGTAGTTGCCGCTTGCAAAGTCACGCGGATTGGAGAACCGCACATCCAACTGCCCGGATTCAAAGGCGCGCCGCGTGATGCCGACCGATAGAAACGGTGCAAACAACTCAGGAAATAGGGTAACAACGTCAAAGCGCATGCTCACGCCGTGCTCAATAGTCGGTTTGCCAGTCCACGCGGATGCGCCGTTCCTTGAGATCTACATCGTCGACGTAGGCGGCAACAAACGGAATCATGCGCTCACAGGACTTACCGTCCTGCTCGTACTCGATCACCAGCACGGTCTGTGGGCCGGTGGACAGCAGTTCCTTGACGCAACCCAGGGGCTCGTCCTGGCGATTGATGACGGACAAGCCAATCAGGTCAACCCAGTAGTACTCATCGGTTGCCGCAGCAGGGAAGTTGGAGCGTGAAACAAAGATACGCGCACCACGCAACGCCTCAGCCTCCGTGCGACCGTCCACTCCATGAGCCGAAGCAACAATGGTATCGGAATGCTCTTTGACTTCCTTGACCGCCAGTCGTGCTACTCCAGTAAAGGTCTGGGCACCGCGTTCAGTAGGCAACAAAAACCAATGGCTGGAAGAAAAAAGCGCCTCCGGGTGGGCGCTGTAGGGCAAAACCTTAAACCAGCCCTTGATGCCCCAAGCGTCTGCAATTCGCCCAACCTCAATGGCATCCGCCGGCAATTCAGCAGGTTCGAGTCCGTTAAGCATACACGTGGGACGCCGCGCGGGGAAGTAATTGCACCCCGTGCGGCAAGTGGAATCAAGCCGCTTTTTTAGCCGCTTGCTGAATCAGGCGTTCCACTGTGGGGGAGGCTTGTGCGCCAACACCTTGCCAGTACGTCAGACGGTCCTGGGCGATGCGGATGCTTTCTTCACTAGCGGTGGCGATTGGGTTGTAAAAACCAATGCGCTCAATGAAGCGGCCATCACGGCGTGTGCGCTTGTCAGCGACAACAATATTGAAAAACGGGCGTGCTTTTGCACCGCCACGGGCGAGTCGAATGACGACCATGATTTATCCTTTGGGTGGCAGAAATTACTTCCGACCATAAAATTCAAAGTTGAGACACGCAACTGGCCACCCGGCCAGTGACACTCTGAACAGCCTGCCATTATAACCCGATACCTATCCATGACCAAGATTCGCCCGAGCACCGACACAGACATCCCTGCCATCACCGCTATTTACGCCCACCACGTGCTCCATGGAACCGGCACCTTCGAAACCGATCCTCCCAGCGCACAGGACATGGCCGCACGCCGCAGTGACGTACTGTCGAAGAACCTCCCCTATCTTGTGGTTGAGGATGAAGCCGGTGTATTGGGGTTTGCCTACTGCAACTGGTTCAAACCCCGACCAGCCTACCGCTACTCCGCAGAAGACTCGATTTACCTAGCTCCATCCGCACGAGGAAAAGGCCTCGGTAAATTACTTTTGACTGAGCTCATGGCGCAGGCTGAGCGGCACGGTGTTCGCAAGTTGATCGCGGTCATTGGTGACTCGGCCAACCAGGGCTCGGTCGGTCTGCACAAAGCGTGCGGCTTCAATCACGTGGGGCTGCTGGCCAATTGCGGCTGGAAGTTCGACCGCTGGCTGGATGTGGTTTTGATGGACAAGACCATCGGCAGCGGAAACTCAAACCCGCCAAACAGCACGCAGGACCAGTAACACTGACTGACTCTGTGGCAGAGGATGCGCGCACGTTTTTCGGACGAATGGATTCAAAAAATCTGCAGACTGATCCAGTAGGCCACGGCCGCAACAAACGCGCTGGCCGGGATCGTGAAAATCCAGGCCCAGACGATGTTGCCCGCCACGCCCCAGCGCACGGCGCTGGCGCGCTGTGTTGAACCGACTCCGACGATGGCCCCGGTGATGGTATGGGTTGTTGACACCGGAATTCCCATGGCGGTTGCCAAAAACAGCGTGATGGCACCGCCTGTTTCGGCGCAAAACCCGCCCACCGGCTTTAGCTTGGTGATTTTTTGCCCCATGGTCTTGACGATGCGCCAGCCACCAAACATGGTGCCCATACCAATGGCTGCGTAGCAACACACGATGACCCAAGTCGGTGGAGAGGTTGAACCTGCGGTCGAATAACCCGTGGCGATCAACAGCATCCAGATGATGCCAATGGTCTTCTGGGCGTCGTTGCCACCATGGCCCAGACTGTAGGCACCAGCGGAAACCAACTGCAAACGCCGGAACCATTTGTCCACCTTGGAGGGGCGGCTTCTGCGAAATATCCAGGCCACGATCACCATCATGACCGACCCCAATACGAAGCCCAATATCGGCGACACAAATATAAACACCACGGTTTTCAGAATGCCTCCAGATAACAGGGCCCCCGCACCCGACTTGGCAATGACCGCGCCCACAATGCCGCCAATCAGGGCATGCGAAGAGCTGCTGGGAATGCCGTAATACCAGGTGATGACATTCCAGAAAATGGCCCCCAACAGGGCGCCAAACACCACATGGGTATCCACCACCCCCGGCTGCACAATGCCCTTGCCCACCGTGGCAGCCACACTGAGCTGAAAGATCAGGATGGCAATGACATTGAAAAAAGCGGCAAAAAGAATCGCCTGCCCGGGCTTCAGAACCCCAGTGGACACCACAGTCGCTATCGAATTGGCGGCGTCATGAAAACCATTCATGAAGTCGAACAAAAGAGCCAGCACCACCAGCATGACTACCACCCAAAGGGTCGCTTGAACGGTTTCCATCGTCGTCAGACCGACCGGCTCAGGAATTTTCGAGGACGATGCCCTCAATCACATTGGCCACGTCTTCGCACTTGTCGGTAATGGTCTCCAGCAATTCGTAGATCGCTTTGAGCTTGATGACTTCGCGCACATCGGGCTCTTCCCGGAAAAGCTTGCTCATGGCAGTGCGCATCACACGGTCGGCATCGGACTCCAATCGGTCGATCTCTTCGCAGGTCTTGAGCGCCGCCTCGGCGGAGGAAGGTTCCGCAATATTCCCCAAAAGCTGGACCGCATCGCGCAAGCGCTCGCAACACTTCACGCTCAGATCCGTCAGTCGGGAGATTTCTTCCGTCATGTGCCGCACATCGTACAGAGCCATCGTTTCAGCCGAATCCTGAATCAGATCCGCCACATCATCCATGGTGTTGATAAGAGCATGAATCTGCTCACGATCAATGGGGGTGATGAAAGTGATATGAATAGCCTTATTGCACTCATGCGTCACGCGGTCGGCTGCACGTTCAGCATCATCGACCTCCTGGTTGTACTTGGCCCGCAAATCCAGATCGCTGTAGTTGGCGACCAGCTTGGAAAACGCGTGCGCGGCTTCCACAATGCGGTCTGCATGCTGATTAAACATCTCAAAAAAATTGCCTTCCCGCGGCAGTAGTTTTCCAAACAGCATCACGATTTCCTTCAACCAAACAACAAACTTCTTGAGATTTTCAAGACGCCGCAGTTTAACCGCCCCATCTCAAATCGACTCAGCAACTCTTTAGCGGCTCCTAAAATACAGTACACCCCCCCATGCAAAGGCCCGTCCAGACGTAATCGAGTATGAATGGTTCATTCATGTAGACCATGGCAAACGGTACAACGACGCTCAGCGCGACGACTTCCTGCACGATTATCAGTATTGCGCACCAAAAAAAAGCCCCGCAGCTTTCACTGCGGGGCCTTGATGCGGTGACGCAATGCGTCAGGTTGAAGATCAGGCCTTAACCGTCGCAGCCGATTCCGTGTAGTCGCTGATCTTGTCAAAGTTCAGGTATTGGTAAACCTTGTCGCTAGCGGCAGTTAACACACCCATGTCGGCCAGGTACTCTTCCTTGGTCGGGATGCGCCCCAGCTTCGAGCAAATAGCAGCCATCTCGGCCGAGCCCAAATAGACGAAGCTGTTCTTGCCCAGACGGTTCGGGAAGTTGCGGGTGGACGTTGAGAACACCGTCGCACCTTCCTTCACCTGCGCCTGGTTGCCCATGCACAAGCTGCAACCCGGCATCTCCATGCGCGCGCCGGCACTGCCCAGGACGCCGTAGTGGCCTTCGTCGCTCAACTGCTTGGCATCCATCTTGGTGGGTGGTGCGACCCACAGCTTCACCGGGATGTCGCGCTTGTTTTCCAGCAGCTTGGAGGCTGCACGGAAGTGGCCGATGTTGGTCATGCAGCTGCCAATGAACACTTCGTCAATCTTGGCACCGGCCACTTCGGCCAGGGTCTTGACATCGTCCGGATCATTGGGACAAGCCAGAATCGGTTCATGGATGTCGGCCAGGTCGATCTCGATCACTGCAGCGTAGTCCGCATCGGCATCACCCTTGAGCAACTGGGGAGCTTTCAGCCAGGCTTCCTGCGCCGCGATGCGACGGGCCAGGGTGCGGGCATCGGAATAACCATTGGCAATCATCCACTTCATCATGGTGATGTTGCTGTTGATGTACTCCTGAATCGGCTCCTTGTTCAGGTGCACCGTGCAACCGGCGGCGGAGCGTTCGGCAGACGCGTCGGACAACTCGAACGCCTGCTCCACCTTCAGATCGGGCAGACCTTCGATTTCAAGAATGCGCCCTGAGAAGATATTCTGCTTGCCTTTCTTCTCCACCGTCAGCAAGCCGGCCTTGATGGCGTACAACGGAATGGCATTCACCAGATCGCGCAAGGTGATGCCGTTTTGCATCTTGCCCTTGAAACGCACCAGCACACTCTCAGGCATGTCCAGCGGCATCACACCGGTGGCGGCAGCAAACGCGACCAAACCGGAACCGGCAGGGAAGCTGATGCCAATTGGGAAGCGGGTGTGGCTGTCACCGCCGGTGCCAACGGTGTCAGGCAACAGCAAACGGTTCAACCAGCTGTGAATAACACCATCGCCGGGGCGCAAGGAGATGCCGCCACGGGTGCTGATGAACTCTGGCAATTCGTGGTGCATCTTCACGTCCACGGGCTTGGGATAAGCGGCGGTGTGGCAGAACGACTGCATGACCAAGTCCGCGCTGAAGCCCAGGCAAGCCAGGTCTTTAAGTTCGTCGCGCGTCATCGGGCCGGTGGTGTCTTGCGACCCAACCGATGTCATCTTGGGCTCGCAATAGGTACCCGGGCGCACGCCCTGGCCCTCAGGCAAACCGCAGGCACGCCCAACCATCTTTTGTGCCAGGCTGAAACCCTTTTTGGTATCCGCCGGATCTTGCGGTAAACGGAACAGCGTGGAAGGCTTGAGCCCGAGCGCTTCGCGGGCTTTGGCGGTCAGACCACGGCCAATGATCAAAGGGATACGGCCGCCGGCGCGCACTTCGTCAAACAGCACGTCGCTCTTGACCTGGAAAGATGCGATCTCCTTTCCGTCCTTAAAAGCCTTACCGTCATAGGGGCGCAATTCGACCACATCGCCCATGTTCATGGAATTCACATCCAGCTCGATCGGCAAAGCGCCCGCATCTTCCATGGTGTTGTAGAAAATAGGTGCAATCTTGGTGCCCAGGCAGACACCACCGAAACGTTTGTTGGGCACAAAGGGAATGTCTTCGCCGGTGAACCACAGCACGGAATTGGTAGCGGACTTGCGGCTCGATCCAGTGCCAACGACGTCACCCACGTAAGCCACCAGGTTGCCACGCGCGCGCAGGTCTTCGATGAACTTGACCGGGCCACGCTTGCCGTCATCCTCGGGGGTGATGCCGTCGCGCTTGTTCTTCAACATGGCCAGGGCATGCAGTGGAATGTCGGGTCGGCTCCATGCGTCGGGCGCGGGAGACAGGTCGTCGGTGTTGGTTTCGCCAGTCACCTTCAAAATCGTGACGGTGATGCTCTGGGGCACTTCGGGACGGCTGGTGAACCACTCTGCGTCAGCCCAACTTTGCAGCACGGCCTTGGCATGGTCATTGCCCTTGTCGGCCTTTTCCTTGACATCGTGGAACTGATCGAACATCAGCAGAGTCTTCTTCAAACCTTCTGCAGCCTGGCTTGCAACCGCTGCGTCGTCCAGCAAGTCCACCATCGGGCTGATGTTGTAGCCACCCAGCATGGTGCCCAGCAACTCGGTGGCGCGGGCGCGGGAAATCAGTGCGCACTTTTCGGTGCCGTGAGCCACGGCAGCCAGGTAACTGGCCTTGACCTTCGCGGCGTCATCAACTCCAGCGGGGACGCGATGGGTGATGAGGTCCACCAACGTGGCTTCTTCACCCTTGGGTGGCGACTTCAGGAGTTCAATCAACTCGCCCGTCTGCTTGGCGGACAACGGTAGCGGCGGGATGCCCAATGCAGCACGCTCAGCCACATGTTCACGGTAAGTCTTCAACATGGTTTTCACTCCTTTTTAAGCAACAAAAATACATCTAGCCCCCGTAAAGAGGGCCTACCCAGCTATCTATTTAATAGTGTTTGGCACCATCTCCTGCGCCACCTTATCTGAACCCAGCGGTACCAGCGCGTCCTTGGGTGCATCCAGCAAATGTGGCGCCGGGGACTTCAAGAGCGCCTGAGCAACCAGTAACTGCTGGGGATTCATGCAGTCATCCGCAATGCGCTGACCCAACTTCTGGTTCATCAACATCGACTTGTTTGCCAATTGCAACCACACGGCGCCTGATGACAGCTCCTCCAGTCGAACCGCGCCGGTACTAGTCACTATCGGGTCCAGCATGTAGCGCTTGCGTCCGGACTCCAAAACAAATCGTCCGGCCGTGTGCGCATCGGCGCGCAGGGTCACAACAACAGCCAACTCACATTGGCTCGTTCCCACTTGCACTCTTTCAGCAATGGCCAGTTGTTCCGCTGACAAAACGGAAGGCCCCGCAGCCTCGACTGCCGGCTTGCTTACCCCTCGCAAGGGCTTTGCTGCAGGCTTTGCAGCAGGCTTTACTGCGCTGTCTTTGAGCAGTGCCCAGGCAGGAAGGGCAACGACCAAAGAAACCATCAGCCCAGCAAACAATCGATTCATCATGGCGGCTTCTCGGGTTTAGTGGATCCGTGCAGGGAAAAACCCCTGCACCGACTGCGGCAATTTACATCCGGTCTGGTGTGCGCGCTCCAGCACCTGCCAAAAATACCGGAAGCTCGCCCGGTCATGCAATTTGCCATCCACCGAGATGGGGGCCCATTCTTCACTTTGGGCCTGCTGCACGATACGCGCTGCCAACTCCAGCTCAGACCTGGACGGCGTGAAGGCATGCAATATGGGTCGAATCTGCCCGGGGTGGATACTCCACATCCTCGTATATCCGAACGCAGTGGCGGCGCGCTTTGCTGCGCGTTCAATGCCAGCCTCATCACGCAACTCGGTCACCACACAATGCGAGGGCACTTTGCCGGATGCATGGCAGGCACTGGCGATGTCGAGCTTGGCTCGCACCACCAGCGGATGGTGAAACTGGTCCAGAGTCGATGCATCACCCGCATCGCGCAAACCCATGGCCGTGTGGGGAATCGCGCCAGCATGTGCAGAGACAAAGTCCATCAACCCAAAACTCAAGGACTCGACACGGGGATGCGCCGCAATCTCGAACGCCCGGTGCACCGCAGCCGGCGACTCAATCAACACATGCAAAGGCAGCGGAATGCTGCGTTGTCCTGGCCGCACAGCGGCGTCCACTGCGGCCAAAGCATGCTCGACATCGGCGAGCGATTCCACTTTGGGAATCATGATGTAGCTCAACGAATGGGCGGCACCGCCCACAACAATGTCCACATCCGACGCAAACGAAGCATGATCGACCGCATGCAACCGCACGCCAACCCGGCGTGACAACCCTTTTGCTATTAAATCAGGAGCAGCTTGCGCAGCATTGGCGAGGGCTACAACCAGATCTGCCTGAAAAATCTCGCCGCCAACCGGGGCTCCGTCTTCGCAATCCAGCGTCACGTCAAAGACACAAACGCCGAACTCCTGCGTCATATCAGCCTGCAATTGAAGGCTCTTGACCATGCGCGCCTCGACCCCACTGTAGTGGTCACAAACAGGCAGCAAACCCGCTACCCCTTGTGCGTCCATGAGTACGTCACGCGGATGCATTACACAGGCCCTTGAGCGCACGCAGCACAATCGCGGGCCACTGCGGAACCGGCTTTGCCGGGCCGCTGGTGGCGCCCCCTTGAGGGGGAGGCGCCGCAGGCGCTTCGGGGGCGGGTCATTTCACAGCAGGTGTGCGACGCCGGCTTGCTCGTCTTGCAATTCTTTCAGGGTTTTGTTGATGCATTCCTGGCTGAACGCGTCAACTGGCAGGCCTTCGACCAGTGTGTACTCGCCACCGGCGCAAGTCACTGCGAAACCAAACATGGTGTCCTTTGGAATGCCATACTGGCCGTCCGACGGAATACCCATGGTGACCCACTTGCCATTGGTGCCCAGGGCCCAATCACGCATGTGGTCGATCGCTGCGTTGGCCGCTGAGGCGGCCGAAGATACACCCCGCGCTGCGATGATGGCCGCGCCACGCTTACCAACGGTCGGCAGGAACGTATTCGCATTCCAATCCTGGTCGTTGATCATGTCCTTAACGCTTTGGCCATTGATGGTGGCAAAGCGGTAATCCGCGTACATGGTGGGCGAATGGTTGCCCCAGACGGCCATCTTTTCGATATCAGCCACGGCCTTACCGGTCTTGGCAGCCAGTTGGCTCAAGGCACGGTTATGGTCCAGGCGCAGCATGGCAGTGAAGTTTTTGCGTGGCAGATCAGGCGCGCTCTTCATGGCGATGTAGGCATTGGTGTTGGCTGGGTTACCCACCACCAGTACGCGCACATCACGGCTGGCCACTGCATTCAGCGCCTTACCTTGGGCAGTGAAGATCTCGGCATTAACAGCCAGTAACTCGGCACGCTCCATGCCGGGGCCGCGGGGGCGTGAACCAATTAACAATGCGTAATCGACATCTTTGAATGCGGTCATAGGATCGCTGTGGGCTTCCATACCCACCAGCAGCGGGAACGCGCAATCCTGCAACTCCATCATCACGCCCTGCAGTGCCTGCTGGGCCTTCTCAACTGGTACTTCCAGCAAGCTCAACACGATGGGCTGGTCCTTGCCCAACATTTCGCCCGAGGCGATACGAAACAGAATTGCGTATCCAATTTGACCGGCTGCTCCGGTGACTGCAACGCGAACGGGCTTTTTGCTCATGGTGTTAACTCCAGGAAGTGTTGTAAAAACGGCGACTGTCCGGGGACCCAAGCGAAAGGGTGAGTCCTTCAGAATGGGACGGAGTTTACCCCCGAAATTACGGCAAAGTCAATTTGTCTTATGTCTTATATAAGATATGATTCAACATTAATTCGAGACTGACTCGAAGCTGACTTTTTAAGCCATTTTTCATGTCCGCAACGCCCACTTTTCACACCGACAGCACCGCCGCGCAAGCCCCGGATGTGAACGCGTCTGCGGCCATGGCGCAACAAACACCGGCTTTCAGCCCTCTGTACCAGCAAATCAAGGTCCTGATCCTGCAAAGCCTGCAGGCTGGCGAGTGGAAACCCAGCACTGCCATACCCAGCGAAATGGAACTTGCTGCCCGCTTCAAGGTCAGCCAGGGCACGGTGCGCAAAGCCATCGACGAACTTGCATCTGAAAATCTGCTGGTGCGGCGCCAAGGCAAAGGCACCTTTGTTGCCACCCATGCCGAGCGCCAAATCCAATACCGGTTTCTCAAGCTGATCCCGGACAATGGCGACCCTAGCAGCGAGGGGCCTGCACAGCGGCACATCATTGACTGCAAGCGTTCTCGCGCATCCATGGAGGTTGCACGGGCGCTTGCGATTCGGCAGGCAGACGCTGTGCTGCAGGTGCGCCGCGTGCTGTCGTTCGCCTCAACACCCACCATTCTTGAGGACTTGTGGCTGCCGGCCGCGCCGTTTAAGGGTTTGACCGCAGAGCGCCTGCGGGACTATGACGGTCCAATGTACGCGCTGTTTGAAACCGAATTTGACGTGCGAATGGTACGGGCCGAGGAAAAAATTCGAGCAGTCCTGCCCGATGCTGAACAATGTGCGCTTCTGAAAATCAGCCCACAATCGCCTCTACTGAGCGTTGAGCGCATCGCTTACACCTATAACGACGTCCCAATGGAAATGCGACGCGGTTTGTATCTGACAAACAAGCATTACTATCGGAATGCTCTAAGTTGAATAGTTTGTTGATGCAAGTCCAGCGTCAGCCTGTTGCAGTGCAATAGAATTTTGACCTGCAGCAGCAATAATTACATATGGTTACATCCAGAAAGCCTACTCATGTCTGAGCTCCATTCTGCCCCCCGCGCCAAACGGCCCGAATTCCGCAACATCAATGCCTTCGGCGACTTGCCGGGTTACCGTTGGCCTTTAGCAGCCATCGTTTCTGGCATGCACCGTGCCAGCGGACTGATGATGTTCGTGCTGATGCCATTCATCATCTGGATGTTTGACACATCGGTCAGTTCTGAATTTTCGTTCGCACGATTCACCTCCGCCTTCAATAATGGCATTGGTTTTGTACCCGGCATCTTGATCAAAGTGGTCGCTCTGGGTCTGATCTGGGCCTACTTGCACCACTTTTTTGCCGGCATGCGCCACATCCGCATGGACTTATTTCACACGGTTACCAAAGAAGCGGGCAAGAAAACAGCACAACTGACCCTGGTTCTAAGCCTGGGCCTGACTGCCGTGCTGGGCGCCAAGCTGTTCGGCCTGTACTAATCCAGCGCCCTTCCCCGTTCAATCGTCTCCGATTTTTCAATCCAGGAACCCACTATGTCTGTTAACTACGGATCCAAGCGCATCGTCGTTGGTGCCCACTATGGTCTGCGCGATTGGCTGGCGCAGCGCGTCACCGGTCTGCTGATGGCCCTTTTCACCGCCATTGTCCTCGCACAGATTCTGTTCACCAAGGGCCCCATGGGTTACGACAAATGGTCCGGGATCTTTTCGGCCCAGTGGATGAAAACCCTAACCTTCTGCGTCATCATTTCCCTGCTGTACCACGCTTGGGTGGGCATGCGCGAAATCTTCATGGACTACATCAAGCCTGTTTATCTGCGCCTGGCGCTGCAGGTTTTCTCCATTGTCTGGCTCGTGGGCTGTGCGGGCTGGGGCATCCAGGTCCTGTGGCGCCTTTGATCCCACTGAATTATTGAGGCTGATTTCATGACCTACTCCGTTACAACAAGAAAATTTGACGTCGTTATCGTCGGGGCCGGTGGCTCTGGCATGCGCGCATCGCTGCAGTTGGCTCGCGCCGGGCTGAACGTCGCCGTCCTTAGCAAGGTGTTTCCGACCCGCTCACACACCGTCGCTGCGCAGGGAGGCATTGGTGCCTCGCTGGGCAACATGAATGATGACAATTGGCACTACCATTTCTACGACACCATCAAAGGTTCAGACTGGCTGGGCGACCAGGATGCCATCGAATTCATGTGCCGTGAAGCACCCAAGGTCGTGTATGACCTCGAGCACATGGGTATGCCCTTTGACCGCAACCCGGACGGCACCATTTACCAGCGTCCCTTTGGGGGACACACCGCCAACTACGGTGAAAAGGCTGTCGAACGGGCCTGCGCTGCAGCCGACCGCACCGGTCACGCCATGTTGCACACGCTGTACCAGAAGAATGTCGAAGCCAAGACCAGTTTCTTCGTCGAGTGGATGGCTCTGGACCTGATTCGCGACGCCGAAGGCGACGTGGTCGGCGTCACGGCACTGGAAATGGAAACCGGCGACCTCCATGTTTTGCACGCCAAGACCGTGCTGCTGGCAACCGGTGGTGCTGGACGCATTTTTGCCGCCTCGACCAACGCCTTCATCAACACCGGTGACGGCCTGGGCATGGCCGCGCGTGCCGGCATACCGCTGGAAGACATGGAGTTCTGGCAATTCCACCCCACTGGTGTTGCAGGCGCTGGTGTGCTGCTGACCGAAGGCTGCCGAGGCGAAGGCGCCATTTTGCTCAACAGCAATGGTGAACGCTTCATGGAGCGCTACGCACCAACCCTGAAAGACCTCGCCCCACGTGACTTCGTGTCGCGCTCCATGGACCAGGAAATCAAGGAAGGCCGCGGCTGCGGTCCCAACAAGGACTACGTGTTGCTCAAGCTGGACCACCTGGGTGCCGACACCATCCACAAGCGACTGCCTTCCGTCTACGAAATCGGCGTGAATTTTGCCAACGTGGACATCACCCGCGAACCCATTCCGGTGGTGCCGACCATCCACTACCAGATGGGTGGCATCCCCACCAACGTCAATGGGCAGGTTGTCGTGCCGAAAGGCGATGTGCACAACGCGGTTGTAAATGGCTTGTATGCGGTTGGCGAATGCTCCTGCGTAAGCGTTCACGGAGCCAACCGTCTCGGCACCAATTCGCTACTTGATTTGCTGGTATTCGGGCGGGCTGCGGGCAACCACATCGTGGATTTCGCCAGCAAGACCAAGGCCCACAAGCCGCTTCCTGCAGACGCTGCTGACCGCACCATTGCACGCCTCGCACGTTTAGACAGCTCGACCAGCGGCGAGTACGCACAAAACGTGGCCGATGACTTGCGTGCCAGCATGCAGCTGCATGCGGGTGTATTCCGCACACAAGCCAGCATGGACAGGGGCGTCGTCAAGGTCGCCGAATTACGCAACCGCGTCAACGCCATCACGTTGAAAGACAAATCCAAGGTATTCAACACTGCACGTATTGAAGCGCTGGAAGTGGACAACCTGATTGAGGCAGCCCAGGCCACCATCGTCTCGGCAGCGGCACGCCATGAAAGCCGTGGCGCCCACACCGTCGATGACTACAACGATACGCCAGAGCACCCGAATGGCCGAAACGACACCGATTGGCACAAGCACACGCTGTGGCACAGCAAGACCAATTCGCTGAGCTACAAGCCGGTGCAAATGAAGCCCTTGACCGTTGAATCGGTGCCCCTCAAAGTAAGGACGTTCTAATCATGACCAAACGCACTTTCTCCATATACCGCTACGATCCGGACAAAGACGCCAAACCTTACATGCAGACCATTGAGGTCGAACTCGATGGCAGCGAGAGGATGTTGCTCGACGCCTTGATGAAACTCAAGGCCCTGGACCCTACGATCTCCTTCCGTCGCTCTTGCCGCGAGGGCGTGTGTGGCTCCGACGCTATGAACATCAATGGCAAAAACGGTTTGGCCTGTTTGACCAACATGCTGACCCTGCCCGGGACCATTGTGCTCAAACCACTGCCAGGTCTGCCCGTTATCCGTGACCTGATCGTGGATATGACGCAGTTCTTCAAGCAGTACAACTCGATCAAGCCCTACTTGATCAACGACACCATCCCGCCCGAGAAGGAGCGCTTGCAGAGCCCCGAGGAGCGCGAAGAACTCAATGGCCTTTATGAATGCATTTTGTGCGCAAGTTGCTCCACCAGCTGCCCCAGCTTTTGGTGGAACCCGGACAAATTTGTAGGTCCGGCCGGCTTGTTGCAGGCCTACCGCTTTCTGGCTGACAGCCGCGACCAAGCGACGGCGGAGCGACTGGATAATCTGGAAGACCCTTACCGCTTGTTCCGTTGCCACACCATCATGAATTGTGTGGATGTATGTCCTAAGGGATTGAACCCAACCAAGGCCATCGGCAAGATCAAGGAAATGATGGTGATGCGCGCTGTTTGATATGCATCAGCTAAGCGATCAATTGCTCGATGAGCGGGGTTTAAGCAAGCTACAGTGGCGGTGCCGGCGAGGGCTCTTGGAAAACGATCTCTTTATAGAGCGCTTTTTCAAGCGATTCAGCGCAACGCTCACCGTTCGCCAGGCAAGCGCTCTGGGTCTGCTGATGGACCTGAGTGACAACGATTTGCTGGACGTGCAGTTGGCTCGCAAATCGCTGGCAGAGGTAGCCGCCCCGTTGGATCGCGAAGATGTGCATGAAGTTTTGAGTATGTTGAGACTAAACTGTTGAAAGGTCGAAAATGAAACTAGCTGACAACAAAGCCACCCTGTCATTCAGCAATGGCAGCCCGAGCGTCGAACTACCCGTCTACCAGGGCAGCGTAGGGCCTGACGTTGTGGACATCCGCAAACTGTATGCGCAAACCGGCATGTTTACCTACGACCCGGGCTTCCTCTCGACGGCCTCATGCCAATCTGCCATTACCTATATTGATGGTGACAAGGGCGAGTTGCTGTACCGCGGCTACCCGATCGAGCAGTTGGCTACCAACTGTGATTTCATGGAAACCTGCCATCTCCTGCTGTACGGCAACCTGCCCAATGCCGCCGGAAAGGCCGAGTTCACCAAGCGCGTGGCCAATCACACCATGGTCAACGAGCAAATGCAGTTTTTCCTGCGGGGCTTCCGCCGTGATGCCCACCCCATGGCCATCATGACCGGCCTGGTTGGCGCCTTGTCTGCGTTCTACCACGACAGCACCGACATCAACAATCCGGAGCACCGGGAAGTGTCCGCGATTCGCTTGATCGCCAAGATGCCCACGCTGGTTGCCATGGCGTACAAATACAGTGCCGGACAGCCCTATATGTACCCCAAGAACAACCTGAGCTATGCAGGCAACTTCTTGCACATGATGTTCGCCACTCCTTGCGAAGAATACGTGGTCAACCCCGTCATCGAACGCGCGCTGGACCGCATTTTTGTGCTTCACGCCGACCACGAGCAAAACGCATCCACCTCGACCGTGCGCCTGTGTGGTAGCTCCGGAACCAACCCGTTTGCTGCGATTGCCGCAGGTGTGGCCTGCCTTTGGGGCCCGGCCCATGGTGGCGCCAATGAGGCGTGCCTGAACATGCTGGAAGACATCCAGAAGATGGGTGGCATCTCCAAAGTCGGCGAGTTCATGGAGCAGGTCAAGGACAAGAACTCCGGTGTCAAGCTCATGGGCTTTGGCCACCGGGTTTACAAAAACTACGACCCGCGCGCAAAGCTCATGCAGGAAACCTGCAAGGAAGTGCTGGCAGCCTTGGGACTGGAAAACGATCCTTTGTTCAAACTGGCAATGGCCCTGGAGAAAATCGCGCTGGAAGATGAGTACTTCGTTTCACGCAAGCTCTACCCCAACGTCGATTTTTACTCCGGGATCGTTCAGCGTGCCATTGGCATTCCAGTCGGATTGTTCACGGCAGTCTTTGCGCTGGCACGTACCGTGGGCTGGATTGCTCAACTGAACGAAATGATCGGCGACCCCGAATACAAAATCGGCCGTCCGCGCCAGTTATTTACCGGTGCAGTTCGCCGCGATGTGATGCCAATTGCACAACGCTAAGGCTTTTGATTCAGCAAAAGGCCCGCTTCCAGCGGGCCTTTTTTTGCGCAATTACGTGATGACCCAGCGTATAAAATGGAAAGCTTGACTGAAAGACCGCTCATGGCACGAACCCTGTACGACAAGCTTTGGGACGAACACGTCGTCCACACCGAAGAGGACGGCACCGCTGTACTCTACATTGACCGCCATCTGGTGCACGAAGTGACCAGCCCACAAGCCTTTGAGGGTCTGCGCCAAGCCGGACGCAAGGTGTGGCGCGTCAGCTCCATCGTGGCCACCGCCGACCACAACACGCCCACCACGGGCTGGGACCTTGGGTACGATGGCATCACCGACCCGACCAGCAAGGAACAGGTCACGACGCTGGACAGTAACATCAAGGAATTTGGTTCAGCCGCGTATTTCCCGTTTTTGTCCAAGCGGCAGGGCATCGTCCACGTCATTGGGCCCGAAAACGGAGCCACGCTACCCGGCATGACGGTGGTCTGTGGTGACTCCCACACTTCAACCCACGGCGCATTCGGCGCACTGTCGCATGGCATCGGGACCAGCGAAGTCGAACACGTCATGGCCACGCAAACTCTATTGGCCAAGAAAGCCAAGAATCTTCTGATCAAGGTTGACGGAGTGGCGGTGCGCGGCGTAACCGCCAAAGACATTGTGCTGGCAATCATCGGCAAAATCGGCACGGCAGGTGGTACTGGCTATACCATCGAATTTGGAGGCTCCGCCATCCGTGCACTGAGCATGGAAGGCCGTATGACCGTCTGC
Organism: Rhodoferax sp.; assembly: GCA_021737865.1. Classification (GTDB taxonomy): domain Bacteria; phylum Pseudomonadota; class Gammaproteobacteria; order Burkholderiales; family Burkholderiaceae_C; genus Allorhodoferax. Next base: position 16,352 of record JAIPDC010000002.1, read on the forward strand.
AACATGGCCATTGAAGCCGGTGCTCGTGCGGGTCTGGTCGCGGTGGACGAAAAAACCATTGAATATGTCCGTGGTCGCCCGCTGGCGCCCGGTCACAGCGCCGTAAACGGTGATGCGGCGGCCGTTGAGTGGGACCAAGCTGTTGCCTACTGGCGCACACTGCACTCTGACGCTGGCGCACATTTCGATGCGGTGGTGGAACTCGATGCCAGCCAAATCCTGCCGCAAGTGACCTGGGGCACTTCACCGGAAATGGTCCTGGGCATTGACGGTCTGGTACCTGACCCGGACAAGGAGAAAGACGTCAACAAGCGCGGTGCAATTGAGCGCGCCCTCGTTTACATGGATCTGAAGCCAGGCAAGGCCTTGAACGACTTGTTCGTGGACAAGGTGTTCATCGGCTCATGCACCAACAGTCGCATCGAGGATATGCGTGAAGCCGCGGCCATCGTCAAGACGCTGGGCCAAAAGGTTGCCAAAAACATCAAACTGGCTCTGGTCGTACCTGGCTCCGGATTGGTCAAAGCCGAGGCAGAGAAAGAGGGCCTGCATGAGATTTTCAAGGCTGCAGGCTTTGAGTGGCGCGAACCCGGGTGTTCCATGTGCCTTGCCATGAACGCCGACCGTCTGGAACCCGGCGAGCGCTGTGCATCGACGAGTAACCGCAATTTTGAAGGGCGCCAGGGAGCGGGTGGTCGCACCCACTTGGTGAGCCCCGCTATGGCCGCAGCGGCCGCCATTCGCGGCCACTTTGTTGATGTGCGTAAATTCAGTTGAATCCTGGTGTTCAAAACAAAGGAAAAACCATGAAAAGCCTAATCACCCTGTTTATTGTTTCGACTGCTTTGCTGCTCAGTGGCTGCAATACCGTGAAAGGCATGGGCCAGGATATCCAAAAGGCCGGTGAAAAAATCGAAGGTGCTGCAAAGAAATGAAACAGTTCACCATCCACCAGGGCGTGGTTGCGCCTATGGACCGCGAGAACGTTGACACCGACGCGATCATCCCCAAGCAGTTTCTCAAGTCAATCCGTCGCACCGGTTTTGGCCAAAATCTGTTCGATGAGTGGCGCTACCTGGATGCGGGTTTTCCCGGCCAGGACCCGGCCAGTCGCCGCCCCAATCCGGAATTTGTGCTGAACCAGCCGCGTTACCAAGGCGCCTCAGTCTTGCTGGCGCGAAAAAACTTTGGCTGTGGATCTTCACGCGAGCACGCACCGTGGGCTCTTGAGCAATATGGATTTCGCGCATTGATAGCACCCAGCTATGCCGACATCTTCTTTAACAATAGCTTCAAAAATGGCATCCTGCCCATCGTGCTGACCGAAGCACAGGTCGACCAGTTGTTCAGCGAGGCCATGGCCTTTCCAGGCTATGCGCTGACCATCGATCTGGAGCGCCAGGTGGTGGTCAAGCCCCAAGGCGAAGAAATTCCCTTTGAAGTGCAGGCCTTTCGCAAATACTGTCTGCTCAACGGCTTTGACGATATCGGCCTGACGCTGCGCCACGCCGACAAAATCAAGGCCTTCGAAGCCCAACGCCTTGCACAGAAACCGTGGCTGGCCCACGCAATGATTGCGTGAGCAATTTGTAAAACCTTGCGGTTCAGACCGCTCGCGCAAGCGATGTGCTCTGTCCCCAACTGATGATGGAAATCTGAGATGAAAATTGCAGTTTTGCCGGGTGACGGCATTGGTACCGAAATTGTGGCCGAGGCCGTCAAGGTCTTGAATGTGCTGGGCCTGCCTCTGGAAATGGAAACCGCCCTGGTCGGCGGTGCCGCGTATGAAGCTCACGGCCACCCGCTGCCCGACTCCACCCTCAAGCTGGCCAAAGAAGCCGACGCCGTGCTGTTCGGCGCCGTCGGTGACTGGAAGTACGACAAACTCGACCGCCCCCTGCGCCCCGAACAGGCCATCCTGGGCCTGCGCAAAAACCTGGGCCTGTTCGCCAACTTCCGTCCGGCCATTTGCTACGAGCAACTGGTGGGGGCCTCCAGCCTCAAGCCTGAACTGATTGCGGGGCTGGACATCCTGATCATCCGCGAGTTGACCGGTGACATCTATTTTGGCCAGCCGCGGGGCCGCCGGATTGCCGCCGATGGACACTTTCCCGGTGCTGAAGAAGCCTTTGACACCATGCGCTACAGCAAGCCCGAGATCGAGCGTATCGCACACGTCGCCTTCCAGGCGGCGCGCAAGCGCAGCAAGCGCGTGACCAGCGTGGACAAGGCCAACGTGCTGGAAACCTTCCAATTCTGGAAGGACGTGGTTACCGAAGTGCATGCCCAATACCCCGATGTAGAACTGCAGCACATGTATGTGGACAACGCAGCCATGCAACTGGTCAAGGCACCCAAGGCCTTTGACGTCATCGTCACCGGCAACATGTTTGGCGACATTCTGTCGGACGAAGCCTCGATGCTGACCGGCTCCATTGGCATGCTGCCCTCGGCCAGCCTGAACTCCAAGGGCCAGGGGCTATATGAGCCCAGCCACGGCAGCGCGCCTGACATTGCGGGCAAGGGTATCGCCAATCCACTGGCCACCATTCTGAGCGCAGCCATGATGCTGCGCTTCAGCCTGAACCAGGAAGCCTCTGCCGTACGCATCGAAGCCGCCGTGCAAAAGGTGCTGGCACAGGGGCTGCGGACCGGCGACATCTACAGTGAAGGCACCACCCGTGTCAGCACGCGCGAGATGGGCGACGCCGTCGTCAAGGTCCTGTAAGCGTCGAGCTTACAATCAGGCCATGCAAAACAAACGCTCCGTTTCCCTGGTACTGCCCTTATGCGGCGGCACAGGCGCGTGGGCCGGTGTGTCGTCGGCGATGCCTTCGACCACCACGACGACAACCATTAAAGGCTAACTGAGCCCGGTTCGTCGCGCCCCTTCCGGCTAGACGAGCCGGGCAGATCAAATTCTTGTTTTTTGAATTTTTCTGAAAGGGCAATGTCATGAAAGTAGGTAATCTCGTAGGCCTCGTCGGTTGGCGCGGCATGGTCGGATCTGTTCTGATGGACCGTATGGAAACCGAAGGCGACTTCGCTCTGATCGAGCCTGTTTTCTTCTCCACGTCCAACTCCGGCGGAAAGGCCCCGGCACAGGCCAAAAATGAAACCACCTTGCAGGACGCCTTTAACATCGAGGCACTCAAACGCTGCGACATCATCATCAGTTGCCAGGGTGGCGACTACACCACCGAAGTATTTCCCAAACTAAGGGCCGCCGGCTGGGGTGGCCACTGGATCGATGCTGCCTCCACCCTTCGCATGGACAAGGAAGCGATCATTATTCTGGACCCGGTCAACATGCCAGTCATCCAGAATGCTCTATCCAAAGGTGGCAAGAACTGGATTGGTGGCAACTGCACCGTTAGCTGCATGTTGATGGGCGTGGGCGCCCTCTACAAGGCCGGCCTGGTCGAGTGGATGAGCACCCAGACTTACCAGGCGGCTTCGGGCGGCGGCGCACAACACATGCGTGAACTGCTGACCCAATACGGCACGCTGAATGCCGAGGTCAAGGCCCTGTTGGACGACCCCAAGAGCGCGATTCTCGAAATCGATCGCAAAGTCATCGCCAAGCAGCGCGCTCTGACCGCTTCCGAAACCGCCAACTTTGGCGTACCCCTGGGCGGATCGCTGATTCCCTGGATTGACAAAGATCTGGGCAATGGCCAATCCAAGGAAGAATGGAAGGGCATGGCTGAGACCAATAAGATCATGGGAATGGGTGAAGGCTTCAGCGTGCCAGCGATTCCCGTGGATGGCTTTTGCGTGCGTGTGGGTGCCATGCGCTGCCACAGCCAAGCCCTGACCTTCAAGTTAAACAAGGACGTACCAGTGGCCGATCTGGAGGCCATGATGGCGGCAGACAACCAGTGGGTGAAGGTCGTTCCCAACACCCGCGAGGCCACCATCAGGGACCTGACGCCCGTGGCTGTGACCGGCACCATGACGATTCCGGTCGGCCGCGTACGCAAACTGGCCATGGGACCGCAGTATGTTGGTGCGTTCACCATTGGTGACCAATTACTCTGGGGAGCCGCAGAGCCACTGCGTCGGATGCTACGGATTTTGCTAGCAGCGTAATTACCAATAACGCTCGGGTTTGACGCAGATTACACTCCCGAGGCGTTGTCGACAGGCAACAAATCACAGACAAGATGGCCGGCAACGGGAGATGCGTACAAAGTTAAGCGCTTTCTTAGCTTGTCAGGCTAAGACATTGATGTTATGGTACTTTTTACGTTTTGAGAGTCGGGCTTTCTGCCCGCAAAAAGCATAGTAATTGCCGCTCGCGTGAGCAGCACCGGAGGCATATAAATTGATTGCTAAGTCACACCGTTGGCAGAAGACCGCTGTAGCCGCTGCAGCCATTGCGTTGCTGGGCCTGTCCACAACTGGGGCTTGGGCCTTGTCACTGGGCCGTATCAACGTGCAATCCGCCTTGGGCGAACCGCTGCGCGCCGAAATCGAGGTCCCGGAAATCAATGCCGAAGAAGCATCATCACTGAAAGCCAGCATTGCCTCACCGGAGGCCTTTGCTGCGGCCGGACTGGAATACAACCCCGCCATGTCAAGCCTGCAGGCCACGCTCCAGCGGCGCCCAGATGGACGCGCCTATCTTCGCTTGAGCAGCGACCGCGCCATCAACGACCCTTTTGTCGACATGATTGTCGAAGCCAGTTGGTCGTCAGGTCGGATTCTGCGTGACTACACCATGCTGTTTGACCCGCCAGCGCTGCGCAAGCCGGCACCCATTGCGCCTACTCCGGCACAAATCAGTGCGGCCCCGGGTCTGGCAGCAAGCACAACCACCAAGGCGCCAGCGCCAACGCCTGCACCACAACCCGATTCGTCACGGCCAACAACGCCGCCCAAGCCCGCCGTTGCGGCCACGCCCTCGGCACCAACAAAGCCGCTGGCCGCAGACCAAGCCGGCAGCACCACCCGTGTGGTCGTCAAAACGGGTGACACTGCCAGCAAAATTGCAGCCGGCACCAAAGCCTCAGGGGTATCGCTTGATCAAATGCTGGTCGCCCTGATTCGTGCCAACCCCGATGCATTTGTCCATAGCAATATCAACCGGATTCGCGCTGGGGCTGTACTGGATATACCCACTGAAGAGCAGGCCAAGGCCCTGTCAACTGCAGAGGCAACACAAACAGTGATTGCACAGAGCAAGGACTTCAATGAATTCCGCCGCAATCTGGCATCGAACGCACCGGCTGCGACCGTCGACTCTGCCAGCCGTAAATCGGCTGGTGCAATTGACACCAAGGTTGAAGACAAGAAGTCGCCGACCATCACCCCCGACAAGTTGACCCTGTCCAAGGGATCGATTCAGTCGAAGGCAAGTGATGCAAAGATTGTCAAAGACCGCGCTGACAAGGACGCTGCCAGTCGCGCCGCAGAGATCACCAAAAACATTAGCGATCTGAAAAATCTGGGGGCCTCCCCGGTCACAGCGCCGCCACCCACGGCGTCTGCAGCTGCCGCGCAGCAGAAACCCGCATCAGCCGCCATGCCCTCGGTGCCCGTTACCGCAGCACCCCCAGCGTCGGCCGCATCGGCAGCTCCGCTGGCGCCAGCGTCGGCTGCAGCTTCAGCACCGTTCAAACCCAAAGTTGCAGTGGTTCCCGTACCGGAGCCAGTCGAGCCACCCGGCTTTATTGACGAGTTGCTTGAAAATCCCTTGCTCCCGGCTGGTGCAGGCGGTTTGATCGCCCTTCTGGCCGGGATTGCTTTCTGGCGCAATCGCCAACGCAAAAAGAGCCAATCCCACATGGACAGCTCATTCCTGGAGAGCCGACTCCAGCCCGATTCATTTTTTGGCGCGAGCGGCGGTCAACGGGTCGACACTAACAATGAGAGTGTGGCCACCGGTTCTTCCATGGTTTATTCGGCAAGCCAGCTCGACGCGGCGGATGACGTCGATCCAGTGGCGGAGGCCGATGTCTACTTGGCCTACGGACGCGACCTGCAAGCGGAAGAAATTCTGCGTGAAGCAGTTCAAACAAACCCGGGCCGTCTGGCCATTCATACCAAACTTCTGGAAATCTTCGCAAAACGGCGTGATGCCAAGAATTTTGAAGCCACTGCAACACAGGCCTACCAACTGACCGGCAGCAATAGCCCAGACTGGACCCGAATTTGTGAAATGGGTCTCAGCTTCGACCCAAACAATCCGCTCTACCAGGCGGGTGGAACACCGGCAAGTGCTGCGTCTCCATCAGTTGCGGACGGGCCTGCTCCGGACTTTGGAAGCACAATTGCACAATCGGCCAGCGCAGAGTTGGGTGAGTCCGTTTCGGGCGTTGATCTGGACCTGGATCTGGACTTTTCGCTCGATGAAGAGCCTGCCGGTGCAATCAGTGAAGTGGCCAACGAGCCTTTCAGTGCACCACTGCCGGAACAAGCAGACAAGGTGCCGTCGGTCGATCTCAATAGTCCCATGGACATGGACTTTGATTTGTCAGATGCAGAGCCGGTACCCGCACCACCGAGCATGCCCGAAACCCCGCCTTCGTTCCCGGATGTTTCGCTTTCGATGGATGAGCTCAAGCTGGACGACGATGATCTGCAGGCCCTGCCCAACTTCAATGCCACGGCTCCGATGCCGGTCAGCGCGATAGAACCACCGGCGGCGGCACATGATGCGGGGATGCTGGAATTTGACATAGGCTCGTTGTCGCTGGATCTCGAGTCTCCGGCTGAAAAGCCGACGGAAGCACCAGACAGCGTTGGCGAAGACCCGCTGGAAACCAAGCTGGCACTGGCCGAGGAGTTTGTCTCCATCGGTGATGAAGACGGCGCCCGTGCCCTGATCGAAGAAGTCGTGGCAGAAGCCACTGGCGATATGCGTGCCAAGGCACAGCGCGCACTGGCAAATCTGAGCTGAGCACACACCCCGAGGTCGGTTTGGCGTTTGATCCAGGTTTAACAGCGTTGTGAGGATTGCACTGGGCCTGAGCTACAACGGGCAAGCCTACCAGGGCTGGCAAAGCCAGAGTACGGGGCTGACCGTTCAAGACAAACTCGAAAAGGCGCTGGGCCAATTTACCGCTCAGCGTGTCTCCACGCTGTGTGCCGGGCGCACCGATACGGGCGTGCATGCTCTCATGCAGGTGGTCCACTTTGACACTGACCGGGAGCGCGACACACACGCCTGGATTCGCGGCACCAACGCCTGTCTGCCACGGGACATCGCCGTGCAGTGGGCCCTCAACACGCCCGAAGCCTTTCACTGCAGGGCCTGCGCCACGTCGCGCCGCTACGCTTATGTGCTACTGGAATCTCCCGTGCGCCCCAGCGTTGAAACTGGGCGCGTTGGCTGGTCCTTTCGTCCGCTCGACCAAGCGGCCATGCAGCAGGCTGCCGGTTACCTTTTGGGCGAGCACGACTTCACCTCGTTCCGCGCGTCCCAATGCCAGGCTTTGAGTCCCGTCAAAACCATGCTTGCAATTAACCTGCACAAGCGCGGAGCCTACTGGCGCATCGAGTTCGAGGCCAATGCCTTTCTGCACCACATGATCCGCAACATCATGGGCTGCCTGATCCAGATCGGCCAAGGCAAGAAGCCGCCCGAATGGATGCAAACCGTACTGACTGCGCGCGACCGCAAGGCCGCCGCCCCAACCTTTTCACCCGACGGTTTGTATTTTCTGGGGCCGCGCTACGACGCCCGGTGGGGCATACCCGAGCGCACGCCTGCGTATGATGGACTGCCATGAAAGCTATTGGCCCCACGCTTGCGCGAACCCGAATCAAAATCTGCGGTCTGACCCGGGAACAAGACGTTGACGCGGCGGTCGCTGCCGGAGCGGATGCCATTGGCTTTGTGCTGTACGCCAAAAGCCCGCGCGCCGTCAGTGCCCAGCGCGCCGCAGAACTGGCCAAGCGCCTACCCCCCTTCATAACACCCGTGCTGTTGTTCGTCAACGCACCTGCTACAGAAATAATAGCTGCTTGCGCAATGATTGCGGGGGCTACCGTGCAATTTCATGGAGATGAGTCGGCACAGGACTGTGCTACTGCCACCGCGAACAATAGCCGTCCGTGGCTGCGCGCCGCTCGGATTCCACTGGGCGATGGCGCGCAAGACTTTGACCTCGTAAAATACGCCCAAGATTACTCAAACGCCCAAGCCATCCTGCTCGACGCCCATGTTGACGGATTTGGCGGTGGCGGCAAGGCATTCAATTGGTCACTGCTTCCTCCAAACGTCAACGCTCACCTCGTCTTGAGTGGTGGACTCACACCTGCAAATGTGGGCGATGGGGTCAAACAGGTTCGCCCGCGCTGTAAGACGCTGGCCGTGGACGTGAGCTCGGGCGTGGAAGCCGTGGACGCCCAGGGAACCCCTCTAAGAGGCATCAAGGATCCCGAAAAAATTTTCCAGTTCGTTGCCGCCGTGCGTGCAGCGGATCAGTTCTCCTGAAACTTTGTGGGACAGACTGCCGCCACGCGCCGCGAGTTCGCTCTGTCACTAATTGATTGAAAATAATGTACGAATACCACCAACCGGACCCGACCGGCCACTTCGGCAAGTTCGGCGGCAGCTTTGTCTCAGAGACACTGACCCACGCCATCAATGAACTCAAGGACGCCTACGCCAAATACCAGCATGACCCCGAATTCATTGCCGAATTCAAGTCCGAGCTGGCGCACTTTGTCGGCCGCCCCTCCCCCGTGTACCACGCAGCCCGCATGAGCCGCGAAATGGGTGGCGCGCAGATCTTTTTGAAGCGCGAAGACCTGAACCACACCGGCGCCCACAAGATCAACAACACCATCGGCCAGGCCATGCTCGCCAAGCGCATGGGCAAGCCCCGCGTGATTGCAGAAACCGGCGCCGGCCAGCACGGCGTTGCCACCGCCACCATCTGCGCCCGTTACGGACTGGAATGCGTGGTCTACATGGGCAGCGAGGACGTGAAGCGCCAAAGCCCCAACGTCTACCGCATGAAGCTGCTGGGCGCCACCGTGGTGCCAGTGACCAGCGGCAGCAAAACACTGAAAGACGCGCTGAACGAGGCCATGCGCGACTGGGTTGCCAACGTGGACAACACGTTCTACATCATCGGCACTGTGGCCGGTCCACACCCGTACCCGATGATGGTGCGCGACTTCCAAAGCGTGATCGGCGAGGAGTGCCTGGTGCAAATGCCCGAGATGCTGAAGGCGGCTGACTGCAAAACGGAGCAGCCGGATGCGGTGATTGCCTGCGTAGGCGGTGGCTCCAACGCCATGGGCATCTTCCACCCCTACATCCAGCATGAGAAAACCCGCCTGATCGGCGTGGAAGCGGCCGGCGAAGGCATGGACAGCGGCAAGCACTCAGCCAGCATCCAGCGCGGCAGCCCCGGCGTGTTGCACGGCAACCGCACCTATGTGCTGCAGGACGACAACGGCCAGGTCACCGAGACGCACAGCATCAGCGCCGGCCTGGACTACCCCGGCGTCGGCCCCGAGCACGCCTTTCTGCACGACATTGGCCGGGCCGAATACGTGGGTATCACTGACATGGAGGCACTCGATGCCTTCCACTACCTGTGCCGCACCGAGGGCATCATCCCGGCACTGGAATCCAGCCATGCCGTGGCCTACGCAATGAAGCTGGCAAAGACCATGCGCACCGATCAAAGCATTCTGGTCAATCTGTCGGGGCGCGGCGACAAGGACATTGGGACGGTGGCCGACCTGAGCAACGGAGAATTCTTCTGCCGACCCAGCTGCACAGGCCAGTCTGTGAAGGGAAATGTGGTTGCAGCCCCCGTAAAACGTGCGTGAGCAGCTACGAAAGTAATAGCATGAGCCGAATCGACAAAACTTTTCAAACCCTTGGCGCCCAAGGGCGCAAGGCTCTCATTCCGTTCGTCACTGCGGGTTTTCCGTATGCCGATGTCACGCCTGAACTCATGCACGCCATGGTGGCAGGTGGCGCCGATGTGATTGAACTGGGCGTGCCCTTTTCCGACCCCAGCGCCGATGGCCCTGTCATCCAGAAGGCCGGCGATAAGGCGCTGGCCTTCGGGATCGGTATGGTTCAGGTGTTGGACATGGTGCGTGATTTTCGCCGGACCAACAACAGCACCCCGGTGGTGTTGATGGGCTATGCCAACCCAGTGGAACGCTACGACCAGAAGCACACAGCGCCGGGGGTCTCGAGCGCTTTCGTACGGGACGCGGCAGCGGCCGGTGTGGACGGCGTATTAATCGTCGACTACCCGCCGGAAGAATGTGAGGCCTTTGCAGCCGACCTGCGCGTCCACGACATGGATCTGATCTTTCTGCTGGCACCCACCAGCACCGATGCCCGCATGGCACAGGTTGCACGCGTGGCCAGCGGCTATGTGTACTACGTGTCGCTCAAGGGTGTGACGGGCTCGGGGGCGCTCGATACCAATGCCGTAGAGGCCATGCTGCCACGCATCCGACGGCACATCAGCGTGCCAGTGGGCGTGGGTTTTGGCATCCGCGATGCGGAAACCGCCCGAACGATCTCCCGGGTGGCAGATGCTGTGGTGATTGGCAGCAAGATTATCCAGCTGATTGAAAACCAGCCTCGTGACAAGGTGGCCCACACGGCCCAGCAATTCTTGAGCGAGATTCGATCCGCCCTGGATAGCTGAACCCTTCGCCATGGGCTGTCGTGAACACCCAGCGCGCCAGGACATGCCAATCACTTTGCTCCTATGACGGCCATGATGAACACGACGTCTTTGACTGGTTTGGTCCTCGTGGCATTTTTGGCATTTGCTTTCACGCTTTGGCGACTCCAGATTGCGAGGCGGACGCTGCGCCACGAGCGCAAGGCACGCGCACAAGCATCGCCCCAGTCCCCGATGACACAACCGCAACTCGCGCTGCAAAGCCAGGTCGCCATGTCGGAGATATTGAAAGCGATTGCAGAGGCCCCCTTGGATCTGCAGCCCATGTTTGGTGCCATCGCAGAGCACTGCAACCACCTTTCCGATGGCTTGTCGACAGCGGTTTTTCGCATCGAGGATGACGCGCTGCACCTGCTGGCCTTCACCCCCACCAATGCGGCAGCAGATGCCGCTTTAGTGGCCCTCTTTCCTCGACCGCTGGACGGCTATCCGTTTGCCGATCAGTTGCGCCAGGGCCAACTCGTCCAGGTCTGCGACACTGAAACTGAGCTACCTCCGACACTGCGCGACCTGGCACGCTTGCGGGGCTACCGCAGCCAGCTGTTTGTACCCCTGATGCACATGGGTGTGCCCATCGGCACCATCGGTGTGACGCGAACCGGCACCGGCAGCTTTGACGACAAGCATGTCCAGTTGCTGCAGTCATTCGCTACACCCGCTGTCATATCGATCCAGAACATGCAGCTCTTCAATGAGACCCGCGAAGTACTGGCACGCCAAACGGCAACGGCCGAGGTGCTGCGTGTGCTCAACAACTCCCTGACCGATTCCCAACCGGTGCTGGATGCCATCGTCAACAACTGCGGCCGTCTGCTCCATGGCAGTCGGGTTGTGCTGTGGCTAGTCGAAGGCGATCACCTGCGCGCGCGCGCCAGCAATGGGGAACTGCCCAGCAACCCTGTTCCCATCAACACTGGCACAGCGATGGGAACGGCGGTGCTTGAAAAAGCCTTGCTGCACCACCCGGACCTGGAATTGGCGGCACAACGATTTCCCAGCATGATCAACCTGTCACTCAAGAGTGGCTTCCGCTCAGGCCTGTGTGGCCCCTTGCTACGAGGCGACACTGCCGAGGGCGCGCTGGTCGTATTACGCCGCGAGAAAGGTGCGTTCAACGACAAAGACATTGACCTCTTTGGAACTTTTGCGGCTCAAGCAGTGATTGCCGTGCAAAACTCGCGTTTATTCAAGGAAAACAAGGAAGCACGCGCGGCTGCAGAAGCAGCCAATCAGCACAAAAGCGAGTTTCTTGCCAATATGAGCCATGAAATTCGCACACCGCTCAATGCCATCATCGGCATGGGTTATTTGGCTCTCGGCACCAACCTGACACCCCAGCAACGCGGCTACCTGCAAAAAATCCAGCAATCAGGCCAGCATCTGGTGGGCATCATCAATGATGTGCTGGACTTCAGCAAGGTCGAAGCGGGCATGCTAAATATTGAGTCAGGACAGGTGGTACTCGAAGATCTGATGGACGATGTGGCTACCCTGGTGGCCGAAAAGTCGATGCAAAAAGAGCTGGAACTCGTCATTGACATCGCCAGTGACAGCCCTGGCCTGCTGGTTGGCGATGCCTTGCGCCTGCGCCAGATTTTGATCAATTACGCCAACAATGCCGTCAAGTTCACCGAGCGCGGCGAGATATGTATCTCGGTGGCGGTGCTGGAGCGCACCAGGCTCGATGTCCTGCTACGTTTTGCCGTGCGTGACACCGGCATTGGCCTGACCGAGGAGCAGATCAGCCGACTATTCCAGAGTTTTCAGCAAGCCGATGCCTCCACCACGCGCAAATACGGCGGCACCGGCCTGGGCCTGGCTATTTCCAAGCAACTGGCCGAACTGATGGGCGGTGCAGTGGGTGTGGACAGCACGATCGGGCAGGGCTCCACCTTCTGGTTTACTGCCAGACTGGGGATTGACCGCGGTCAGCCCGCGCGGCGCTTGCCGCAACCCGATCTTCGCGGGCGCCGCGTCATGGTGGTGGATGACAACGACCATGCCCGCACCGTGATGTCTGGCATGTTGGAGTCCATGAGTTTTTCTGTGACGGCTTGCGCCAGTGGGCAGGAGGCGCTAGACAACTTGCGCCAGGCTCAAGACACCAACCCCTTTGAAGTGGTGCTGATGGACTGGCAAATGCCGGGCATGAGTGGCATTGAGACCGTTAAACAACTGCAAGCCCTGCAGCTGTCGGCCATGCCGCGGGTGGCCATGGTGTCGGCTTATTCGCGTGACGACTTTTTGCCAATGGCGCAGGCGCTGGGTTTGACAGAAGTGCTGACCAAACCGGTCAACCCCTCAACCCTGTTTGACTGCATCATTCGCCTGTTGACGAACGACTCCACTGGTACTGAAGTCTTTACACCCCGCAGTGCCGAGACGGTCGAGTCGCACCGCCGGGTACTCTCCGGACTGCAAGTGCTGCTGGCCGAAGACAATGAACTCAACCAGCAAGTGGCACGCGAGATATTGGCAGAAGTCGGCGTGAGCGTGCATATTGCCGCTAACGGGAAAATGGCCGTTGCCATGGCGCAGAGCATGCGCTTCGATGCCATTTTGATGGACATGCAAATGCCCGAAATGAATGGAATGGATGCCACCCGGCTGCTCCAAGCCGCACCCGGTTGGGCTGGCACGCCGATCATTGCCATGACCGCCAACGCCATGGGAGCCGACCGCACGCGCTGCCTGGAAGCAGGCATGGTTGACTTCGTACCCAAACCGATCGAGCCCGAGCAATTGTTCAAAACCCTGCAGCGCTGGACCGGGCGCGTGGCAGCACTTGAATCAGGGCACAAAAACGAACCGGTCAAACAGGACAGTACCCCCGACGCGCTGCCGCCCATAGCAGGACTGGACATGGTGGCCGGGCTGCGCCGCACGCTGGGTAACCAGGCCCGCTATGTCGAACTGTTGCGCGCTTTTGCGGTGCAACAAGCCGATGCATCGCAACGGATTGCAAGCAGTCTGGAGCATGGTGCGCTATCAGAAGCAGAGCGCACTGCGCATACCGTCAAAGGGCTGGCGGGCACTTTGGGTGCAAATTCCCTGTACCAGTTGGCGCAAACCCTGGAGTTGACACTGCAGCCGCCAGTGACATCTTCCGACCGGTCAGTGCCAGAACCATTGCAACACCATCTATCGCGGGAGGCAGCGCTGCAAGCCGTGGCCGATGAACTCGATCGCCTGCTCGCCGCGCTGGCTGCCGCATTGCCAACCATCGATTCACCAGAGCATGGTGCTACAAACGAAGGGGCCCAATCGCAGCAGCGCGATGAAATTATTCGTACACTCAGCGCTCTGTTGGAAAATGACGATGCCAAGGCACAGACACTGTTTACAGAACATGCGCATTGGCTGGTTGATGCATTCCCCAGCGAATTTGAAACTCTCAAGAACGCAATCTACGGGTTTGCACTGGACGAAGCGCTGCAGATTCTTCGCTTGGCCATTGAAACTTCACGCAGCAATCGGAGCTCTTGATGAAAGCACCCGTAAACGTAGTCAGCCGTCCCACCGTGTTGGTGGTGGACGATACGCCGACCAATCTCATCTTGATGAACGACTTGCTGCAAGACCTGTACAACGTGAAGGTCGCCTCCAACGGTGTGCGTGCCCTCAAAATAGCACGCGCGCTGCCCATGCCGGACTTGATCCTGCTGGACATCATGATGCCGGAGATGGACGGTTTTGAAGTGTGCCGTCAACTCAAGGCAGATGCCAAAACCTGCGACATTCCGGTCATTTTTCTAACAGCGAAAAACGATACCTCCAATGAGGCACAGGGCTTCGAGCTGGGTGCCGTGGACTACATCACCAAGCCCATTTCGCCGGCCATCGTGCAAGCGCGCGTGAAAACCAATTTGACGCTGAAGGCCTCGGCAGACTTTTTGAAAGACAAAAATGCTTTCCTGGAGCAAGAGGTAGCGCGGCGCACCGAGGAAGTACGTGACATTCAGGATGTGACCATTTTGACCATGGCATCGCTGGCTGAAACACGTGACAACGAAACCGGCAACCACATCATCCGCACCCAGCATTATGTGAAGCTGCTGGCGGTGCAGTTGCAACACCACCCGCGTTTTGTCGACTATCTGACCGACGACACCATCGCCCTTTTGTTCAAATCCGCCCCACTGCACGACATCGGCAAAGTGGGTATTCCGGACAAGATTTTGCTCAAACCAGGCAAACTTGATGCGGACGAATTTGAACTGATGAAGACCCATCCGGCGCTCGGAAAGGCCGCCATAGAGAGCGCGGAAAATCGTCTGGGCAAAAATGTGCCGTTTTTGCGTTGCGCCAAGGAAATTGCCTATTCACACCAGGAAAAGTGGGACGGGTCAGGCTACCCGCAGGGGCTGGTCGGGGACGCGATCCCAATTTCAGCCCGCTTGATGGCGATTGCCGATGTGTATGACGCACTCATCAGCAAGCGCGTCTACAAGCCGCCGTTTAGCCACGACATGGCGCTGGGTATCCTCAAAGAGGGTCGGGGGCAACACTTTGATCCGGATGTGGTTGACGCGTTTTTTGAAATAAGCGAGCAGTGCGATGCCATCGCCCGACAGCATGCCAATGCGGACAATGAAGTGCCAAGTGAAGAACCATCCAACCAGGACAGGGCCCTTGTCCGCGCCCGACTAACCCCCGATAATCGATCCCCATTGGAGAACACCCCATGAGTTGGCTTGAAAAACTGCTTCCCCCAAAAATTCAGCAAACCGACCCGGCGGACCGCCGTAGCGTCCCTGAGGGCCTATGGATCAAGTGCCCCAGCTGCGAAACGGTGCTGTACAAGACCGATCTGGAGCAAAACCAGAACGTCTGCCCCAGCTGCAGTCACCACCACCGCATAGGGGCACGCGCACGGCTCAATGTATTTCTTGATAACGAGGGCCGATTCGAGATCGGGCAGGAAGTCCTCCCGGTGGACCCGCTCAAGTTCAAGGACAGCCGCAAATACCCAGAACGCCTGAAAGAAGCCCTGGAGAACACCGGCGAGACCGACGCACTGGTGGTCATGGGTGGCGCAGTGCATGGCATCAGTCTGGTGGCGGCCTGCTTTGAATTCGACTTCATGGGGGGCAGCATGGGCTCGGTGGTAGGCGAGCGTTTTGTGCGCGGCGTCGAGTCCGCCATTGAGCAAAAAGTGCCCTTCCTGTGCTTTACCGCAACCGGTGGCGCTCGCATGCAGGAAGGCCTGCTGTCTCTGATGCAAATGGCCAAGACCAACGCCGCGTTGACCCGTTTGGCCAAGAAAGGCCTGCCCTATATCAGCGTACTGACCGACCCGACCATGGGCGGTGTGAGTGCAGGGTTTGCGTTCCTGGGCGATGTGGTGATGGCCGAGCCCAAGGCCCTGATCGGGTTTGCCGGCCCGCGCGTCATTGAGTCCACTGTGCGGGTCACCTTGCCCGAAGGGTTTCAACGCTCAGAATTTCTGCAAACCAAAGGGGCCATCGACCTGATTTGTGACCGCCGCGAACTGCGCAAGACCGTAGCCAGCACCCTGGCCATGTTGCAGCGCCAACCAGCCGATGCGGTGATTTAAGAACTTGCCTCAGATGGCAAACAACACCGCCGCCTGAACCGATCCCAGCACAATCCCGGCCACTTGCAGGATCAGCAGCAACACCAATGGCGACAGATCAATGCCGCCAATCAGAGGCACCACGCGACGAATCGGTATCAAGACCGGCAGCACCAGCCGCTCCAGAAAGTCGGCCGCCATCGACTGCGTCTGCACCCATGACAGGATGGCGTACACGATGACCAGGCCGGTCAGACCTGAAATAGCCATGCGCACCAGCCCAAAGGCCGCCAACACCACCACTGACAGCAAACCGGCAGCCATGCCCATGATGGCCCACAAAATCACAAACTGCGCCAGCTGAACCAGAAAAGCCCCCACCAGGCTGGCCATATCCCAGCGACCCGCAGCGGGGATGACCCGGCGCAGTGGCAACACCAGCCAGTCGGTCAATGCAAAAATAAACTTGGCCAGCGGATTGCCTGATCGCACCGACATGGGAATGCGCTGGTATTGCATATACAGGCGCAAAAGGCAGGTTCCGGCGACTAGACCGGCGGCCACTTCCAGCAACAGCGATGTGATTTGGTAGAGCATGGTGTCCAATCCAATGAGCGTTTGCATCATATACGCACCACCCCTCTTAGAATCAAGGGTTATGGCCTTCTATTAGGGCCCAATTTGACTCCACTTGCCCTTACCTCCATGTCTGACCCACAAGCCCCCGTTTCCGCATCTGCTCACGCCCCCGCTCCCCAGGACGAAAACCAGCTGATTCTCGAGCGCCGGGAAAAACTCAAAGCCATTCGACAGCGTCAGACCGAGGGCCATGGGGTGGCTTTTCCCAACGACTTCAAGCCCAGCCACAAAGCAGAAGCGCTGTTTGCCGAGTACGACTCGCATTCCACCGAAATTCTGGCTTCCATGAACGCCACCGCCAAGGTGGCCGGTCGCATGATGCTCAAGCGTGTCATGGGCAAGGCCAGCTTCTGCACGCTGCAGGACGCGTCCTTTGGCCCCAGCGGCGGGCGCATCCAGATTTACGTCAAGGGTGAAGATATCGGCGCGGACCTGTATGCCTTGTTCAAACACTGGGACCTGGGTGACATCGTGGCCGCAGAAGGTACCGTATTCAAAACCAAGACGGGTGAGTTGTCCCTGCACGCCAGCAGCATCCGACTGCTCACCAAGAGCCTGCGCCCAATGCCTGACAAGTTCCACGGCATCAACGACCAGGAAGTGAAATACCGCCAGCGTTACGTTGACCTGATGATGGACGAGACCTCCCGCAAACGCTTCGTGGCCCGCAGCAAGGCCGTCAGCGGTCTGCGCGAGTTCATGGTACAGCACGGTTTTCTGGAGGTGGAAACGCCCATGCTCCACCCCATTCCCGGTGGCGCAAACGCCAGACCGTTTGCCACGCACCATAACGCGC
Organism: Rhodoferax sp.; assembly: GCA_021737865.1. Classification (GTDB taxonomy): domain Bacteria; phylum Pseudomonadota; class Gammaproteobacteria; order Burkholderiales; family Burkholderiaceae_C; genus Allorhodoferax. The sequence continues at coordinate 33,999 of JAIPDC010000002.1, forward strand.
TGGACCAGCAAATGTTCCTGCGCATTGCGCCCGAGCTGTACCTGAAGCGCCTGATCGTCGGCGGCTTTGACCGGGTGTTCGAGATCAACCGCAACTTCCGTAACGAAGGCATCTCGGTGCGCCACAACCCGGAGTTCACCATGATGGAGTTCTACGCGGCGTATTGGAACTACCAGGACCTGATGAGCTTCACTGAAGCCCTGGTGCGCGATGCAGCCATCAAGGCCGGCGACAGCCTGCACCTCACCTACGGCGGCAAACCCGTAGACCTGGCCGCACCATTTGAGCGCCTGACGATCAAGCAGGCCATCGCCAAGTACACCGATGCCGGCGAGGGCGTCAACGACTCGGTCTGGCTGACGAACGCCCTGCGCAAACTGGGCCTGACGGAGGCCAAGCACCAACTCTCCGCCCGCAGCCTGGCAAGTCTGCAGGTGTTGTACTTTGAAGAAACCGTGGAGGAAAAGCTGTGGCAGCCCACGTTCATTTGCGAGCATCCGGTTGAAATTTCTCCTCTGGCCCGGGCCAGCGACACGAATTCCGAAGTGACCGAGCGTTTTGAGCTCTACATCACCGGACGTGAATTCGGCAACGGCTTCAGCGAATTGAACGACGCCGAAGACCAGGCCGCACGCTTCAAGTCACAAGTCGACGCAAAAGACGGCGGCGACGATGAAGCCATGCACTACGACCATGACTTTGTGCGCGCGCTCGAGTACGGCATGCCCCCCACGGGGGGCTGTGGCATCGGCATTGACCGCCTGATGATGCTGCTGACCGACAGCCCCAGCATCCGGGACATCATCCTGTTCCCCGCCCTGCGCCGGGAAATTTAGGTAAAAACAGCCTCCAGACCGCGTGGAATAAGCGTAGACAGCTATGAAACCTGTAGCAACTGTCGCATTGAAGTTTTTGCAGGGTTACCCGCAAGAAACGCTGATCCAGGTGCAACAGATGTTCGACGGCGGACGCATCGGCCCCTGGCTGCTGCAAAAATACCCTTCGGCCCACAACGTGCGCACCGACCGTGCGCTATACGACTACGTGCAGGCGCTCAAGACGGAACACCTGCGGGGCGCCGAGCCGCTGAGCAAGGTGGCATTCGACAGCAAACTGCAAATCGTCCAGCACGCACTGGGCACACACACCACCGTGTCACGGGTGCAGGGCAACAAGCTCAAGGCCAAACGCGAGATTCGTGTTGCTTCGCTGTTCAAGGACGGCCCGGCCGAGTTCCTGAAGATGATTGTGGTCCATGAGCTGGCCCACCTGCGCGAGCGCAGCCACGACAAGGCGTTCTACCAGCTCTGTGCTTATATGGAACCCGCCTATCACCAGCTGGAATTTGAGTTGCGCCTGTACCTGACGCACCTGGAGGGTAGCGGTGTGCGGTTGTGGGAATCAACCCCAGCAACGCCCGTCTGAATCCCTGTCAATTTGCGGCCAACCGGGCGCCCTAACCCGCGTGAGCCGCTTGGTTTAACGCCTTTTCAGCCCATTTGTTCAGGCTTTGGCCGCTACGTGCACTGGCTTTGGCTGCTGCGGCGTGAACTGCAGGATCAATGCGCAGCATCAGGCGACCACTGGCTGGCCTCTCGGCCGCCTGGCCCAGTTGTTCACTGGCAAAAAGATAACCATCCACCGCCGTTTGCATGGCCGTCTCAAACTCCACAATCGACTCGCCATGAAACGTAATGATGTCGTCAATGTCGATGACGCGGCCGACAATGATTTTGTCTTCTGCATCAAATTCCATGTGAGCCGTATAGCCCTTGTAGGTCATTTTGTTCATGGTGCTACTCCAATCTTTTCTATAAATTCGCGCACCGCTTTGACGCGGTACCGCAATGCCTCTTTGGCGGGGTGTGGCCGGTGGAAATTGGCTTTGCGGCCACTGTGTTCAAACGTCACCGCAGAGCCGGGGCCTTCAATGACGCGGCACCCCAACGCGACCAACAATGCCTCGATACGCGCCCATTCCATGGTGCCGTTGATGGGGTCATGCAGCAAGACTTCAAGTGTTTTACTGTGCCTGCTATTCATAAAGTGATGATATCAAAAATAGATATAAGTGCAAGCACGTGCTTGCGGTTGCCCCCCCCCAAACCAATCCATTCGATCCAACTGAGAAGGCGGGCTGGGAAGGGACTCGCCCTACCTCTGATCAATAACCGTCAAGGTAAATGTCCTGACCAGTGGACGGGTTCCGCCAGCCGGTGTGGCCGTGACGGTGACGGTCTCGGTAACGAACGCATCATAGCCACCGCTGATCATGCCGGTACTGCTATTGATACCCAGCCCTGTCGGTAGCCCCGATGCCGTGTAGGCGATAACCCGCCCCAATGGGTCCGTGGTCCTCCCGGCGTTGAAGGTAATGCCGGACGCCCCGGCGAAGTCACCCGTCGCCCCAATGGCCAGCGCCACTCCCGTCGGCGTAGGATCCGGCGCCGCATTCACTGTCACCGTGCGGGTGGCCGTGCCGGTGTTGCCTGCCACATCTGTCTTTCGGTAGGTCAGCGTGTAGCTTCCCACCACAGCGGTGTTGACCGTGCCCGTGATGTCGGTCACCGTGTCAGTGCCGTCCACCACATCGCTCCAACTGGCGCCCCTGCTCGGTGTAGCTGCCGCCTGCGGTGAGGCTGACACTGCTGGCGCCATTGAGGGTGATGACAGGGGTGTTGAATTCGGTGGTGAGGCTCTGGTCGGTGGCTACCAGGGCGCGAATGGTGTCTCCGAGCCGCCTCCGCCGCAGGCTATTAGCCCCCCAGCACAACGGTTAGCGCGAGGGTGGCCACGGATGCGGCTATTTTGAAGCTGATGCATTGCATGGTGATCTGGGCGAATACTGTCAGCGCCCCCGATAGCCGTTGACCTGGCCGTGTGCACCGCCTCCACTGGTTTTTGTTAGTCGTTGGTGAGGTTCGACGGCTACACCAGTTCGGGCGCTGCTTTACCGCAGCGGCTTGAGCAAGTCGCTCAGCCCATTGTGGTCAATCTCATGCATCAGCTCCAGCAAACGGCCAATTTCGCCCTTGGGAAAGCCGGTGCGGGCGAACCAGGTCAGGTAGTTGCCGGGCAGGTCAGCGATGACGCGCCCCTGGTACTTCCCAAAGGGCATGGTGCGGGTGACGAGCAATTGGAGGTCCTGGGCTTGCATGGCACAAGCATAAGGCCATGCCGGCCCTACGCGCCGCCGCCACGTCGGTCGTGGTCCGCAAGCGCTGTTTTGCTACTTTTTTGATAGCTATTGACGCATATTCCACGGGGGCTATGTGCCACAATCGCTGTAAGAATTTTGTTCTGAGAGGATTTCAACCATGTCCCGTCCCGCCATTTGGGCTACCAAGGTCGTTGCACTGATTCAAGGCGGCAACACGCAGGCCGCGCTGGCGCAGATCAAAGTCGCGCCCTCGGTAAAAGATGTGGAACAACTGCGCGCCCTGCTCGAAAACGGCGGTCTGCTCAAGCGGCATCCTGTCATTGACAGCGCCACGCAGGACCAGATCACTGCGCTCAAGGGCTCGCGCCTGCACCGCGCCCCCTGAAGCACGCACGGCCCTGTCCTTATGACTGGAGAACCCATTTTGAAAGCCACCCGTCGACTGCTGCTGGTCCTGGCATCTGTTTCAGGCCTGCTGGCGTGTGCAAAAGACACGTCCGAGTGGTCTGTAGGCGTACCGCCGCCGCCCAATGTGGCGGATCTGGCAGAAAAGGCCGCCAGCCCATCCGGACTGGCAACTCTGCGGGTCATTGTGCAATTCAACCAGCCGGTGGCCGCAAGTGACCCCGCCTTTCTGAAAACAATGCAGGACCACGCCCAGGCCCGCGTGCGCTACATCGGCCCCATATCGGGCGACACCCACGTCTATAGCCTGCAACTGCCGGCCGATCAAAGTACCGCGCCGGTGCTGCAGAGACTTGCCACCCTGCCCACCGTGACCCGGGTTGAGCTGGACCAAAAGGCCAAAGCGCAATAGCACTACATCACCCGCGGCCCCGCCGGCCAACTATGATGTAACCCATGTCTACCGCCCGAAACCTGTTTTTATCGGTGGCCAGCGCGGTCGCGCTGACATCCTCGTACTTCGCACTCGCGCAGTCGGAGGCGCACCACGGTTTCAAATCATCCGTTCAAGCGCAGCAAAGGGCCCTGCACCCGGATTCAGCGGTGCGCATGAACCGCCTCATTGTGAAGTTCCGCAGCGATGGGGACGACAAGGCCGCGGCACAGACCGACACATCAGCCAGGCAGCGGGTCCACGCTCTCAACACCCGCATCACGTCCAGCGCGGCAGCGCACGCCGGCACCACGCTGAGTTACCTGAAGTCGGTCTCGGCACACACCCACGTGGCACAAACCAGCCGGGCCATGGGGCACACCGAATTGAGCGCACTGGCGCACGCCGTGGCCCAAGACCCAAGGGTGGAATACGCCGAGGTGGATGAGCGCGTCTACCCCCACTTTGTGCCCAACGACAGCCTGTATGCGGCGCACCAAGGAAATTTGAAGTCCCCGGCGGTTGTGGCCGGTGGTGCCAACCTGCCCAACGCATGGGGCCGCACCGTGGGCGGCATGCCCGTCAGCGGTGCGGGCGTGACCGTGGCCGTGCTGGACACCGGCTATCAACCACACGCCGACCTGGCTGCCAATGTGGTGTCCGGCTACGATTTCGTCAGTCCCGATGGGCTGAACAACTATTTCACTGCCAACGATGGGGACGGACGCGATGCCAGCGCCCTCGACCCGGGCGACTGGAACACGAACGCAAACCAATGCGATGTTGAGGACTCCTCATGGCACGGCACACACGCGGCCGGAATTATTGGCGCCTTGGGTAATAACAATGTCGGTGTGATTGGCGTGGCCTACCGTGCCCGCATTTTGCCGGTTCGTGTGCTCGGTGTGTGTGGCGGCTTCACCTCGGACACCGCAGCCGCGCTTCAGTGGGCTGTGGGTTTGACCGTGCCGGGTGTACCGGTCAACCCCAATGTGGCCAAGGTGATCAACATGAGCTTTGGCCGCAGTGGGAGTTGCTCACCCACCTACCAGGCAGCGATTACGGCGGCGCGCAACACGGGCGCTGTGATTGTGGTGTCGACCGGTAATGAATACTCCCGCTCGGCCATCACCCAGCCCGCCAACTGCTCGGGCGTGATTGCGGTGACCGCACACACCAGTACCGGCACCCTTGCCGACTACGCCAACGTCGGCGTCAGTACCGTTATCAGCGCGCCCGGCAACAGCATCTACACCACCAGCAACACCGGCCTTACCGTGCCGGTTGCCGACAACTACAGTGCGTTCACAGGCACCAGCTTTTCCGCCCCGCAGGTGGCGGGTGTGGCGGCCTTGCTCATGCAACTGAAGCCCGGCATCAGCCCCACTGAAGTGCAGAACCATCTGGTCAGTTCAGCGCGGGCATTTCCCAGTGGAACCTATTGCGCTACCCGCACCGACTGCGGGGCCGGTCTGTTGGACGCTTTCAGGGCCGTGAATGCCTTGCTGACCTCGCAGGGCACCGCCAATGCGGCACCGGTTCTCAATGCCCTACCCACGCAGTACGTGCTGCCAGGCGGCAACCTGCAATTCACGGCGACCGCCACCGATGCCGAAGGTGACGAAGTGGTTTTTAACGGGACGGGGCTGCCCAGCGGCGCCACCTTCAACTCGGTGACGGGTGCATTCAGCTGGCCCAAGGCACAGCCTGCGGGGGACTATGTGTTTGTGATTCAGCCCACAGATGGTGCCGCTTTGGGAGCCAGCGTGTCAGTGAAGATTTCCGTCACTGCAGTGATTCCGGCAGAGCCTGTGGCGCCTGTGGTGCCGGTCACACCAGTCGTGCCCGTTGCCCCAGTGGCCCCAGTTGCCCCTGTTGCCACAGGCGGTGGTGGCGGCGGCGCTCTGGGCTGGGCGGAATTGCTGGCAGGCTTGTTATTGTTGCTGTCGGCCCGCTATTTGACCGACCCACGCGGCACGACTGCCGTTGTCTATATCAAGCAATCCAGTCCAGCGCCCGCATGTAGGCACCCTGCACCATAAGCGAATCCCACTCCAGCGCGGGCGTCCGGGGCAACAGAGCGCGGCGACGCGCCTCACTGGCATCGCTGGCCTGCCACTGGCCTTTGAGCTGCGCTTCGGTCAGGCCGGCAATCAATTCATCGACGGCACTTCCGCCGCCCTGACTGCTTGCCGTGGACTGGTTGCACAGCAGCACCATGTCACACCCTGCCGTCAACGCCACCACGGCAGCCTGCGTGTAGCTGACCGCTTGCCCATCAATCACCCGTGCACCGGCCATCGACAGGTCGTCGCTGAAAATGGCGCCGCCAAAACCGAGCCGGCCGCGCAAAATGTCGTTCAACCATGTGCTGGAAAACCCGGCCGGGCGTGCGTCCACCGTGGGGTAGATCACGTGCGCCGGCATCACGCTCATGGTGACGGTGTTGAGCCAGCGGTACGGCGCGGCATCGTCGGCCAGAATGGTCTTGAGGCTGCGCTTGTCCACCGGGATATCGGTGTGTGAATCGGCTTTGACAAAGCCATGGCCCGGGAAATGTTTGCCGCAGTTGGCCATGCCGCTTTGCAGCAGGCCGTGCATCAGGCTCTTGGCCAGCAGGCTCACCACGCGCGGATCGCGCGCGAAGGCACGGCTGCCGATCACGCTGCTCTCACCATAGTCCAGGTCCAGCACCGGCGTAAAGCTCAAGTCCACACCACAGGCGCGCAGTTCTGCGCCCAGCACGTAACCACAGGCGGTAGCGGCGTTGGTGGCGTCCATGGGACCGGCGTGGGTGTGGGTGTGGGTGTGGGTATTGGCCTTGGGCTCAGCCATCCACATCTCGCCCAGGGCGCGCATGGGCGGCAGGTGGGTAAAACCGTCGGTCTTGAAGCGCTGCACCGCACCGCCCTCATGGTCCACGCAGATCAGCAGGTCGGAGCGGACCTTTTTGATGTCGCCGCACAGGGCCATGAGTTGCGCGCGATCCTGCCAGTTACGGGCAAACAAAATCAGTCCACCCACCAGCGGGTGCTTGAGTCGCTGGCGGTCAACCCGGGTCAAAGTCAGGCCGGCAATATCGATGATGAGGGGGGCGTGGAAGGTCATGAAAATAGTTCGCAATGAAAGTCGTGCTATAAATTCAATAGCTGCATGCGCATATTGTACGGGGGCCGGGGTCCAATAGCAGCATCACCTGGGGTTGGAAATAGTCAGTTCAGGGATGCACTACCTGCCTGCAGTCACTGATGCGCACGCAAAGCACCCGTCGCTCAACTCCCCCGCAAAGCGGGTAAAGTATGCACTGAGGAGGAGTTGTCATGCCCATGTACGAATACGCCTGCGAAGACTGCAGCCATCAATTTGAAACGCTTGTTCGCGCCGGGTCCGTGCCGGAATGTCCAAATTGTCATTCGACCAAACTGCAGAAGCTACTGTCAGTGTTTGCGACCACCGGTGACTCGGCCAAGGCGGCACCGGTCATGCCAGGGCCGTGTGGTTCCTGTGGACACCCCAATGGTCCGGGCGCCTGCGGCTTTCAATGAAGATTATTCTTTGAACTCGACAACGCAAAAGCTGGCGGCGTAATCGGTTTCATCCGTCACGCTGATATGGGCGCTGAGTTTGCGCCCGTCAAACCATTCTTTCAAGCCGCCATGCAGGACGATGGTCGGCGCCCCACTGGGCAGCTTTGCCACTTCGCAGAGACGCCAGGTCATGGGCATACGCATGCCCAGCCCTATGGCCTTGCTGAAGGCTTCCTTGGCAGAGAAGCGCGTGGCCAGGTAGCGCACACCCCGTTCGGGCCAGCGCTGGCTGCGGACTTTCCAGGTGGCAAGCTCGCCATCGCTGAGAATCTTCGCCGCGAAGCGCTCGCCATGGCGCTGCAGACTCTCGCGGATGCGGCGCACGTCGCAGATGTCAGTGCCGATGCCGTAGATCATGGTGGACGAGTTTTCAAGCCTTCAGCCGCAAACACTGCAGGTAGGCCTGCACCGTGGCGGTGTAGCCCAGTTCCAGCGCATCGGCAATCAAGGCGTGGCCGATGGAGACTTCGGCGACGTCCGGTACCGTGCGCACAAACGCGGCCAGGTTGTCGCGATTGAGGTCGTGCCCAGCGTTCACACCCAGCCCGACGTCCAGCGCCGCTCGAGCGGCGGCGGCGAAGCGTTGCAGTTGCGCTTCCTGCCCGGAGGTGCCCCAGGCGGCCGCGTAGGGCTCGGTGTACAGCTCCACCCGGTCCGCCCCCACGGCCTTGGCGGCAGGCATGGCATCAGATTCAGCGTCCATGAACAGGCTCACACGCAATCCCAGCGCGTGTGCCTGCGCAATCAGCGGCGTCAGGCGTTCGGCGTCCTGCGGAAAATTCCACCCGTGGTCACTGGTGAACTGGCCTTCAGAGTCTGGCACGAAGGTGACCTGGTGCACTGGCAGCTTGCGTGCCACCAGATCAGCCACGCAGTCCATCAGGTTGTGAAACGGGTTGCCTTCGACGTTGAACTCCCGGTCCGGCCAGGCTTGCAGCAGTTGGGCCAGCTGAACCACATCATCGGGGCGAATGTGGCGGGCGTCCGGACGCGGATGCACCGTAATACCCCCGGCACCCGCCTCAAGGCACAAGGTAGCAGCACGGGTCACACTGGGGATGCCCAGATGACGCGTGTTGCGCACCAGCGCGACTTTGTTGAGGTTGACTGAAAGTTTAGCGGGCATAGTTACAAGTTTTGAATATCCATCATCATCTGGCGGGTACGCAGAGTTCTGACACCGCAATGGTAGTGCAACAGGGTCCGCAGCTGCGGCTTGAGTTCACTGGCAACTGCGGCGCAGGCACGCAACGTAGTCGTAAATGCTGCACCATCCGCCAGCGAAACCTGCAAAACGCTCCATTGCGCACCGCTCAGACTGGCGCGGTCATCCGCGTGGGCCAGACGCAGGCCACCTTCAGGAACCAGGCAATAGCGGCCATCGGGAGCCAGAGCACCCAGGGTCATGGTTTGCCTATCCAGCTCCGGCAGGAGGCCGATTTCCCGCAACAGCAGCAGCTCGTAGGTTCGCAGCGCGGCCTGCAAGACTTCACCGTGTTCGCTGGCCAGCACCCTCACCACGTTGGCATAGACATCGAACAGCACCGGGTGCGGATCGTCCCGGGCCAGCAGGGTCAACAACAGTTCATTAAGGTAATAGCCCGACAACAGCGCATCGCCCGTGGGCATGACGTGGCCGCCCTGCCACTCGGCGCTCTTGAGGGTGCGGATTTCCGCGTCGCCGCCAAATGCCACATGCAGCATCTGCAGTGGCAGCAACACGGGACGAAAACTCGAACTGGGGCGCTTGGCGCCCTTGGCCACCAGCGCGATACGACCATGGTGGCGGGTCAACACCTCCAAAATCAGGCTTGACTCGCTCCAGTCGTAGCGGTGCAACACATACGCGGGTTCGTCGGATATGCGCTTGGTGGCCACTTACTCATATCCGAAAGACCGCACCCGCGCTTCATCATCGGCCCAGCCCGAGCGTACTTTCACCCACAGCTCGATGAAAACCTTGGCATCGGCGAGCTTCTCCAGTTCGACCCGGGTTTCCATGCCGATGCGCTTGATACGTTCGCCTTTGTCGCCAATGACCATGGCCTTATGGGTGTCGCGCTCCACCACAATAGTGGCAGCGATGCGCAGCAGGCGCTTCTGGCCCTTGCGTTGTGGCGGCTCTTCATCGAACTTGTCGATGACCACCGTTGAGGTGTATGGCAATTCGTCCCCGGTCAGGCGAAACAGCTTTTCGCGCACCAGTTCGCTGGCCAAAAACTTTTCGCTGCGGTCGGTGAGCTCGTCTTCAGCGTACCACCAGGCCTGCTCGGGCAGGTACTTTTCACAAATTCCCAGCAGCCGTTCGGTGTCTTTGGCACTCTTGGCCGACATTGGCACAAATTCTGCAAACTTGTGCTTGTCCTGCATGGTCTGCAACCAGGGCGCGATGTCACCACGGCGGTGAATATTGTCGAGCTTGTTGGCAATCAGCAGCGTGGGGATGTTCTTGCCCAGCAGAGCCAGCACGCGCGCATCCGCCGGCGTAAAGCTGCCCGCCTCGACCACAAACAGAATCAGGTCCACGTCAGCAACGGCGCCTTGCACCGTTTTGTTCAGCGATTTATTGAGTGCATTGGCGTGCAGGGTCTGAAAGCCCGGCGTATCGACAAACACAAACTGGGTCGCGCCGCGTGTGTGCATGCCAGTGATGCGGTGGCGCGTGGTCTGCGCCTTGCGCGAGGTGATGCTGATCTTCTGCCCTACCAACGCATTCAGGAGTGTCGACTTGCCCACGTTGGGCTTGCCAACGATGGCGACCAGGCCGCAGCGCTGTCCCTGAGCGACGGTGCCGGGCTGCGCCAACTTAGGCGTGCTCTTGAGTAGTCCTTCGAGCATGGTGTCGAGATCGGCTTGTTGATCGTTTTGGCCGTCAGCCTTCGTGAAATCTGCGCTAGCAGCTATTTTTTTTGTAGCATTCATTAACGAATTTGTGCCTTGATTGTTTGCAGCATGGCGGCAGCTGCGGCCTGTTCCCCGGATCGGCGCGAACCACCGATGCCGCGCTCGGTGAGGCGCATTTCAGAAATCTCGCACTCGACGTCGAAACTTTGCTTATGGGCCGCGCCCAGGGTGGCAACCACCTTGTACTGGGGCAGCTTCATCTTGCGGCCCTGCAGCCACTCTTGCAATTCGGTTTTGGGGTCCTTGCCAATCGCGTCCATGGTGGGGTTGATCTCAACCGCCTCGAACAAACGCTGAACCAGCGCTTGCGCAGCGCTAAAACCGGCATCCAGATAGACCGCGCCAATGATGGCTTCCAGCGTATCGGCAAGGATCGAGGGCCGCTTTTGACCGCCGGATCGGACCTCGCCCTCACCCAGTCGCATGACATCGGGCAAACCAAGCCCGACTGCAAGTTGGTGCAGGGTTTCCTGCTTGACCAGATTGGCACGCACACGGGACAGGTCACCTTCTGGCAGGCTGCCCAGGCGGGCGTACAGCAGATCCGAGACCGCAAGATTCAGAACCGAATCGCCCAGAAACTCGAGCCGCTCATAGTGGTCACTGGAGAAGCTGCGATGCGTCAGCGCCTGAGTCAACAACGAGGCATTGGAAAATTCATGCTGCAGGCGACGCTGCAACTCCAGCAGACCCGGTGCCACGCTATTTGGAACGGCCGGCGTACTTGAGCGTCAGCCAGGCCGGACCGACCAGGTGAATCTCTCGCTCATAGGCAAACCGCACGACGACTTTGTCACCCTCTTTGGTTACTTCCAGGTCTTTGGCTGTGATCGAAGTGATGCTGTCAATGGCCGACGCCTTTTCAAAAATGCTGCGAACCTCGACCACCGAGTTGCCTTCCTGCGCCTTGTTGACGGCTTTGGTGACCATCTGGTATTCCAGAACCGTGGGGAACACCTGAGCCGCAATCACGCCCGAAATGCCAACCACTGCACCAACAAAAACCAGTCCGAAGAATGTAATGCCCCGTTGCCTGGACCTGCTTTGAACTGTCATGTGTCAACTCCCATTTCAGTTAAATCCGCCGATGCGTTTGGGATTTCCAAAATTCATCCAAACGAAAAAGGCCCGGCCGACGATATTTTTCTCCGGCACGAAGCCCCAGTATCTTGAATCCAGTGAATTATCGCGATTGTCACCCATCATGAAATAGTGACCCTGCGGCACCTTGCAGGTGACGCCTTCCACGGAATATTGACAACCGTCGCGCCCGGCAAAATTGTCTGCGCCTGGAATAAAGGCGGGGCGCTCGTCGTCGTTCAAAAGTTTGTGCTTCCTGTCACCAAACGCTTCTTCGAACTGTTTGAAATAGCGCATGGCGTCGTCATCAAAAAACTCTGGCAGTGCATTTGTCGAAACGGCCTCACCATTGATGGTCAAACGCTTGTTGATGTAGGACACCGTGTCGCCCGGCAACCCCACCACGCGCTTGATGTAATCCAGGCTTGGCTTGGGTGGGTAACGAAACACCATGACGTCCCCACGCTGCGGGGGTGTACCTTCAGTCATCTTGGTGTTGAGTACCGGAAGGCGCAAACCGTAGGTGAATTTATTCACCAGAATGAGATCTCCCACCAGAAGAGTCGGGATCATCGAACCCGATGGAATCTTGAACGGTTCCACCAGAAACGACCTCAGAAAGAAGACCGAAATGATGACGGGGAACAACCCTGCAGTCCAATCGAGCCACCACGGTTGCATCAGGACGCGACTCTTGGCCTCGGCCACGTTGCCATCAACCTGGTTGATCCCCATCTTGACGAGGCCTTCGCGGCGCTTGATGTCAGAGGCCTCGAGCAAGGCCGCTGCGTTTTGCCGTTGCGGCAGGAAATAGAAGCGCTCCGCCACCCAATAGGCGCCGGTTACAACCGTGGCGAGAAACAGCAGCAAGGCAAAGTTGCCCTCCACAAGGCCAAAGTACCACGAACCCGCATAAAGCACGAAGGCGGCCAACACGGCCGAGGTCAGCGCCTGCATCAGTCTTCCACCTGCAAAATAGCCAGGAATGCTTCCTGGGGAACTTCAACGGATCCGATTTGCTTCATGCGTTTCTTGCCTGCTTTCTGCTTTTCAAGGAGTTTACGTTTGCGTGAAATATCTCCGCCATAACACTTGGCGAGCACATTTTTTCGCAGTGCTTTGATTGTCTCACGCGCAATGATGTTGGAGCCGATGGCAGCCTGGATAGCGACGTCGTACATCTGACGCGAAATAATCTCCCGCATCTTGCCCACCACCGCACGACCGCGATAGATGCTTTGGCTGCGGTGCAGCATGATGGACAGCGCATCGACCTTTTCGGTATTCAGCAAAATGTCCACCTTCACGACATCGGCGGCGCGGTATTCCTTGAACTCGTAGTCCATCGACGCATAACCGCGCGACACGGACTTCAGCTTGTCAAAAAAGTCCAACACGATTTCGGCCAACGGCATTTCATAGGTCAACACTACCTGCCGCCCTTTGTAGGCCATGTTCATCTGCACGCCGCGCTTTTGGTTCGCCAGCGTCATGACCACGCCCACATACTCTTGCGGCATATAAAGGTGCACGGTCACGATGGGCTCGCGAATTTCCGCCGTCTTGCCGATCTCCGGCATCTTGGACGGGTTCTCGACCATGACGACTTCCCCGTCATTCTTGACCACCTGGTAGACCACGCTGGGTGCGGTGGTGATCAGGTCCTGATCAAACTCGCGTTCCAGTCGCTCCTGCACAATTTCCATGTGCAGCAGCCCCAGAAAACCGCACCGAAAACCGAAGCCGAGGGCCTGTGACACTTCGGGTTCGTAATGCAGCGAGGCGTCATTGAGCTTGAGTTTTTCAAGGGCATCGCGCAACGAGTCGTACTCGCTGGCTTCGGTGGGATACAAACCGGCAAAGACTTGCGGCTGTATTTCTTTAAAACCGGGCAAAGCTTCGGTAGCGGTGGAGGCTGCACCACCGGTTCCCGGTTTGATCAGCGTTACCGTGTCGCCCACCTTGGCCGCCTGCAATTCCTTGATGCCGGCGATGATGTAGCCGACCTCACCCGCCTCCAGCGACTGCCGCGGTTGATTGGCCGGAGTAAAAACACCCAGGTTATCGGCGTTGTACATGGCGCCCGATGCCATCATCTTGATGCGCTCACCTTTAGCCAACCGCCCATCGACCACACGGACCAGCATCACCACCCCGACGTAGCTGTCAAACCAGCTGTCGATGATCATGGCGCGCAAGGGGCCATCAGGATTTCCTTTGGGTGCAGGAATTTTGGCGACGATAGCTTCCAGAATGTCGTCAATGCCAAGACCGGTCTTGGCCGAGCAGACTATTGCATCTGATGCGTCGATGCCAATCACGTCTTCGATCTCGCTTCTAGCGTTTTCTGGATCGGCATTGGGCAAGTCAATCTTGTTCAGCACGGGCAACACTTCCACGTGCAGATCAAGTGCGGTGTAACAATTCGCCACCGTCTGCGCCTCTACCCCTTGGCTGGCGTCCACAACCAGCAGCGCGCCCTCGCACGCAGACAGTGATCGACTCACTTCATATGAGAAGTCCACATGCCCGGGCGTGTCGATCAAGTTCAGGTTGTAAACCTGCCCATCTTTCGCCTTGTATTGAAGCGCTGCGGTCTGCGCTTTGATAGTTATCCCACGCTCTTTCTCGATGTCCATCGAGTCCAACACCTGCGCCTCCATCTCGCGTGCTTCGAGTCCTCCACAACGCTGAATCAAACGATCGGCTAGCGTGGATTTGCCGTGATCAATGTGTGCAATGATCGAAAAATTTCTGATGTGATTCATCAACGAGAACGCTTAAGTGATTGAATTAATTTGGAATGCACAAGAAAAAAGGGCGCGTCGAGAAACGACACGCCCTGAACCAACAATCATTGGCAACTGCGAAGGTTGGAACTTCATTGTAGGCAAAAAGTCGTGAAAACAAAACGGAAAAAACAGCATATCGGTGTCGTTGCAACTCAGCAACAGTAATCTTATTCACAGGTTGTTAACAATTTCATGGGTGAGACTCTGAACAACTTGTGGGTGATCTGTGGATCAGCTGTGGGGGACTTATCAGCATCCCATATCATGGATTTTTGGCAATCCATATATCCAGAAAATCTGTCGCTGGGTCCACATTCTAACTAGCTTCCAGAAATCGCCAAAAGTTAGCGAGTACACACATATAGATTTCAAAGTCTAAAGCGGTGCAAAAAAAATATTAAAGGGACCCAAAACAACCCATAAACCCTGACGGCAGACGGGTTGTTTTGCCTTCTCGAAGCTATCGGGCAGGCTTGATCAAAACCCACTGCACCAAATCAGCACGACGAACCAGCACAGCCAAGGTCTTGCTTTTGTCATGCTTGGCAAGTGCTGCTTCAAACTCTTTAACCGATGAAATCTCTGTGTTGCCCAGCGACATGATGATGTCGCCCTCGCGCAATCCGGCACGCGCTGCTGCATCCACGGCGCTATCGACTCGCACACCGCCCTTGATTTTCAGCTCCTTCTTCTGGGCTTCCGTTGCCTCACTGACACCAAGCCCCACCGCTTGACCGGCGGTCGATGTCTTGGGCTTCTCGTCGCGCGCCGATGCTTTGGCCAGCGGCTTGTCGGCCTCGACCTCAGCGATCGAGATGCTCAGGTCCTTGTAAGCACCGCGCCTGAAGACGGTCAGTGTGCTCTTGGTACCGGGCTTGGTGCCGCCAACCATTCGTGGAAGGTCACTGGACTTCTCGATGGTCTTTCCGTCAAACCGCGTGATGATGTCACCCGCTTCGACCCCTGCTTTTTCCGCCGGTAAACCCGGCTCTACCGCACGCACCATTGCACCGGCTGCTTTGCCCAACCCGAGCGACTCAGCAACATCTTTACTAACCTGTTCGATCTGCACCCCGATACGGCCACGGGAAACTCTGCCGGAACTGCGCAACTGGTCACTGACACGAACCGCCTCGTCCATGGGAATCGCAAAAGAGATGCCCATGAAACCGCCTGAGCGAGAATAGATTTGGCTGTTAATACCCACCACTTCACCACGCATATTGATCAGGGGGCCACCGGAATTTCCAGGGTTGATCGCCACGTCTGTCTGGATAAAAGGAAGGTAGTCACCGGTGTCGCGCTGCTTGGCACTCACAATGCCGGCGGTAACCGAATTTTCCAGACCAAATGGTGAACCGATGGCCATCACCCACTCGCCCACCCGCAGACGACCCACATCGCCAACTTTGACCGCAGGCAAACCGACAGCCTCAATCTTCACAACCGCGACATCACTGCGCTTGTCCGCACCGATGATCTTGGCCTTGAACTCGCGCTTGTCGGTCAGCGTCACCAATACTTCATCAGCCCCGTCAACGACATGGGCATTGGTCATGATGAAACCGTCTGCAGTAAGAATGAAACCAGAACCCACGCCGCGAGGCTGCTCTTCTTCGTGCTGTGGGCGATTCTGACGCGGGGCTTGTTTCGGATTACCAGGCATATTGGGCATCGGTATGCCAAAACGCCGGAAAAACTCCATCATGTCTTCGTCGCCCTGACCACCTTGAGCGCTGCGCAGGCTCACTTTCTCCATGGTGCGGATGTTGACCACCGACGGGCCCACCAAATCGACCAGGTCGGTGAAGTCGGGCAGTGCGCGCGCCTGCGCCATGGCGGGCTGCAAGGGTGATACTGCAATGAATGCAGTCGTGGTCATCGTGAGCGCCACAAAAATCGTACGCAGGGTTTTGAGCATCAGAGGTTTCGTCATATTTCTTCCATTCAAACAAACAGTCTGGTCATTGACCAGAATCCACCGGCAGGGTTCCAAATAGGGCCTTATTTTTTTCGTTCAAGGGCATTTGCAAATGCGCTCAGGGTCGTCGGTGGCACCTCGCCGACCACGGTCACCCACCAGTCATTGATGCGGCGGGTCTGGGTGTGGGTCGCGCCTCCCATGTCGGTCAAGCCTTCGCTTGCGTGGCGTTGGCGGTCATAGGCCTCCACAAAAAGTGAAACCGTGGCCACTCCATCCGAGAACATCCATTGCATCGTGGTCTGCCCATTGCCAGTCGCCCCGGTCACGGCTGGGGTCGCCGGGCGCTGGTAGCAGGCCATGGAGGTGAATCCATCAATTTCCCGTTGCAACATCCAGCCCTGCGCATCTGCGGAGGTCTTCTGCAGGCCCGGTCGCAGCACGCGGTAGCCATCCGTGCTTCCCGACTTCGACAACCTGGCGACGTTCACCGAAGCATTCAACTGCAGTTCCGAGAATGCAGCCTGCTCCAGAACCTTCCCATCCAGATCCAGCGTTTGCAACTGAATGATCAGTCCGGTTTTCTTTTCATTCCAGACGCGGTAGCCATAGCGCAAGCGGTCATTTGGAACGAGTTGAACCACGTCTGCGTCAAAGCCGGCAATTCGTTCCTGGCCAAGCACCTTGAGTCGATAGAAATTACCAATTGATGAGTCGTTCGACTTGAGCAGATTGGGAAACACGCCCAGCGATTCGCGTACCTCGGCAACAGCCATGCGGGACTGCGGGAAAAATGTCACGACCTGATCATTGCGCCGAAAGATCGCCCGTGGTGTGCCACTCAAGGATTCGACCCGTTCCAATTGCTGGCTGCCGTCACAAACATGCCAGATGCGGGCGCTTGCCAGTCGGCCCCCGGCAGACACCACAAAAGTTCCGGTGTAGACACTTTGCCGCGCTGCCTGGTGCACGCGCAGCAACCAGGCATTCAATGGCAGTTCCACTTGCGCCCAACCCGTGCTCTGGACGCTGAACAGACACCATGCAATGAACGAAACCAGCCGCTTTCCCAACATCGGCCTCACCGACCATTCCCCTCATATGTGGCATTGCGCAAAAAGCCAGCCGGCACTTGCAGTGCCGAATGACCGCCGAGCTGGCGGTGTGCGGCCATCAACTCGTCCAGGCGTGGATCACGCAGCATGGGGCCTATCGGCGTCTCGGTGGCGACCTGCGCCGATGCCACTTCCCCACCACCACGCAGGTCGGCTTGATTCAACAACCCGATCGCCACCACAGCCACCAAGGCCGAGCAAGCGACGCCTGCCAGCGCCTTCCATCGAAACAAAGGATCATTGGCGACCGGCTTACGAATATTCACCATGACTGGCGCAGCGTCACTTCCCACCGGAGAGATTTCGCCTTCAAGGGCGATAAAAGGCCTTTGCGGTTCCTGCAACAGCCGCTGTTCAATTTTTTCCAAAAATGCCAAGTCATTTCGCATTGGCGCCAACTCGGCGCTCCGCAACGCATCGCCAACCACCTGGTAGACGTGCCAGGTTTCAATCGACTGCTTATCCGCCAAGACTGCATTCAAAACATGCGCACATTCATCTGCGTGCAGTTCCCCATCCATCAAAGCGGATATGCGTTCGTTTGAGATTGATTTCGAATCATCCATTACACACCTCACCACCGTTTACCCGCTTGCTGACTTAGCAATGGCCGCACCCGCTGCGAGATGGCCTCGCGGGCTCGAAAAATACGGGACCTGACAGTCCCAATGGGACAATCCATTGCGGCCGCGATGTCTTCGTAACTCATACCTTCAATTTCCCGCAAAATGATCGCCTCACGCAAATCCGCCGGCAACGCGTCCATCGCCGCATTAACAACAACCGCTATCTCCTTGGCAGCCAGAATAGTGTCAGGCCCCTCATCCGTGGTTGGTTCATTCTTTTTCCAGGAAGTTTCATCGTCATCATCAGATGTGCTGAAATTTTCAGAAATGGTCGGGTCATTTTTGAGTTCGAGCAGAAATTTCTTGGCTGTGTTGACAGCAATTCGGTATAGCCAGGTGTAGAACTGCGCATCGCCACGGAACTGGTGCAGCGCACGGTAGGCGCGAATAAACGTTTCTTGCGCAATGTCTTCGACCAGATCAACATCACGCACCATGCGGCCAATGAGCCTCTGGATTCGGCGCTGGTACTTCAGCACCAGCAAGCCGTAAGCCTTTTGGTCACCGGCGACCGTGCGCTGCACCAGCACGGTATCGGTGACCTGATCCGAGGGGTTTTCAGTCGCCGTCATCCGACCTCCGCGTGGCGCGGACTGGCCTCCACACCGTCATCCCCGGGGGCAATGCTCTGGCCGGAAAAAATGGCCCGCCGCAAGGCGTTCCACTGGGCAAAGTCGGAGCGAGCGTCAAGCCACAACCAGAGCGACCGGTCGCCCTCACGCTGCAGCGTCACCAACATGCCACTTTGCCAGTCCATGCGCAATATCAGGCCGCATGCGGCGCTGTCACTCCACCCGGACCAGTGCCAATGCTGTCGATCCCATCGCAGGCAACCCACTGGAGACCTGCTCCAGTCGATCAGTGCCATGCAAGCAGATACCAGCCCTGCACACCCGAGGATCAAAAGTTGCCATTGTGATTGCGGCTGACCCAGCCCGAAGCCGACCAAGGCCACACCCGCGCTGGTTGCCAGCACCAGCACGAACCGCAAATGCCAACGCGACCTGGCTGTTAAAAAACTGACCGCCGGGGCCCGGTGCATGTCCTGTTGCGGGTAACTGGCATCGCTCAGACGCGCTTGAACACCAGCGATCCGTTCGTGCCACCAAAACCAAAGTTATTCTTGATGGCCACATCAATGCGCATATCACGGGCTACGTTTGCACAATAGTCGAGATCGCATTCAGGATCCTGATTGAAGATATTGATGGTCGGCGGACTTTTCTGATGGTGCAAAGCCAAAATCGTAAAGACCGACTCGATGCCACCGGCCCCACCGAGCAAATGCCCGGTCATGGATTTTGTGGAGTTAACGACCACCTTTTTGGCATGATCGCCCAAAGCGGCCTTGATCGCATTGGTTTCGTTCAGATCGCCCAGCGGGGTAGAGGTGCCGTGCGCGTTCAAATAGTCCACCTGATCTACGTTGACGCCCGCATTGCGCATTGCGCCCAGCATGGCGCGCCGTGGGCCATCCATATTTGGAGCGGTCATGTGCCCCGCATCGGCGCTCATGCCAAAGCCGGCAAGCTCAGCATAAATTTTCGCTCCGCGGGCCACAGCATGCTCGTATTCCTCCAGCACCACCACACCCGCTCCTTCACCGAGCACGAAACCATCACGGTCCTTGTCCCACGGCCGTGAGGCGGTCGCAGGGTCATCGTTTCGCGTACTCAAAGCCCGCATGGCGGCAAACCCGCCGATTCCCAGCGGAGAAACGGTCGCCTCGGACCCGCCGGCAACCATTACGTCGGCATCTCCATATTCGATCATGCGACCGGCCTCACCGATGCAATGCAAACCCGTGGTGCAAGCGGTCACGATGGCAATGTTGGGGCCCTTGAATCCAAACCGCATCGACACATGACCAGCCGTCATATTGATGATGGTGGCGGGAACAAAAAATGGTGAAATACGACGCGGGCCCCGATTGGTGTATTCAACATGCATGCCCTCAATCATGGGCAGACCGCCAATACCGGAACCAATCACACAACCGATGCGCGTGGCGGCTTCTTCGCCCAACGCATCGCCGGTCGGCACCCCCGAATCAACCACGGCCTGAACAGCCGCGGCAATGCCGTAATGGATAAACGTATCCATGGTGCGGGCCTCTTTGGACGTCATGTAGGCATCCAAATTGAAATCTCGAACCTCACCAGCGATCTGGCAGGAAAACGCCGATGCATCAAAGCGCGATATCTTCCCAATACCGGACTTGCCGGCAAGAATGTTGGACCACGCTTCGTCCACCGTGTTTCCAACAGGACTCACGCAACCCAAACCAGTAACAACAACGCGACGACGGGCCATAGCAATCAGTCTTCAGATTTGGTCAAAAAAAAGCCGTCTGCAACGGCCCTGTTCCGGGTCAGTGGACCTGCATTCCCCATGGATACACCCAGCCCACGATCCACGCGGCACCGCAGTGCCGCACAAGCCCAATCAGGCTTTCTTGTGTGTGCTGGCGTAGTCGACAGCGTTTTGCACCGTGGTGATTTTTTCTGCGTCTTCGTCTGGAATTTCAATTCCAAACTCGTCTTCCAGCGCCATCACCAATTCGACGGTGTCCAGAGAATCTGCACCCAGATCGGCCACAAAGGCTTTTTCGTTGGTGACTTGGGACTCTTCCACACCGAGTTGTTCGGCAATAATTTTTTTGACGCGGGCTTCGATATCACTCATGGCTTCCCTCTAAGGGTTGTAAAAGAATCCGTAATTTTACCCGGGCTTAGAGACTTAACTCTAACCAGATCGCCGAACGGACAAATCGGCTGAATTTCCATAGCTTACATGTACATGCCACCATTGACATGCAGTTCCTGCCCCGTCACATAACTCGCGTGCGGAGACGCCAAGTATGCGACAGCATGCGCAATGTCAGATGGTTTGCCCAGTTGGCCCAGCGGGATCTGGCCCAAAAGTGTCTTTTGCTGATCTTCGCTCAGACTGGCGGTCATGTCGGTCTCGATAAATCCAGGCGCAATGCAATTGACCGTGATGTTACGCGACCCCAGTTCACGCGCCAAGGCGCGCGTCATGCCCGCCACGCCTGCCTTGGCGGCTGCATAGTTGGCTTGACCGGGATTACCGGATGCTCCCACCACCGAGGTAATGTTAATGATGCGACCGTAGCGCTGCTTCATCATCGTGCGCATAACAGCGCGGCTCATGCGGAATACACCCTTGAGATTGGCTTCCATCACCGCATCCCACTCGTCATCCTTCATCCGCATGGCCAGGTTGTCACGCGTAATACCGGCGTTGTTGACCAGCACCTGCAACCCGCCATATTCCTTCACGATGGCGTCCACCAGAGCCTCGCCAGCCCCGCCCTGGGTGACGTCCAGTGTGCGCCCGCTGCAACCGGCAAAACCGGACAGGGCGGCACTGATCTTTGCTGCGCCCGCGTCGGTCGTTGCCGTGCCGACCACCCTCAGACCCCTGCGCGCCAGCTCAAGCGCAATGGCCTCCCCGATACCCCGGGAGGCACCGGTTACCAGGGCTGTCTGGCCTTCAAATTTCACGTCAGTCATACCAATGCACCTTTGATGTCTTGCAGTGTGACCGGATCCAACAACGCTAGACCCGTCAACTCTGGATCGATGCGTTTGACCATCCCGGCCAGCACCTTGCCCGGACCACACTCGACCAATGTAGTCAACCCACGGGCCTTGATAGCCTGCACACACTCCACCCAGCGCACCGGACCAAAGGCCTGGCGGTACAGGGCGTCACGAATACGGCTGATATCGGCTTCAACCGCCACATCAATGTTGTTGATCAAGTCAATCTGCGGTGCGGCGAATGCGACTGCCAGCAGACGGTCGCGGAGCTTCTCGGCGGCCGGCTGCATCAATCGAGAATGGAATGGTGCTGACACAGGCAGCGGCAAGGCCCGCTTGGCCCCGTTGGCCTTGAGCACCTCGCAAGCCTTTTCGACTGCGGCCTTGCTGCCAGCAATCACGGTCTGGGCGGGGTCATTAAAATTCACGGCTTCCACGATTTCTGACGAACCGGCGCCAAACGACTGGGTCACTTCCAGACAACCTGCCGTCACTTTCCCTGCTTCCATGCCCAAAATCGCAGCCATGGCGCCCATGCCCACGGGTACTGCTTCCTGCATGGCCTGCGCACGCAGACGAACCAGAGGCGCTGCCTGCTGCAAAGTCAGTGCACCCGCTGCCACCAAAGCCGAGTACTCCCCCAACGAGTGACCTGCTACAACAAGCGGGGCAATGCCGACTTCGGCCATCCAGACCCTGAATGCCGCAACACCTGCCACCAGCATCACGGGCTGTGTATTGGTCGTCAAGGCCAGTGCTTCCTTGGGTCCTTCACGGATCAGCTTGGCAACGTCCTCGCCCAAGGCGTCAGAGGCTTCCTGCAATGTCTGGACAACCACGGGGTGAGCCCCCCAGGCGTCAAGCATGCCAACCGATTGGGAGCCCTGCCCTGGAAATACAAAAGCAAACGATTTCATAACTATTTAATTGCAAAAGTGGCCGTAAACGCTCGTCAAAAGCATGTGTAGCGCTACAGAATAACGAGCAAAGCACCCCAGGTAAAGCCGCCGCCAACGCCCTCGAGCAACAGGGTCTGGCCTGGCTTAACCTGACCAGATCGGACTGCCGCATCCAAGGCCAAAGGAATGGATGCTGCCGACGTATTGCCATGCTGATCGACAGTGACCACCACCTTGTCCATCGACAACTTGAGTTTGCGGGCCGTGCTTTGCATGATGCGGATGTTGGCCTGGTGTGGCACCAACCAGTCAATGTCTGCTTCGGTCAAATTGGCCTTGGCCAACGTTGCCCGTGCGGCGCTTTCCAGAAGCCCCACAGCCAATTTAAAGACAGCCTGGCCATCCATCTTGAGCAGTGGATCGCCCAAAATGCCGCCGCCAGATACATGCCCGGGGACGCACAAGATGCCCACGTGCTTGCCATCAGCATGCAAATCGCTGGCCAGAATGCCCGGGGTTTCCGAGGCCTCCAACACAACCGCACCAGCGCCATCGCCAAACAGCACGCAGGTGGTGCGGTCCTTGAAATCGAGAATGCGGGAAAAAACCTCGGCGCCCACCACCAGCGCGCATTTGGCAGCCCCGGTCTGGATCATCGAATCCGCAACTGCCAATGCATAGACAAAACCGCTGCATACGGCTTGCACATCAAACGCTGCACATCCATTGGCACCCAGTTTGTTTTGCAAAATGCAGGCGGTCGAAGGGAACACCATATCCGGTGTCGAGGTCGCAACAATAATGAGGTCAATATCCTGCGCAACGCGCCCAGCGGCTTGAAGGGCCATTTTTGCCGCCTCCAGCCCCAGGTCGCTGCTGTGGACGCCGTCCGACGCAAAATGCCGGGCGCGGATGCCGGTTCGCTCCACGATCCACTCATCGGACGTTTCCACGCCTTTGGTCGCCAACTCGGCAACCAAGTCGGCATTCGTCAGCCTGCGCGTGGGCAGAAAACTGCCAGTGCCTGTGATTCGCGAATATCGTTTCATGGTGGGGTTATTGACCACTGTACGGGTTATTGCACGCCTTCTGCCGCTGCCAGCAGGGGCGCAGCATGTGCAATGCGAACCTGTACGCGGTCAAGCAGGTTGTTTCGGGCTGCATCATACGCCCGGTTCAACGCGAAACCAAAACCCATCGCATCCGCCGAACCATGACTCTTGAACACCAAGCCGCGCAGACCCAGCAAGGCCGCGCCGTTGTACCGACGATGATCAACTCGCTTTTTAAGCGCATTTAATACAGAATAAGCAGCAATTGCGGACATTTTGGTGAAAATATTGCGCGAAAACTCCGCCTTCAGAAAGCTGCCGATCATCGCCGCGAGACCTTCACTGGTCTTAAGAGCCACATTTCCAACAAAACCATCACAAACGACAAGATCGACGCTGCCTTTAAAAATATCATTTCCTTCGACATTGCCATAGAAGTTCAAATCTCCCGCTTTAGCAGCAGATCGCAGCAATTCACCCGCTTTTTTGATAGTTTCGTTGCCCTTGATGATTTCCTCACCAATATTGAGCAGTCCGACCGTAGGAGACTCCTTGTCGTTGAGCACAGAAACCAGGGCCGACCCCATCACCGCGAATTGCAACAAATGCTCTGCAGTGCAGTCCACATTGGCCCCGAGATCAAGCACCGTTGTGGCGCCACCGGTGGCATTGGGAATTTGGCCGGCAATCGCCGGGCGCTCAATGCCGTCAATGGTCTTCAGAATATAGCGGGAGATAGCCATCAGCGCCGCGGTGTTGCCGGCGGAAACCGCAGCCAGCGCCCTGCCGTCCTTTACTTGTTGTATCGCCACGCGCATGGAGGAATCCTTCTTCCTGCGCAGGGCAATCTCCAGAGGGTCATCCATGGTCACCACCTCACTGGCAGCAACAACATGGGCGCGGGGGTGGGAAAAATCTGACAGGGCTTGCGGCAAACCCACCAGAATCAGGCTTGCATCGGCGTGTTGATCAAGGAATTGCCTGCAAGCAGGCAACGTGACTCGAGGACCATGGTCGCCCCCCATGCAGTCGACAGCGATTGTGATCATGGGGCAGACACCCAATCAGAAAGAAACATCAAACAATGGCCACTGGCCAAAAACGACAAAAGCCCGATGCCACAGTATCTGTAGCTTCGGGCTTTACATGAAAAACCTGATCAGGCTTCAGCTTTGGTCTTCAGCACCTTGCGACCACGGTAAAAACCGGTGGGGCTGATGTGGTGACGCAGGTGGGTTTCACCCGTAGTGGATTCCACAGCAATGCCAGGAACAACCAGAGCATTGTGCGAACGGTGCATACCGCGCTTGGAAGGGGACTTTTTATTTTGTTGGACGGCCATGATCCGCTCCTGGGCAAGAGT
>JAIPDC010000096.1 GCA_021737865.1 Rhodoferax sp.
GTGCTTCGCGCTCGGTGGTGATGTGGCCCTTGGTGTCGTAGGGCGTGCATTCGTCAAACTGCATCACGATGTCACTGTTCAAAACGGTCTGGATCTGCATGCTGATCTCGGGCGTCAAAAACAGCTTGTCGCCGTTAACGGGGCTGGCGAACTTGACACCTTCCTCGCTGATCTTTCGCATTTCGCCCAGGCTCCAGACCTGGAAGCCACCGGAGTCAGTCAGGATCGGCTTGCCCCACTTCTCAAACGCATGCAGGCCGCCAAAGCTGGCCATCACGTCCAGTCCCGGGCGCATCCACAAATGAAAGGTGTTGCCCAAAATGATTTGTGCGCCCATCTCTTCCAGACTGCGGGGCATCACGCCCTTGACCGTGCCATAGGTTCCCACCGGCATGAAGATGGGCGTTTGCACCACGCCGTGGTTCAGGGTGAGCGTGCCACGGCGGGCGTGGGAGGTGGGGTCGGTGTTGAGGAGGGCGAATTGCAGCATGGCTTGTTCTTGACGGTGGCGCATTTTACGGGGCCGCCACCGCTGGACCTTTCCACCCTCCCTGCACTGCTGTCGCCTTGCGCAGGATCACCGCCAATTTGAGTTGGCGGCGATGCGCATACAGGTTGAGAAATCTATCTCAATTGCATGCCTGACTTGTTGGAACCACGCCGTCTTGTCAGTCCCAGCGCAGCCACTGCCAGTATCAACAACGCGCTCAGTGGCGGCTCTGGAACCCGGCTGGCGTAGACGCCGGCCCAGCTGTCGCCGGTTTCCGCGTTCGCCATGCCTGCATTGATCGCGAGCCAACCATTGCGAAAGCCATCGCGCTCAATACCCAGAGACGTAATTTCCATTCCCGCGGCGTTTTCATCGATCAGATCACCCATCATTCCGGTCTCCAGGATGGTGAAAACGTCGCTGCCGAAGTTGCCGAACAAGCCCGTCTCTCCGTTCGACTCCAGTGCCTTGAAAACCGCATTGAAATCATCCACGGCGACAAATGCTGATGAACGCCAGCGGGGTGGCTCGCGGTCATCGGTTCCATCGCCGCCAGAGGTGCTGGGCGCGCCGGAGAATGTCCAGAACAGCAGATCGGAGAATTGCGAGCCGGTCTGCGCTTTCATGGTGACAGCGCCAGACTCTGTGTCAACGGTGAAAATGCCCTGATGCTCGGGGACCTGGAAATCGTAGATTCCGTCGCCCACCGTCCCATTGTTGTCCTGTGACAGGCAGGCCGCCTTGATGGCTGCATTGCCGTCGCTGGAGCACGCGACTGTGACTGTCTTCGTTGTATCTCCCCATGACCCCCAGAAGCCCACACTATTGCCATCGAATGACAGGCCTTCGCCGACGGTCTTGAAGACCGAGCCGAGTGCATCGCCCACCGTGGTCACACCAAGGCTGATGAGTGACTTGAGGCTGTGGGTGGCATCAGCCAGGCTCGTGAGGAAGATTCCGCCGGCAGTGGGCGCAGCCTCATTGTCCAAACCGGTAAAAACCAACCTTCCGTCCGATGCACTCGGAGGCGCAGTCGATCCGAACAGGATCGGACTCCCTGTGGCCCCAGCGGCGCCCGGGATGACGTCTCCGCTGGAGGCCACTTTTTGAACTGCAGACATACCCCCGCTCGCGAGCACATCGCGGTAGTAAATGCCCGTCTGGCCGCTACCGGTGCTGTCGGTCCAGTTGCCCTTGAATGCCACGGTATTGCCGCCCGTGGCGGTGGGCGCGCCGGGGAACTGGTCGAATCGTGTACCGGCTGTCGTACCGGGAACCTGAAAGTGGCTCAGGTCAGGATTGGCCGGATAGGTTGCGTTGTTCACGTTACCCAACAGACTGGCACCCGTTACCAGTGGACCCGCGGGATTGGTGTAAACGCCAGAGGTGCCACCGCGGGTGGTGAGGGGCGTGCCATCGGGATTCACACCCGTCTGGTACTCCAGCGCGGGGGTCGACTGGCCGCGAAAAGCAACCATGTCGGTGCGCGCATCAATGCGTGGGAAGGCCGGAAACTCGTTAAAGGTTGCGGGTCCGGGGTTGGTAATGTTGTTTGGTGATGGGACCACATCAGCGGGGGACTTGTTGCTGGCAATGGCAATCACTGGCGAACCGGGAGCCGACATGTCACGGGTAAAGATTCCTCGAACCGGCTCGCCACCGCTTGCGCCCCCTTCGCCCTCGCCCCCTGCAGGTGCGCGCGCCCGGGCCCGAAAGACCACCAGGCCTGCATCATTCACCGACGGCTGGTTGTAGCTGAAAAACTTGACGGGATCTGTGGGACTGGTAGCACCCGTCGCGTTGTTAACGACAGTAGACCAGCTAAAGACCGGCTCCGCAGTGGCAACGGTTGCACAGATGGACCAGGCAACAGCAACCGCGACCACACTCAATGCCGGCATTCGCCGGCTCGCGGGTGAACCACTGCTGCCCGACAGCAATGTAGATGATTTCATGGTGACTCCTTCAAAAAAAATGGCCCCGTGCCATTGAGCCGACATACTCCGATTTGGCGCATGCTCAATTTTTGAAAAAATGTGGGAGATGGGGCTTGATACTTCGCATTCGCGCTGGTACGCCCTGCGAAATTACTGCATGGATCGCTGTTGCATCAAATTTGGCTTATATTTGCGAAATCGCAACCACCGCGCTGAACCCTGTCGTTACATCAAACCGGATTGGAAATTCGAGATCAGTGACATTTCAAGGGATGCCGGGTGTTGATCCGTGAGGCTTTACATGCCGAAATGCACGCGCACCCGCTCTTCCATCAACGCGCGGGTGTCATCCTCGCTGGCCAGGGCCAAGCGGTCATAAGTCTTGCGGGCGATCGGGCAAAAGGCAGCCATCACACCGGGGTCGAAATGGCTGCCCGTGTCTTTGTCCAGAATGGCCATTGCCGCGTCAAATCCCATGGGTTCCTTGTAGGGCCGCTTCGAGCAGAGGGCATCAAACACGTCGGCCACAGCGAAGATGCGGGCTGCCAGCGGGATGGCATCGGCCGCCAGGTTGCGCGGGTAGCCAGTGCCGTTCCATTTTTCGTGGTGGGCCGCCACCACGGCGTTGGCCCCCGCCAGCCAGCCAATGCCGTCCACGATGCTTTCGCCCTGCGCCACATGGGTGCGCATGGTGGTCATCTCGATGTCGTCGAGTCGTCCAGGTTTGAGCAGGATGGCGTCGGGGATGCCGATCTTGCCCACATCATGCAAAAAGCTGCCCACGATCAGCGCCTGCATGTCGCCGTCCCTGAGGTCCATTTCTTCACCGATGCGCGCGGCAATCCAGGCTACCCGGTAGTTGTGGGCGCCGGTGTCCGAATCCCGCTTGGCAATGGCGCGACCCAAGGCTTCCATCATTGCAATGTGAGACTCCAGCACCTCGCGCGCCTTGCGTGCGTTGTCTGCCGACAGGTGCACCACCACCGGGTAAAGCGCCGCACCGCACAGCAGCGAGGCCAGGCCGACCATCAGCGCCATGGTCAGCGAATTGGTGAAAATCTGGCTTTGCTGCCATGAAGGTATGACGCGTACCCCCTCGAAATAACCCGTGATTGGCGCGTTGGGGTCGGTGGTGGAATTGCGCAACGGCACAAACACGCGCAGCAACCACAGATCAGCGGATGGCTTGAGGCTCTCGTACGAGGCTTGCGTGTAACTCGGGGCGCCGTGTTGTGGCAAAAGGGACTCCACGGCATCGCCTTCTGCAGTCAGGGACTCGGCCAGTTTGTTGCCTTTGGCATCGTAGATTTCAGCAATGTCAAACAGGCCGCCAGCAATTGCAGATGCGGCCTCCTTGGCGTGCTGTGGGGCATCCGGTCCGCTGAGGTCGATCGAGTTAAATCGGTGCAGCAGGCGACCCGACTCCTCGCTGGCCAGGGCTACCACGCTCTCCTCCGCCGCTTCCCGCGTCACCATCCAGGCAATCGGACTGGCCAGGGATGCCAGCACAAAGCTGACCAGGGCGATGCGCAGGGCGGTTCTCTTTTGGAATGGGTCCATGGCAGGGTACTCGGTTTAAGGGTTTGCGCGTGAGAGCAGCATGGCGTCACCATAACTGAAAAAGCGGTACTCCCGTTCAATGGCGGTGCTGTACAGCGCCATGATGTTGTCATATCCCGCAAAGGCGCTGACCAGCATCATCAGGCTGGACTTGGGCAGATGGAAATTGGTTACCAGCAGGTCGATCAGCTTGAAGTCAAATCCGGGCGTTATGAAGATGCGGGTGTCGCCGCGCGCAACACCACTGTGCGCCCACGACTCCAACGTGCGCACCGTGGTGGTGCCCACGGCTACGATGCGCCCGCCGCGGGCCTTGCAGTCGGCAACCGCTTGCTGGGTATCAGCGGGCACTTCGAACCATTCGCTGTGCATCAGGTGGTCGGCCAGGTTTTCGGTTTTGACCGGCTGAAAGGTGCCCGCACCCACGTGCAACGTCACATAAGCGCGGTGCACGCCCATGGCGTCGATCTGGTCCAGCAGCGCCTGGTCAAAGTGCAGGGCAGCGGTTGGCGCGGCCACAGCACCGGGATTTTTGGCAAACACGGTCTGGTAACGCAGGGCGTCTTCGGCTGAATCGGTGTGGGTGATGTAGGGCGGCAGGGGTACGTGGCCGTGGCGCTCCATCAACGCGTAGGGGTCGTCACCCGCATCGTTGGAAAGGACAAAACGGAACAGCGGTCCGTCCGCATCGGGCCAGCGGCCCAGCATGGTTGCGCTCAGGCCATCCGCTTGACCGGGGGCGCACACCAGCTTGAGCGTGGCGCCCACCTCGGGCTTTTTGCTGACCCGCATGTGGGCCGCGACCTGATTGCCGCCGAGCACGCGCTCAATCAACAATTCCACTTTGCCGCCAGTAGCCTTCTCGCCAAACAGGCGGGCATTGACGACCTTGGTGTCATTGAAAACCAGGAGGTCGCCGGCGCGCAACAGGCCAGGAAGATCACGAAAGATGCGGTCTACCGATGGAGAGTCGGTGCCGTCGAGCAGGCGCGAGGCGCTGCGCTCGGGGGCGGGGTGCTGGGCAATCAACGCCTCGGGCAGCACGAAGTCGAAGTCGCTCAGTGTGTGGCGGGTGGTGACGGCGTGGACCACCGAAGGGGGAGAAGTTGAGGTCATGGATGCTTGAGGGTTGAACAAACCCGTGCCAAGGTTACAGCAAGGTTGAAAGAACGGGCAGAATTGTCCCATGCCGCACAGCACCCGTTCAGCCCCCGCCGCGAAAGCCAGCGCACCCGTCCCGAAAAGCGCCACGCAGAAGGCGTTGGAAAAGTTGGGCCTCAAACGCGATATCGATCTGGCCTTGCACCTGCCCCTGCGGTACGAAGACGAAACCCGCATCACCAAGTTGCGCGATGCGCGCGAGGGCGACACGGTACAGATTGAAGGCCGCGTGACCGAGTGCGACGTGAGCTTTCGACCCCGGCGCCAGCTGGTGGTGACGGTGGACGATGGCACCGAGACCTGCACGCTGCGTTTCTTCAGCTTTTACCCTTCGCAGCAAAAGGCGCTGGCGGTGGGCAACCGCATCCGGGCCCGGGGCGAGGTCAAGGGCGGCTTTCTGGGGCGCACCATGCTGCACCCGAGCTTTCACAGCGCTGGCGGTGACTTGCCAACGGCGCTCACGCCGATCTACCCGACGGTGGCCGGTCTGGGGCAAACCGTGTTGCGCAAGGAGGTGCTCGCGGGGCTGGCGCGGGCCGAGTTGTCGGACACGTTTGCACCAGGAGATTTGAGCCAAATCAACCACCAAGCCTTGTGGACACTGCGTGAGGCGCTATCATTTTTGCACCACCCAACGCCTGATGTGTCAATTGACGCGTTGCAGGACCACAGCCACCCGGCCTGGCAGCGGCTCAAGGCCGAGGAGCTGCTGGCGCAGCAGTTGTCGCAGTTGATGTCGCGTCGCGCGCGCGCCTCGCTGCGCGCTCCGGTGTTGGCGATGGTGTCGCCGGAGGTGTTCGCACCGGCGAACGAGCCGGAGGCGCCGGTGCTGCTACCGCTCTATACCGAATTGGTGGCGACGCTGCCGTTCAAGCTCACCGCCGCGCAGCAGCGCGTGTGCGCCGAGATTGCCCGCGACCTGGAGCGTCCGGTGCCGATGCACCGGCTGTTGCAGGGTGACGTGGGCTCGGGAAAAACCGTGGTGGCCGCGCTGGCAGCCGCCATTTGCATCGACGCGGGATGGCAGTGCGCCCTGATGGCCCCCACCGAGATTTTGGCGGAGCAGCACTTTCGCAAGATGTTGGGCTGGTTGGAGCCCTTGGGCGTCACCACCGCGTGGCTCACCGGGACCCAGAAAGCCCGGGAGCGGCGTGCCATGCTGGAGCTGATCGAGAGTGGCGAGGCGGCGCTGGTGGTGGGAACCCATGCGGTGATCCAGGAGAAAGTGCAGTTCAAAAACCTCGCCCTGGCGGTGATTGACGAGCAGCACCGCTTTGGCGTGGCCCAGCGCCTGGCGCTGCGCAACAAGCTGACCCACGATGGAATGGAGCCCCATATGCTGATGATGACGGCCACCCCCATTCCGCGCACCCTGGCCATGAGCTACTACGCCGATCTGGATGTGTCGACTATTGACCAGTTGCCCCCGGGGCGCACGCCCATCGTCACCAAGGTGGTCAATGAATCCCGGCGCGATGAGGTCATTGCACGCATCCATGATCAGATTGCCCAGGGGCGCCAGGTGTACTGGGTGTGCCCTCTGATCGAAGAAAGCGAAGCACTGGATCTGACCAATGCCACACAAACCCATGCCGAGTTGCAGGCCGCCCTGCAGGGGCCGGCCGATGGCCAGGCCGTGCAGGTGGGGTTGCTGCATTCACGCATGGCAGCGCAGGAGAAGCAGGCGGTTATGGCGGCGTTCAAGGAAGGCCGCATGGCCGTGCTGGTCAGCACCACCGTGATTGAAGTGGGGGTGGATGTGCCCAATGCCTCGCTGATGGTGATTGAGCATGCCGAGCGTTTTGGCCTGAGTCAGTTGCACCAGTTGCGCGGGCGGGTGGGGCGCGGCGCCGCCGCGTCGGCCTGCGTGCTGCTGTACTCCACGGGCGATGCGCCGCGCCTGAGCGAAGCGGCGCGCGCACGCCTGCGGGCGATGGCCGAGACCAACGACGGCTTTGAGATTGCGCGGCGTGATCTCGACATCCGTGGTCCGGGGGAGTTTCTGGGTGCCCGGCAATCGGGTGATGCCATGCTGCGCTTTGCCGACCTGGACCGGGACACCGAGCTGTTGCAATGGGCACGCAAGGAGGCACCGATGTTGTTGGATCAGCACCCGGCATTGGCCGCAAAACATGTGACGCGCTGGTTGGGTGGAAAATCAGAGTTTTTAAA
Source organism: Rhodoferax sp. (assembly GCA_021737865.1). Taxonomy (GTDB): domain Bacteria; phylum Pseudomonadota; class Gammaproteobacteria; order Burkholderiales; family Burkholderiaceae_C; genus Allorhodoferax. The sequence continues at coordinate 7,321 of JAIPDC010000096.1, forward strand.
GGCTTGAATACGATGGACGCGGCGCAATGACCGAATTTTTCCCGCTGCTGTGGTGGGCGCTGGGGGGCGCAAGCGTGCTGGGTGCGGCTGTGTATCTGTTCATGGAATACCAGGCCCACTTGTTGCGCACCAGCGTGACCAGTGTGCCCGGTGGTTTGCTTTTTTCAGCGCAAGGCTTTTCGGTGGAGTCGCGCCATGCCGCCAAAGAGGTCAAGGTCATTACCCGGTCGGGTGCGTACGCCCGACAGGCCTTGCCCGATGGAGACGAGGAGCAGCAAAAGGGCGCTTTGACGGTGGCACTTGCCGCGGTCGGTCTTCGCATTGAAGTGTCGCGAATTTCGGTGAAGGACGGCGATGAGGGCGATGCGGTGCCCACCGGGTTCAGTTGCATCGTGTTCTCGGCATCTGACGAAACGCTGCGAACGGCACAAGGCAAGCTGGCCAGTGAACGCTCACAATTGAAGCTGGACCGCGTGCCCGACCCGATTGCGACCGATTTCCAGCAGTTTGCCAATGGATTGCGGGTCTGGATCGATAAGGTTGAGCAGCAGGCGGAGGCACAAGCGGCCGCCCAGCTCCAGCGTGAACGTGAGCAGGAACAAGCCGAAGCGGCAGTTCCGCTGAGTGAGGCCGACCGTGAAGCCCGTGCCGGGGCGCAGATTGAGAAGTGGCGCGCCATCGCGGGATTCAAAGGCACCTCGACCGAGGTTAGTTTTGATGGGAACGGCCAGATCGTCTGGCTGATTGACCTGGAGGCGGCCGGGCGCGTCATTCTGCACGCCGACAACCGCACCTTTCACGGCAGCCTCAAGGGTGCAGTGGTTGTGGGCGTTGGCACGGAAATGGAAGTCTCCGTGCGCGACGACTCCTGGTCAGAGCAAGCCCCCCGGATGGCGGCCTTTCGGGTGCTGGGCGGGACCACACCGGAGAGTCGCCGGGCGTGGAAAGAGCGTCTGGATATATTGATTCAGAGCCTGGGCGCGGGCCAGCGCCCAAATCGATAGTTGACCGCAGCGGTACCAAGGATTGAGATGACACTGACCGAATTGAAATACATCGTGGCCGTTGCGCGTGAGCGGCATTTTGGCAAGGCGGCCGAGGCCTGCTACGTGTCGCAACCGACTCTTTCAGTAGCGGTCAAGAAGCTCGAGGAAGAACTTGACGTCAAACTGTTTGAGCGCAGCGCCAGCGAAGTCACGGTGACGCCGCTGGGCGAAGAGATCGTGCGTCAGGCCCAAAGTGTGCTGGAGCAGGCGGCCAACATCAAGGATATTGCCAAGCGCGGCAAGGACCCGCTGGCCGGGTCGCTGAAGCTGGGTGTTATCTACACCATTGCGCCGTATCTGCTGCCGGACCTGGTGCGCCAGGTCATCAAGCGCACGCCCCAGATGCCGCTGATGTTGCAGGAAAACTTTACCGTCAAGTTGTTGGAAATGTTGCGCACGGGAGAGCTCGATTGCGCCATTCTTGCCGAACCGTATCCGGATGCCGGCCTGGCATCGGCGGCCTTGTACGACGAGCCCTTTTTGGCAGCAGTTCCGATGCACCATCCATTGGCGTCGCAGGATGGTGTGACGACCGAGCAACTCAAGAAAGAGACCATGTTGCTGCTGGGCAGTGGCCATTGCTTTCGGGACCATGTGCTGGAAGTCTGCCCCGAGTTCGCCCGCTTTTCGAGCGACACCGAGGGTATTCGCAAGAGTTTTGAAGGGTCTTCCCTGGAGACCATCAAGCACATGGTGGCGGCCGGCATGGGCATCACGCTGGTGCCGCGCCTGAGCGTGCCAGCTGGTGCGCTGGTGGCCAAGACCCGTCGCCATGCGGACTCACTGGTGAAGTACCTGCCGGTGCAGGACGGAGCCGAGGCCCAGCCACCCTCGCGCCGGGTGGTGCTGGTCTGGCGGCGCAGCTTTACCCGTTATGAAGCAATCGCCGCACTGCGCAATGCCATCTACGCCTGCGAGCTGCCGGGCGTGGCCCGTTTATCCTAACCCGCGCCGCCGGTTATGCCAACAAGACTCGATTTGTACCTGCAGCTCATCCGCTGGGACCGGCCTGCCGGCTGGTTGCTGCTTCTGTGGCCTACGCTGAGTGCCTTGTGGCTGGCCGCAGGGGGGTTTCCGGGCTGGCATTTGGTGGCAGTGTTTACGCTTGGGACCATCCTGATGCGCAGCGCAGGCTGCTGCATCAATGATGTGGCAGACCAGGAGTTTGACCGGCATGTCAAGCGCACGGCGCAGCGCCCGGTGACCCGGGGCGCGGTGTCTTCGCGCGAGGCCTTGGCGGTCGGTGCGGTGTTGGCACTGGCCGCATTTCTGCTGGTTTTGACCACCAATACCGTCACTGTTGGCTGGTCGTTTGCCGCATTGGCCGTGACCCTGGCTTACCCCTATGCGAAACGCTTTGTCTCGATGCCGCAGGCCGTGCTGGGCGTTGCGTTCAGCTTCGGCATTCCGATGGCGTTTGCGGCCGTCCATGCGCAGATACCGGCTGCGGCCTGGATTTTGCTGGCCGGCAATCTGTTCTGGGTTCTGGCCTATGACACCGAATACGCCATGGTTGACCGGGACGATGATTTGCGCATTGGGATGAAGACATCGGCCATCACACTGGGCCGTTGGGATGTGCCTGCGGTGATGGTGTTCTATGGCGTGTATTTGCTGGTTTGGAGTGCCGTGGTGGCACCCATCCTGTCATCTGGCTGGTGGTGGCTGGGGGTCGCGCTTGCGGCGGCCCAGATCGCGTGGCACTTCCAGTTGATACGCCACCGTTCACGTGAGGGCTGCTTCAAGGCCTTTCGACTGAACCACTGGGTCGGGCTGGCGGTGTTTGCCGGCATCCTGGTGGGTTTGCTGTGACCGCTGGCGTCGCCCCGTAAAATCCGGGCATGCTGTCTGTAAAAAATGAACTTCTGGAGGCGCTGGCCGCTTCCCTTGAAAACCTGTTGCCTGGCGCCGGCGCCAAGGCGGCGTTTGAATCTCCCAAGGTCGCCGCCCATGGCGACCTGGCCACAACCGCCGCCATGCAACTGGCCAAGCCGCTCAAGCTCAATCCGCGTCAGCTGGCTGAAACTCTGCGCGCCGAGTTGTTGAGCCAGGGTGCGTTTGCGCGCTGGGTCCAGGCGATCGAGATTGCCGGGCCCGGCTTTATCAACATTCGCCTCAAGCCCGAAAGCAAGCAGCAGGTGGTGCGTGAGGTGCTGGACCAAGGGGCCGAATTTGGCAATCAGGTCAGCAACGGGCGGCGCATTCTGGTGGAGTTTGTGTCGGCCAACCCCACCGGGCCGCTGCACGTCGGTCATGGGCGCCAGGCCGCCCTGGGCGATGCCATTTGCAATCTTTTTTCAACCCAGGGCTGGCAAGTGCACCGCGAGTTCTATTACAACGACGCGGGCGTGCAAATTCAGACCCTGGCCACCAGCACGCAGTTGCGTGCCAAAGGCTTCAAGCCCGGTGACGACTGCTGGCCTGTTGACCCGGAGAACCCCCTGAGCAAGGCGTTCTACAACGGTGATTACATCCAGGATATTGCGGACGACTTTCTGGCCCGCAAGACGGTGGCAGCCGATGACCGCAGCTTTGCCGCCAGTGGCGATGTGGAAGACCTAGAGTCGATCCGCAACTTCGCCGTGGCCTATCTGCGTCACGAGCAGGACAAGGATCTTCAGGCCTTTAATCTGAAGTTTGATGAGTACTACCTCGAGTCCAGCCTCTACACCAGTGGCCGTGTCGAGCAGACCGTGAACAAGCTCGTGGCCAACGGCAAGACGTATGAGAAAGACGGTGCGCTGTGGCTGCGGTCCATGGACTATGGCGACGACAAGGACCGCGTCATGCGCAAGCAGGACGGCAGCTACACCTACTTCGTGCCTGATGTGGCCTATCACATCGCCAAATGGGAGCGCGGCTTTACCAAGGTGGTCAACATCCAGGGCACCGACCACCACGGCACCATCGCCCGTGTGCGTGCCGGGCTGCAGGCGGCCGATGTCGGCATTCCGCTGGGCTACCCCGACTACGTGCTGCACACCATGGTGCGGGTGGTCAAGGCAGGCGAAGAAGTCAAGATATCCAAGCGTGCAGGCAGTTATGTGACGCTGCGCGACCTGATTGAGTGGACCAGCAAGGATGCTGTGCGCTTTTTCCTGCTCAGCCGCAAGCCCGATACCGAATACACCTTTGATGTGGACCTGGCGGTGGCCAAGAACAATGACAACCCGGTGTACTACGTGCAATACGCCCACGCGCGCATCTGCTCGGTTTTGGCCGCCTGGGGGGGTGACGCCGGTAGCCTGTCCGGTGTTGAACTGACGGCACTACAAAGCCCGCAGGCGCTGGCCTTGATGCTGCTGCTGGCCAAATACCCTGAAATGCTTACCGCCGCGGCGCAGGATTTTGCACCACATGACGTGACCTTCTACCTGCGTGAACTGGCGGCCTGTTACCACAGCTACTACGATGCGGAGCGGATTTTGGTCGATGATGAGGCCGTCAAGCTGGCGCGACTGGCGCTGGTCGCTGCCACGGCACAGGTGTTGCACAATGGCCTGGCAGTGCTGGGCGTGAGCGCTCCGCAAAAGATGTAAATTTTTGGGGTCAGACCACTCGCGAAGCGATGTGCTCTGACCCCAACTGACTAAGAGGGTAATTCATGAATCAGCAGCGTGGCGGAACCATTTTGGGGTTCATCATTGGGGTGGTCGTCGGTTTGGCCGGTGCCTTGGCCGTGGCGGTTTACGTCACCAAGGTGCCCGTCCCCTTTATGAACAAGGGGCAAAGTCGCTCGGCCGACCAAGACGAGGCAGAGGCGAAAAAGAACAAGGATTGGGATCCCAACGCACCTCTGTATGGAAAAACTCCAGCCCGACCGGCTGTCCCGGCTTCGGCAGCGTCTGCGGTTGCCAGCGCTGCAGCGGGGTCCAAAGTGGCGGAGCCAGCCAAGGCTGACGCCAAGGCCGACACCAAGACGGCCACCAAAGCCGACGGCAAGGCGGAGCTCAAGCCGGCTGTGTCGGCAGACCCGTTGGGTGACCTGGCCAAGGCCAAGTCAGCCCCTGCGGCGAGTGAGCCGTTTATTTTCTTTGTGCAGTTGGGTGCTT
>JAIPDC010000097.1 GCA_021737865.1 Rhodoferax sp.
GTGGCCTCTGCCAGGGCTTTGGTTTGCAGGGCGGTGTCGGGTATGCGGGCTATGAGTAGCGCGCGGCTGGCATCGATGGCGCCCGTGCGCAGGGCCTCTTTGCACTCCACACCCAGGTCTAGCAGCTTGAGGCGGCCAAACACGTAGCTGCGGCTCTTGCCGATCTTGGTGGCAATGGCGCTCACGTCTTGGCCGCTGCTGTCCATCAGGGCGCTGTAGCCCTCGGCCTCTTCGAGTGCGCTGAGGTCGTCACGGGCTAGGTTCTCGACCAACTGCACTTCCATCACCTGCGCATCATCCATGGCGCAAATCATGGCGGGGATGGTCTGGGCCCCTGCCTGCAGGCTGGCCCGGTAACGGCGCTCGCCCGCTATCACCTCGTGCGTGATGCCCCGGTCAGTGTCGGCCACTCTATTGCCGGGTAAGGGGCGCACCAGTATGGGCTGGTGCACGCCACTGGCCCGGATAGATTCAGCCAGCTCCATGAGCTTGATCGCGTCAAAGTGCTTGCGCGGGTTGGTCAGGCTGGGGACGATTGCCGCCAGGGGGAGGATGTCAAAGGTTTTCATACGGATTGCTCCACTTTGCGGGCCTTGGCCACGTCAGAATCGGGTGCGTAGCGCAACAGGTCGACCAACAGGTCTTCAAGCCGGTTGACCTCGGCCCAGGCTTTTGCCTCGGAATCAAGGCCGGCAAGCAGGCCCATGGAAAATGCCAGTTCGGCGAATTTCTCGACTTTTTCAAATACGCCGTTTTGCTTTTTGTTGTGCATGGCGTCATGCAGGCGCGGGTAAAAGTCAAGTGCAATGCCGCTTACCAGGACGTGTTGCTCGGGGGTCATGGGGCACCGCCGTCGCTCGTTTTTTCAGCAGCCGCATTAGTCCGCAACCAGATCTCCATAGACGCAGTAACACTGATGGTGTGCAGGTCGGCATCAGACAACGTTTTGATGCGCTGCGCCACCTCGAAGCCGTAGCCGCGCAGTTGGTGATTGCAGGCAATGGAAAAAACCTGCATATTGGCGGCATTGGCCACGTCCAGCAGGGCTTTGCGGCTCAGGCAGTCCCCTTGCACCAGTTTGACCAACACCTCAGCGGTGATCGGCTCGGCCTTGGTCTCTGGTGCGGTTGGCGAATTGCGCAAATCGACAATTACCCGCTCCTCCTTGCCCTTTTCAATGGGCCGTACGTTTGAGGCGGGCGCTTTGGGCGCTGGTGCCACTGCCGCGGTGGCCACCGTCACAATCACCGGCTCAGGCTGGGGCTCTTCGTGCGGCACATCGTCATAAAAGCTGCCGCCCCGGTAGATATATTCACCTTCGTCGGTCCTAGCGCGCACCAGCAGCCCGGCCTCTATGGCCTTGCGCAACAGGGTGTGTATGTTGCCGCGCACCGAGCCAAACTTGGTTACGATGTCTTCCAGGCTCAGTTCCTCGCCTGGGTTGTTCCGAAAAAACCCAATCATCGCCTCTGCCAACCCGTCGCGTTGGGGCTGGTAAGGGCGGGTACGTGTGGGGGTTGCTGTGTTCATGGCAACGCCTTTTCTGCGGTTTTGCGAGCGTGGTAAACGGCATCCATGTCCACCTCGCCCACCACCTCCAATCCACTGATGCGCTCTACGCGCGCCCCCAACAGCGGCAGGCCGTACTCTCGCCGGGTGCGGCTAATGATGTCCAGCGCCGCCACTTCGGCAATGCTGCATCGCTTGCCTGGTATGGGCACCAGGTCATTCCAAATCGTCAGACCGCCCTCGGGCGTGTCAGATATAACAATGGTCACAGTAGACAAAATAATTCCTCGGGTTGGGGGTTAGTAAATGGTCACGGCGGCATCGGGGCCGCGCTTGGGCGGTGCTGCAGCCAGCTCGATGCAAGTGGCCTGGACCACAAATTCAGGCCCGCCGCCGCGTCCGTTGGTAAAGTTGCGCAGCTTTTCGCAGCGCACGGTGATGGGTTGGCCAGACTTGAGCTGGTCTTTAAAACGACGCCAAAACAGCTCCGCTTTGGCACCGCTCCAGGTAATGCGCCAGGGCTCCTTTTGGTGCGGCCCAATTACGTCAAACGCCAGCAGCGTCAGGGCAAACGTTCCGTCTTTGGCCCACGTGGCCAAGACCGGGGTCTGGCTCATGAAGAGCATGCCGTGTGCCGTCATCATGATGCAGCGCCCTCGCTGGTACGATGCATGGCAAGCCCTGAATGCAAAGGGATTAAGACCATCATCCCAGCACCTCGCCAATGATCTCTAGCCCAATGGCCACTGCCACCGACCCGGCCACCACTGCCACCGGCAGACCCATCCACAGAAAAAACATCGCGCCCACAAACACGAGCACCGCCGCCGCCAGGATGATCACCACGCCCCAGTCGGTAGGCAGCGGCTCAGGCTGGCCAGCGTCATCCGTGTGCACACCAGCCCCGGCACCCGAGCGGTGCACTAGTGCCAGCCAGTCGTCTTGCGCGGCCCGTTCGCGGTCGCTGTCGACCACCACCGGAGCCGTTTTGTTGCGCTTGCGGTCAGTGGCCGCAGTGCGGCAGGCCTGGGGCGCGCAAGTGCAGTCGCGCCCCTGATTGCACACTTGGGTACAGCCCGTGCCATAGGGTGCGTAATGGGTCATGGCTGCACCTCCAGGCCTGCTGCAGTCGCGGCGTGCTGGGTGCGCTTGCCCTTGCGCGGGATGCACACCAACGCCCCCGCCTCGGTCCAAGCTATTCCAGATTCGCCATGCTGCTCGCGACACAAAGCCGCCGCAGCCAGATCGCGCCGCAGTTCTCTGGCTGCATCGCGCTGTGCGTCCTCCAGGACAATTGCGCGCGCATGCTCACTATGGTGGTCGTCAATGCTGTCCAGGTGCTGCATCACCCCAACCACTGTCACGATGGCCAGAGCGGCAAGCCAGGGCATCAGTCCCAGCCGCGCGCCACCAAATTGCAATTGAGGCGCAAACCGCGCAGCGCGCTTGGTGGCACGTTGGTCAGGTGCAACGCACCGTGAATGATCGTCAGCGGTGCAGCAGGCGTCCACTCGTCCACCACCTGCGTGCAGCCAAACTCCGTCGCCAGTGCGGCCGCGTTGCGCGTCTTGCCCCAACCGGCCGGAGCGGTCAAAATCGTGGTTTTTAAAAGGGATGTATTCATGGTTACTTTCGAGGTGAGACAAATATTCATGCCCTACTGCCTGGAGCGGCTGCAGGACGGCTCTTACCTGTTGCTTAACAGGCAATACAAACCCCTGGGGGTCATGTCCAAGGAATGGGTCGACTACGAGACGCAGCCCAGCCGCATGCGCTTTAAGCGTGCGCTCAGTGCCAAGCAGATTGCAGCCTTGTCCTGGTGTGCCAGCACCGACCCGGCTCGCATCTACCTGTACAACGATGGCTGCGTTCCCACTGCGACCGATTCCGCCTGGAGCGCGTACAGCGCCCGCCTTAACAGACTGGCCAAGTACCGCATTGAGGGATGATTGGCTCATGGCGCACCGCCTTCAACCGCTACTGCAACCGCCCTTGTGTCCCAAGCCGCCGCCGACTCATCGTCGTCCCATACACCTGCATAGGTCCGCACGGGTCCGCGCGCACAGCAAACGCTGCACGAAATAAACGACAATTCCCTGCCGTCCGGATGCGTCCCGTAGGCATATCCAACGTCATCACTACCGCAAAACGGGCAGGGTTTCATCGCACCACCTCTCCAGCCATAAATTCCGGGTTTGGCTCAATGCCCAGCCCGTATGCAGAAAGTGCCTCTTGCGCCCTCTCAATCATGTGCGCAGGCAGGTGGCTTTCAGCGTCATAGTTGCGCACCGGCGGGTAGTCCATCGTCTCCACAACGACGGCCCGCAGCGCCTGAATCAGTGACAGCTCACGGGGGTTTATGTCAGGGCGGCAGAGCAGTCCCTTGTCGTCACACTTCAGCGCCTGCCCATGAAAGCTGTACCCCCTCGGCGCGATCTGGATCGTCGTTGGGATCGGTGGCCTTGTTTGAATGGTCCCCATCTTCACTCCTTCACAATGCAGGTTTCAACTACCAAAGGACTGCTATGGGTGCGCTTCATTTCCTCGAACATGGGTTTTTGCTCGACGACTACCGCGATCAAGGTCTCCAGCATGGTCTTGAGTTCTACGAAACCGGTGGCGAGTTGTTCCTGCGGATGTACATCGCTATAGCCATTGGGGAGCCGCGCCGCGAGATCATCTGCCGCATCACCCAAGCCCAAGCGAATGAGATTGCGCAAGGAGCGCAAGGCTTGGCGGCCCGCATCATCCCGTAGCGCAGGCGCTGAGGCACAAGACACAGCGAGCACCGCGCCAGTGTTTTCAAACCCGCCGTGCGCGTTGCGGGTGCTGTCGCGCAGCATGTCTGTCACATAAACAGAGCGCTCTACGTCGAGCAAATCAATCAGCTGATGGTCGGCTTTGGTTTCTCGTACCAGCGTGAAGTGTTTACCGTCTGTGGTGGATACCTGCATCTTTCACTCCTTAACCCGATGAATTTCGGGTACAGGGTGAATTTAATCATACTTAATGATGAATTGGCAAGTATGCTTAAAAAAAAGTTAAAATATTTTTAATTCCCCCGGATTCGAGGGTTTTAACCTAGCCGGTGCGGCGAGCGCAGACGCAAAAAAACCGCCTCAAGGGGCGGTTTAATGGGGTGGAATTAGATCCGGTCGGGTGATCGTCACTGCCGTATGGCAAGCTCCCGAGCCTTTAGTTCCTGATCGCGCGCCTGTGCGTCCAGCAGACGGTTTACTGTGGGTTCTGAAAGCGGCGTTTTCGCAGGCGGCGCCATTCCAGCTACCGGGCCACAGGTTTAAATACGTTGATTGGCCGGTACTTTGGGCGGGAATACTGCACCTGGATAAAACCGAACCCAGGACCACCCAGTTTGGGGGGGATAAATGTGCTGCGCTCAATCATGCTGGGATTTCTTTCAACAAGATCAAGGAATTCCTCGGGCTTGAGAAGCTCTTCTCTAACTGGGAAAACATCAATGCTGTTGGCCGAATTCATGATTGTCACCTGAGGTAGTCCGCCTTTCGTTGGGAATTTCACTTTACCACCATCTTTTACCTTGGCAATGGGGGAAAGCACTTATCCACTGAGATTGACCAAGATTTTTATAGTTCCGCTGCATCATCGGCCTTGCCCCTGTCTTGCGGGCAAACCCCATGCGGTTCAGGCCAGCTCTAGCCGGTGCTCCACCCGGTCTATGCGCTCGCTCATGCGGTCTATCGCCACCTGCTGGCCCGCTATCGAGCTGCCCAGGTGCCCAATATGCTGAATCACCGAGGCCTGCCCCGCCTCCAGCGCACCCAGGCGCGCCTTCACGTCCTTAAATTCGCCGTGCATGGCCGTGCGCAAATCCTTCAGCTCCGAGCGCAACGCCTTCAGGTGCTCAATCACCAGGTGGTCTACGTTATCGGTCATGGCAAGCATCCTTTGCAAATAAAAGTGGTAACAGTGTCCGTTGCAGTGCAGTTTCACCCAATCGGGGGATAGCCGGGCGCACTCCAAGCAAGGTATGGTCTCACGCGGCTTGCTTCCAGCTGCTGGCGCTTTGCTGTTGCAGCCGCATCCACTCACCCGCCACATTGTTCTCTATCTGGCGCCTGAAGTCTGCATCCAGTTGCGCCCACTGACCCGGCAAGATCATCGGGAACGGCCAGGGCGTCAGCGGCCTGGGCTGCCCCTCACCCGTAGCCAGCCAGAACGCATCCACATCCAAAAACCGGGCGGCTTTACAGTTGTTGGCCGCGTTAAAAGCCTTTGTCGCCCCATCCAACAGGTACGTCATTGCAGCAGGCGATATGCCAAGTTCTTTTTGAAGTTGACCGGCAGTTTTATTGGCAAGCGCCAATGCCTGGCGAAGTCTGTCTTTGTGTTCAAGCATACTTGCGGAACATAGCAAATTTATTTTTAAGTTTGCTTGCATTGTTGGCATTAAGTATGATTAAAATGCCAACATGCTAAAAACTCAACCCATTGAATTGCTGGGCGGAACCAGGGCTGCAGCCGCCAAAGCAATCGGCATTTCCTACCAGGCGGTCAACGCATGGCCCGACGAATTGCCCCCCCGCATAGCCGACCGCGTCTATGCCGTGTGGGGCAAAAAAAACATGCCCACCCCCAGCACCCACCCCACCGAAGCCCAAGCCGGGCAGGGGGCGTGATGGCCTACTCAGTGAACCTCGCCGTCGCCCTTCATCGCACACCAGTTGGCGAATGCATTGCGACCCTCGGAGTTGACGTTGTGGCCATTGGCCCTGCACCAGGCGACGAACTGCAGCGGCCTGATGTGCGCTCGCACCACTGCATAGCCTTCCCCGCGCAAAGCCTGTTCCAGTTCCTTGGCGTTTGCCTCCCATTCCCCGTAAGTGCGCGCCAGGCTGTGCCCGTCTTCCATTACGGCTCTGGCCTGCACCCACTCGCCGCGCTCGTACCAGGGCAAACCAATGCTCTGAATGCCACGCCCGCGCAAGCTGTCTAACACCTTTTTGATGTTTGGTTTCACTATGACTCCAGTTAAAAGACATTCCACAAAGCCCGCAGGGCAGGGGGCCTAAATGTTGCCGCATACCTACATCGACGCAGACCTGCGCAACGTCACGCCAGTGTGTGAGGCCCGCCAGCGCATCGGTATCGGCTTCGACCTGCCCAACAACAAGGCCGTGCGCGTGGCACTCACCCTGCCAGCCGCCGCCGTCATGCGCGACGTGCTTGAGGGCTACATCAACTCTTTTGCAGGCACCCAGTCCGACACTTCGCTGCTGATTCCAAGCGAGCCCAAGTCGCACCCGTCCGAAGGGGAAAACGTATAACCGCCCGCCACATCCTCTACAGCGCCCACCAGGCTGTGATAGCTCCCCAGCGAATCGTCTCGCCACATTGGGTAAAACCTGCCATCGGCGCTTTGCCCAATGAACACCGGCCCTTTTCTGGTTTTGTGTCCGATTAACAAAGTGATTTTCATGAACAAAACTCCCTTCAAAAATTGCAGTGTAGCCACCCAAGACCAAGCCGGGCAGGGGGCGTGACATGACAGGCTGGGTCAACCCCGTTAATGAGCGCGCCGCAATCAAGGCGCGCCTTGAAGTCGGCCTGCGAGCGGCGCCTACTGCGTTACGCTCAACAACCAGGCGGCGCTTGCGTCTATGCCGGCAAGTGTCCGCTCTGCAATCGGCAGTGCCACAGCAGCGTCTCGTTCTGCCTGTATCCGCACCAGCCCCTCGTCCCGAAACTCCTCTGGCCCCACCGTCAGATTCGCAATCGCCAGCACCAGCGCCTGCAGGCCCTGTATCTGCCCCTGGAGGTAATTGATGTCCTGGTTCAATGGTTCTGCTTTCATGGTGCCCCCTGTTGGTTGCGTGTTGTGGAACCCGCAGTCTAAGCCGGCTGGGGGCACCACCATTTCCCCCACCCGTCGCAAGCATCCCCGCCGCGCCGGTCTCTCCCCGATGGCGACGTGTCTCCCGATAGTCGTCACACACGATGCGCAATGCCTGAACTCCATGCGCAGCACTTGGCACGGTGGCGCGACGGGTGGTATTTCTTGTTGAGGTTTCCATGAGAGCAACTATCTTCGTTTCCACGCCTTTTGAAAACGGCGACGCAGGCACCGCACCGGACAGCCACTGCAGCCTGGACGTGCTCGATGCCGCGTATCACACGGCTCACAGCTATCCTGGTGGAGTGCCAGCCCTGGCCCAACGCATGAAGGTCAACGCTGACACGCTCATGAAGAAGGTCAGTGTCAATGTGGAGTCCCATCACCTCACACTGAAGGAAGCGGTGTCCATGCAAGAGGTGACCGGCAACGTGGCAGTGTTGCAGGCCATGGCGCACGCACTGGGCTATGTGTGCGTGCGGTCTGTCCAGGCCAGCACCTCGGACCCGATGGCACTCAATTGGCAGATGGTGGCAGCGCAGGCAGATATGCAGCACGCAGTGGCTGACGCCTTTGCCAGGGGCGTTACCCGCAACTCATTGCAACGCTGCGACGTGCTGGCTGCAGAGGCAACCTCAGCAATCAACAACCTGCTAAGCGCCTTGCGTGCATCGCTACCAATACCACCAGGCGGGGTTAGCCGGTGATGTCAAACCCTTACCCCCCAGTTTGGCGCAAGGGGAAGCAGCACGCTGCGGCGTTGATGGGTCAACACACAGGCACACCCGGTCATGGGTCCCTCCTCGAAGCCCACGATCAGGATAATTCGAACCCCTTCGGGTGTGTAGATAGTGAGTTTGTGGATTACTGATGGCCTCAAATTACGATGATGTGCTGGCCCAGCTCAAGGGCGCTGGCCTGTTGGTCGACAGCCTGGAGGTCGGCAAACTGCGGCGCTGCAAGACCGAAGGCGACAGCGAGCGGCGCGGCTGGTACCACTTGCACGAAATGCGGCTGGCCAATGGCGATGATTTGATAGTTGGTATCTATGGCGTGTGGCGTGGTGCCGAGAACAACGCCACCAAGGTGGAGCTTCGCAAAACCGAACTCAGCAGCGAGCAGCGCGACAGCTTGCGCAAGCGCCTGGCAGAAGACAAGCGCAGATCTGACCAGGCGCGCAAGGCCGACGCCGATCGGGCTGCTGACAAGGCTGCCGCCACCTGGAAGCGATGCGTAGAGGGTGGAGACTGCGACTATTTGCACCGCAAAAAGGTGCAGGCGCACGGGGTGCGGTTTAGCCCGCAGGGGTCGATGGTCATCCCCATGCTGGATGCTGCCGGCAGAATCCATGGGCTGCAGGTCATCCGAGGGGCACAGCCCGGCAGGCGCAAGCGCCTGGACAAGGAATACTGGCCCGCTGGCCTGGTCAAAAAGGCACATTTCCACCTGATTGGAATGGCCGGCCAGATCATCTTGGTGGCCGAGGGCTATGCCACTGCAGCCAGTTTGTTTGAGGCAACCGGGCTTTGCGTGGCTGTGGCGTTTGATGCGGGCAACCTGGCGGCGGTGGCCAGTGCCTTGCACGCTCGGTACAAGCAAGCGCGCATTTTGATCTGTGCTGACGACGACGCTTTCAGAGAGGGAAACCCAGGCGTTACCCTGGCCAGCGCTGCGGCCATGGAGGTGGGTGGCGCGTTTGTGGTGCCGCAGTTTGCCGACGCGGCCGCCCGCGCAGCCGCATTCGAGACGGACGGCAAAAAACTCAGCGACTTCAACGACCTGCACGTGCTGGAGGGCTTGCACGTCGTGCGCGTGCAGGTAGAAAACCGCATCACGGCATTGGGTTGGCGAGTTGCAAAAACGGCAGCAGCCAAGTCGGTGGGGGAGGGTGGCACTCCAGCCATAGACCCATTGCGCCCGATCGAGACGACCGAGGAACTGTTGGAGCGATACGCCATGGTGTATGGGCAGGGCGGGGCGGTGTTTGACCACCAAGAACACTCGCTGGTAGGCCTGAGCGATATGCGCGACGCTTGCATGAGCCGGGCCATTCACAGAGCGTGGATGGAGCACCCAGAGCGCCAGATGGTCCGGGTGACCGAGGTAGGGTTTGACCCGGCAGAGACTGACAAATCAATTCGCTGCAACCTGTGGGGCGGCTGGCCAACAACGCCAAAGGCGGGAAGCTGCGAGACCATACTTGACCTGGCGCGCTACATGTTTGGCGAACAGTTTGACTGGGTCATGCGCTGGCTGGCCTACCCGATTCAGCACCCGGGCGCAAAAATGAAAAGCGCTTTGGTCATTCACGGACCGCAGGGTGTGGGCAAGAACCTGATCTTTGAACTGGTGATGCTGATTTATGGCGTGTACGGCCGGGCGGTGGACCAGAACGCGATCGAAGACAAGTTCAACGACTACAGCAGCCGCAAACTGTTTTTGATCTTTGACGAAGTGGTGGCGAGGAGCGACCTGTACCACATCAAAAACAAGCTCAAAGCGTTTATCACAAGCGACTACATCCGCATCAACCCCAAGAACATGGCCGCGTATGACGAACGTAATCACGTCAATGTGGTGTTCCTCAGCAACGAGGCCATGCCCGTGGTGCTGGAGGAAGACGACCGCCGGCACTGCGTAATTTGGACGCCACCCAAACTCAGCCGGGAGTTTTACCGCGAGGTGCAGGCGGAGATAGACGCGGGCGGCGTGGCCGCGCTGCACCATCACTTGCTCAGTCTGGACCTTGGCGACTTCGACAACCACACCTTGCCACCCATGAGCGCGGCCAAACGCGAGCTGATAGACCTGGGGCTGGACAGCCCCAGCCGGTTTGTGAAAGCGATGGAAGAAGGGGACATTAACGGCTTTCCTTCCATAGGCAGACCCGCACTACTAACGCCTGCGCTCACTACGGACATGTTCGACCTATACCAAGTCTGGTGCACCAATACCGGGTTAAAGGCATTGAACTTACCCAGGTTCAGCAATGCACTCAGACGAAAGCACAACGCAGAGATCCACAAAAAACGGTTTGATCTTGGCGACGGCGTAGTCAAGGGGCCATGCGCTGTTGTCTACCTGCCAGGCGGTAACGAGCTGCCACCAGGTGCCAACGAACTTGATTGGACTGGTAGCCGGATCGACGTTTTTCGCACCGCGCTTAAAGACTACAAAGGGCAAAAGTATGGCAACTAACCCGGCTGCGCTGTTCCGCATAAAGCCTGTTCCGCTGCTGTTCCGCAAAGCTGTTCCGCAAAAGATCGTTGATTTTAAAAAGATTTCCGCATGTTCCGTTAACCCCTCGTATGCGTGTGCGTGAGAAAAGATGAATAAACCAAAATCTTTAAATATTCCCTACACATCACATAGCGCAAGCGGAACATAAGGAACACACGGAACAGTTATTACAAATCAACAACTTAAAAATTTTGATTATTGGAACAGATGCAGCACACAAGGAACAGAAAAAAAAATGAATGAAGTGACCCATAAGCAAACCACCCGGGTAATCCGCTGCACCCCGGAAAACGCCAAAGCCATGGCGGCCACCGTCAAGGCCTGGCCAGAACTTCATTCGCTGGTGCAAGGCCTGCAAAGCCAAAAACTGTTTCCCGGCCTGCGCAACCTGCAAATCACGGTCACAGGCAACGAAGAGTTTGTGGCCAAGGGGTTGGATGCAGTCAACGAACTTAACGCGGCTAAGGCCGTTTAAAAGGACCGCCATGCAAATCAGCGTCAAATTGGACGGACTCGAAAAAGTGCAGAAGCAAATTGCAGCCCTGTCTGGTTCTGGCATCAAAACTGCCATGTCCAAAGCTGTGAACGACACCGCCTTTTATGTCCGCAAATTTATGCAGGCAGAGGCATCCCGGGTGTTTGACCAGCCTACAGCCCACATCATGCGGAGCTTCCAGTTCTCTCCTGCCACGCCGGAAAAACTCAGTACCGAAGTGCTGCCCACCTACTACGGCGGCAAAGGGGTTGACCCTCAGCAAATACTGCGCGCCCAAGAGGCCGGCGGTACCCGGCGCGACAAACGGTCCGAGTCTGCATTGCGCCGCGTCGGCATCTTGCCCGGTGGCTACCAAACCGCTATCCCAAAACCGCCATACCCTGGCAGCGACGACGGCAAGGGCAACCTGCGCGGCCCGTTCCTGGTGCAACTGATCAGCTACTTTCAGGCCTTTGGCGAACAGGGATACCGCGCCAACATGACCGACAAGCGCAAGAAAGCGTTGCAGAAGGGCACTGCCAAGGTGGCAGGACGGCGCTACTTTGTGTCCTACGGCAGGCTGCGCGGCAACCGATCCAGCCACCTTGCCCCCGGAATCTGGGCCGTCAGCGGCACCCATGGCGTGATCGTGCAGCCCGTGTTGATGTTCGTCCGCTCGGGCAACTACACCCCTCGCTTTTCCATGGAGCGCATTGCCAAGGTGGCCGACGTGGAAAATTACATGGCCAAGCGCATGCGGTACCGGATCCGCCAGGCTTTTGAGGGCCTGTCGACATGAACCCCGTTTTGACCCCCATTGAGGAACAGGCCGTGATCTTGGTTCACAAATGCTTTGGTAGCACCTCAGACGAGATGCTGGCTTTTGTGAAATACCTCATCACCGTCGAGCACGGTTTGCCATGGGATGACTCGCCTATTCCTGACTGCGCGTGGCGCCAGGCGCAGGCCGAAGGACGACCCATTCCTCCTGCTGTTGCGGCCCGTTTCGCAGCTCAGAAACAGCTGTAACGCCCATGCTTTTGAAGTACTGCACCATGGCATTCCAACCCTCCTGCGGGTCTCCTTTGCTGAAATATGCATTGCGCAACATGTACCACGGTGCATCGGAAAAGCCATCTGTCAGGGCTTTGCCGGTCAGGTGCATCAATTCGTTCCCAGATTTCATGGGGTTGCCTTTCGGTGGTGGTCGGTGTGAGAACCCCATCGTAAATCCGACTGGCAGCCCCGCCCAGTTGCACACCCCCGGTGGCATCGGCTA
>JAIPDC010000098.1 GCA_021737865.1 Rhodoferax sp.
CTACTTTTTATAGCGACACCGGGGCAATAACCCGCACCCGGACCACATGACCGGTGGCCTCAATGGCCGCAACGACCTCCACGCTGGGTGCGTGCTCCACGTCCATGATGTTGAACGCCAGTTCACCCCGGCTCTTGTTCATCATGTCCACCACGTTGACCTGCTGGTCTGCCAGCACGGACAGCACATGGCCCAGCACGCCGGGCACGTTGTCGTTGGAAAAAGTGATGCGCCAGGTGCCGGGTCTGCGGGCCATGACAACGGTTGGAAAATTCACCGAGTTGGTGATATTGCCGTTCTCCAGAAAATCCATCAACTGGTTGGCCGCCATCATGGCGCAGTTTTCTTCCGACTCTTCCGTACTGGCCCCGATGTGCGGCGTGGCGATCACATCGCTGCGCCCCAGCATGGCGGGCTCGGGGAAGTCGCACACATAGCGGCTGAGTCGGCCCTGGTCCAGCGCCAGTAACACAGCGGCTGGGTCCACAATCGTTTCGCGGGCAAAGTTCAGCAGCACTGCACCTTTCTTGATCACCCCCAGCGCCTCGGTGTTGACCATGTGGTGGGTGGCATCCATCGCCGGCACATGGACGGAAACGTAGTCCGCGCGCGCCATCAGCGATTGCAGGTTCTCCATGCGCGTGACCGCGTTGGACAGGCGCCAGGCGGCGTCGATTGACAGGGCCGGATCAAACCCGACCACTTTCATGCCCATCGCCAAGGCCATATCCGCCACCATGGAACCAATCGCACCCAGCCCCACCACACCCAGCGTCTTACCCTTGAGTTCCCCGCCCACAAAGCGGGACTTTTCTTTCTCCAGCAGTTGCGCCATCTCGGCAGCATCGGTCATGTGGGTCAGCGTCTGCACGTAGGCCAGAGCGGGCAAGATGCCGCGCGTGGCCAGCAGCATGCCCGCCATCACCAACTCTTTGACCGCGTTGGCATTGGCGCCCGGCGTGTTGAACACCACAATGCCCTGCTTGCTGTATTGCTCGATCGGCACGTTGTTCACCCCTGCCCCGGCGCGCGCCACCGCCAGCAGCGTGTCGGGCACCTCCATGCCATGCAACTTCTGGCTGCGCAGCAAAAACGCATCCGGGTGGCCAATGTCGCTGCCAACCTCGTAGTGCTGGCGCGGGAAGCGCTCCAGCCCCTTGACCGAGATCTGGTTGTAGGTACGAACTTTGAACATGGTGCTGACTCCGTCAAAAATCAGGCTGCGGTGACTTCGGCGTGGGCCCAGCTCAGCCACGGCAGCAGGGCCTGCAGGTCTGCGGCTTCTACCGTGGCACCGCACCAGATGCGAATGCCGGCCGGTGCGTCTTTGTAGGCGCCAATGTCCAAAGCGGCGCCTTGTGCCTCCAGCAGCTTGACCATTTTCTTGACCTGCTCTTCGGTCACGGTCAAGGTCAGGCAGACGCTGGTGTTGGAGCGGGTTGCCGGGTCTTTGGCCAGGAACGCAATCCAGTCATTCGCCGCCACAAAATCAGCGATGACTTTCAAATTGGCCTCGCTGCGCGCCATGGTGGCTGCAACGCCACCCAGACGGTCCACCCAGGCCAGTGCATCCAGGTAGTCGGACACGCACAACATGGACGGTGTGTTGATGGTTTCGCCCTTGAACAGACCCTCGGTCAGTTTGCCGCCCGACGTCATGCGGAAAATTTTCGGCATGGGCCACGGCGGTGAATAACTCTCCAGCCGGGCCACGGCACGCGGGCTCAAAATCAACATACCGTGTCCGCCTTCACCGCCCAGGACCTTTTGCCAGGAATAGGTCACCACGTCGAGCTTCTCCCACGGCAGCTCCATCGCAAAGACGGCCGATGTGGCGTCGCAAATGGTCAGACCGGCACGGTCAGCGGCAATCCAGTCACCATTAGGCACCTTGACACCCGAGGTGGTGCCGTTCCAGGTGAACACCACGTCGTTGTCAAAGTTCACCCGCGCAAAGTCGGCAATGTCGCCGTACCCGGCCTCGATCTTGTTGACATTGGGCAGCTTGAGCTGCTTGACGATGTCGGTCACCCAGCCGGAGCCAAACGATTCCCATGCCAGCACATCCACGCCACGCGGGCCCAGCAGGGACCACATGGCCATTTCGACCGCACCGGTGTCGGAGGCGGGAACGACGGCGACCCGGTAGCCCTCGGGGAGGCCCAGGATGCGCGCCGTTTCCGAGCACGCCAGACCCAATGCCTTCTTGCCCAGCGTTGAGCGATGTGAGCGGCCCAGCGTATCAAGCTGCAGGGCGGCGACGTCGTAGCCGGGGCGCCTGGCGCAGGGGCCGGACGAAAAATTGGGGCTTTTGGGCTTCAGCGTAGGTTGTTGCATTGCGGTCTCGGGTAAATGAACAAAGAGCCAGTATCGTACTGCGAAGTACTCGCGGCTCTGCGTCAAGGTATCAGCGATACTGGGACGTCGATGACTCAACCGACCCACCCTTCCTACCTGGCCTCGCTACGCGACAGCTTCATGCGCATCATGCCCATGGCCTGGCCGGTGCTGATCGGACAACTGGCGGTGCTGGGCTTCAGCACGGTTGACACCATTCTGGTGGCCCGCTTTGCCGCCAACGACCTGGCGGCCCTGTCGATCGGCATGGCCGTGTACATCACGGTGTTTATCGGTTTCATGGGCATCGTGCTGGCCATCAGCCCCATGGCCGGACAACTGTTTGGTGCTGGCAAACTGCATGCGGCTGGCGCGCAGGTGCACCAGGCTATCTGGCTGGCGCTGGGCCTTGCGGTGCTGGGCAGCGCGCTGCTCTTGCTACCCGGGCCATTTTTGGAACTGGCCAAAACCGGCCCTGACATTTCCGAAAAAGTACGCGGCTACCTGAGCGCACTGGCCTTTTCATTGCCGGCTGCCATGCTTTTTACCGTCTACCGCGGCTTCAACACCGCCGTATCGCGCCCCAAAGCGGTCATGGCCATTCAGATCACCGGTCTGATACTCAAGATTCCGTTGAGTGCCTTTTTCATTTATGGCTGGACCCTACCGCTTCCGGGCGCCATCGAGCCTTGGCGGGTTGCCCCCATGGGTGTGGTCGGTTGCGGCATAGCGACCGCCATCGTCATGTGGGCACAGGCGCTGATTGCCTGGGTTGTGGTCCGCCGCGACCCGTTTTACGCCCCGTTTGGTCTGCACAAGCCGGGACTCAGTCGCCCCAACCGCACAGCCATCTTGGCGCAACTGCGCCTGGGCGTGCCCATGGGCGCCGCCATCATGATTGAGGTCACGGGGTTCAGCTTTATGGCGTTTCTGATTTCGCGCCAGAGCAGTGACGCAGTGGCCGGGCACCAACTGGCGGCGAACCTGGTTTCGATGATGTTCATGGTGCCTCTGGCGCTGGCCAATGGAACTGCCACACTGGTCGCACAACGGGTGGGTGCCAATGACCACGCCGAGGCCCGTCGGCTGGGCTGGCACGGGGTCGAGATCGGTGTCGGCATAGCGGCTGTTCTGGGAGCCCTGGTTTACTTCTCGCGCGAGTCGGTGCTGCACATCTACACCGACAACCCGACCATCATCGCGGCGACCATGCCGCTGTTGGTGTGGGTGTGGTGGTTCCATGTGGCGGATGCTGCGCAGACCATGGCCAACTTTGTCTTGCGCTCGCACCGCATCACGCTGATGCCGCTGGTGTTTTACGTCACTTCGTTGTGGGGAATCGGTCTGGCAGGCGGCTACTGGGTCACAACCAGCGACTGGGCACCACCGGCTCTGCGCGGTGCGCAAGGCTACTGGGCCATGAGCACAGCGGGGCTGATTGCGGCCGGCGTCGCCCTGTGCGGGTTTCTGGCCTGGGTGCACCGGCAGGAGATGCCAGCCCATCGTGCAGGGCACACTGCATAGGTTTGATCTGCCGCAAACTCTCGGGCATTGTGCAACCGTACATAAGCCGCGATCAATACAATCCTTGACGCGGCTTTGAACAAGGCAAATCTGCCTTCAACGCTCGCACTGGAGCATGACTACCATGAAATTCAGCACGCGCCTGTTTCTTTGCCTCGCCATCCCCTCAGTGATGTTTCTGGCCAGCCTGGGCAATAGCGTTTGGGGCCTGATGCGCACACAAAACCAGTTTGACAACTACATTCGCACCGAGCAAAGCATCCGCGCGGGGCTGTCTGAAATGGTTGCACAGGGCCTGCAAATGGGGCAAGCATTGCGCAACATGATTCTGGACCCCGCCAACCCGAAAGCCCGTGAAAACCTCACCGCCGCATTGGCAGCGTACGACAAAGCCTATGCCGCCACCGCAGCCACGGCGCAAGGCACTCCGTTTGAAGCCCAAATCAAGCTGCTGCCTGCGCTGCGTGCGGCGCAGGCACAGGGCCAGAACAAGGTGATTGCTGCGCTGGAGATTGATACTGCCAGCGCCATCAAAACACTCAATAGCGCGGAAACGCCCGCCTGGCGGGCACTGAAGGCGGAACTGCTCAAGCAACTCGATGCGGCGTCAAAATTGTCTGAAGCCACCCACGCCGATGTCAATGCCAACGCGGACCGGGCGGTGCTGATGTCTCTGATTCTGGGTGGCCTGGCCGCCTTTGCGGCAGCCGGTCTGGCGCTGGTTGTACAACGCGCACTGCAGCGCGAGCTCGGTGGCGAACCAGCCACTGCCCGGGATGCCATGGCGCAGGTCGCGCAAGGCGATCTCTCCGCCAATTTGCCTGCGCAAGCCGGAGACGAGAGTCTGATGGCTTCACTGGGGCGCATGCAGGTGTCGTTGCGCGAACTGGTCGGGCGCCTGCGTGAGTCCATCGACTCGGTGTCAACCGCATCGTCGGAAATTGCGGCCGGTAATCAGGACCTGGCCAACCGCACCGAGCAGACCGCATCCAGCCTGCATGTCACCGCAGCGTCGGTCGATGATTTGATCAAGACGGTTAACGAAACATTTGTCTCTGCCAGTCGTGCACGTCAACTTGCTTCGTCGGCCGCCAGCGTGGCGGTTCGCGGTGGTGAGGTTGTGTCGCAGGTCGTCACAACGATGGAAGGCATCAACGCATCGTCCAAGAAGATTGCCGACATCATCGCCGTCATTGATGGCATCGCTTTCCAGACCAATATTTTGGCGCTGAACGCGGCCGTCGAAGCAGCACGCGCCGGCGAGCAGGGCAGAGGCTTTGCCGTAGTGGCCAGCGAAGTCCGCAGTCTGGCCGGGCGCTCCGCAGAGGCCGCCAAAGAGATCCGCGGCTTGATCGCGGACTCTGTCCAGAAAGTGGAAGCCGGCTCCAGCCTGGTCGCGGATGCAGGGCGGACCATGACGGAAATTGTGGACTCCGTTCAAAGCGTGTCCCAGATCGTCGACGAGATCAGCGACGCCACCAACCATGAGTCAGGCGGCATCTCGCAGATCAACCAGTCTATCGGCGAGTTGGATCAGATGACCCAGCAGAACTCGGCACTGGTTGAAGAGTCTGCTGCTGCGGCCGAAAGCTTGCGCGACCAAGCCGCTCGACTCAGCGATATCTGCAGCCGTTTCAATTTGGGAACTTGAGAATTTGCCGCAAGGGTTCTTGCACGGCGCCTCACTCAACGCCCCTTTGCAGACGCCACTGCTTGACCAGCGCATAAATCGCCGGAATTACCGCTAGCGTCAGCTTGGTTTCCAGTGATACACGTGGCTATTGATTGTGCGAAGTCTCATGCTTCTGGAATCCTGCAGCTAAAAACATAGTTGCAAATACGGCAATGCCGTATCATTTACGCCATGCACACAGTTTCCGAAACCGAAATTTTTCAAAAGTACGCGGATGGCGTGTGGTCGGAAGCTGAGCACACTGAGTTCATCAACTGGATTGCGGCCAACCCTTTGGCGGGTGACGTGGTGTCAGGCTCCAACGGATGTCGTAAGGTGCGTTGGGCACGCGCCGGCACGGGCAAGCGCGGTGGTGCACGGGTGATTTACTTCAACGAGATTGAAGGGCGCATCTGGTTGTTGATCGTGTACGCCAAAGCCAAGTTCGACAACCTTCCGGCTGAATTTTTGGCAAAACTTAGATACGAGGTGGAACATGGGTAAAGCAATCAACAAGGCAGCGGATGCGGAAATGGAACAATTCCAAAACGATCTACTGGAATCCGTTCGGCAAATGAAAGCGGGCAAGGCGGCGCGGACCTCCGTTGTGGCCTTGACGCCAGCCGCCGAAGCACGGGCCAAAGTGGGCGTGTCGCAGTCCGAATTTGCAACGCTTTTGGGTGTATCGGTGCGCACTTTGCAAGACTGGGAGCAAGGGCGGCGCGAGCCATCTGGCGCAGCCAAGACACTGTTGCGCATTGCAGCGCGGACACCGGAGGCTGTCAGGCTTGCAGTTTAAGTGCGCGCTCCGACGGAGACGAATCGCCTCCATGCAAAGTTCGGCGCCAAACCTTACGCCTCCAAGCCCCGCTTCAAACGCCACTGTTTGACCAGCGCATAAATCGCCGGAATTACCGCCAGCGTCAGCACGGTTGACGACAGCATGCCGCCCACCATCGGTGCTGCGATGCGGCTCATCACCTCCGAGCCCGTGCCTGTGCCCCAAAGAATCGGCAAGAGGCCCGCCATGATGGCCACTACCGTCATCATCTTGGGCCGCACGCGTTCCACCGCGCCCTCCATCACGGCAGCGTACAAGTCAGTCACGTCAGGTGACCGCCCCGCCGCGCGACACGTTACCTTGACCGCCTCCCACGCGTGGTCCAGGTAGATCAGCATCACCACACCGGTCTCTGCCGCCACGCCTGCCAAAGCGATAAAGCCCACCGCAACGGCCACCGACAGGTTGTAATGCAGCAGCCACATCAGCCACACGCCGCCCACCAGCGCAAAGGGCACGGACAGCATGACGATCAGCGTCTCGGTGATGCGACGAAAGTTCAGGTACAGCAGCAAAAAGATCGACAGCAGCGTGAACGGGATCACGACCTTCATCTTCTCAATGGCGCGCTCCATGTACTCAAACTGCCCGCTCCAGGTGACGTAGTAGCCGGGCGGAAACTTGACTTGCGAGGCCACGGCCTTTTTCGCGTCCGCCACGTAGCCACCAATGTCCCGGTCGCGGATGTCCACATAGATATAGGCCGACAGTAGCGCGTTCTCGGTGCGGATGCCCGGCGCGCCCTTGGCCACCACCACCTTGGCCAATTGGCCCAGCGGGATCATGGCGCCGTCCATGGTCGGCACCAGGACTTCACGCGCAATCTGCTGTGGGTCGCCTCTCAGTTCGCGCGGATAACGCACGCTGACGCCATAGCGCTCGCGCCCCTCCACCGTGGTGGTCACCATCTCGCCGCCCAGCGCCGCCCCGATCACGTCCATGACCTCTCCCACTGCCAGCCCATAACGTGCGAGTTGCTCGCGGTCGGGTTCGATGTTGAGGTAAAAGCCACCAGTAATGCGCTCGGCAAAGGCACTGGTGGTGCCGGGCACCGCCTTCACGACGGTCTCGATCTGCTTCGCCAGTGCTTCCATCTCCTCCAGATTTTTGCCAAACACCTTGATGCCGATCGGTGTGCGGATGCCGGTGGACAGCATGTCGGTGCGGGCCTTGATGGGCATGGTCCAGGCATTGGCCACGCCGGGGAACTGCAGGGCCTTGTCCAGCTCGGCGATCAGGCCGTCCATGGTCAGGCCCGCTCGCCACTCGGACTCGGGCTTGAGGTTGATAACCGTCTCGAACATCTCGGTGGGCGCCGGGTCGGTAGCGGTGTTGGCACGCCCGGCTTTGCCAAAGACGGATTCCACCTCGGGGAAGCTCTTGATGATCTTGTCCTGCGTCTGCATCAGCTCGGCCGCCTTGGTGATGGACATACCGGGCAGCGATGCGGGCATGTACAAGAGCGAGCCTTCATTCAGCGTGGGCATGAACTCCGAGCCCAGCTGCGAGGCCGGATAGACCGACACCAGCAGCGCCAGCAGCGCGATGACGATGGTGGATTTTTTCCAGCGCATGACGCCCGCAATGATCGGCCGGTAGACCCAGATCAGGAAGCGGTTCACGGGGTTTTTGGCCTCGGGCATGATCTTGCCGCGAATGAACAGAAGCATCAGTACCGGCACCAGCGTCACCGACAGCATGGCAGCACCGGCCATGGCAAAGGTCTTGGTGTAGGCCAGCGGCGAGAACAGACGCCCCTCTTGTGCCTCCAGAGTGAACACCGGCAGGAAGGACACGGTGATGATCAGCAGCGAGAAGAACAGTGCGGGGCCGACCTCCTTGCACGCCGCTAATATTGCGTTGGCACGTGCCGCAAAATTCGGGCCAGAGCCCAATTTTTCCAAGTGCTTGTGCGCGTTCTCTATCATCACGATGGCGGCGTCGATCATGGCGCCGATGGCGATGGCAATGCCGCCCAGGCTCATCAGGTTGGAGTTCATGCCCAGTAATCGCATGGCAATGAAGGCCATCAGCACGCCCACCGGCAGCATCAAAATGGCCACCAGCGCGCTACGCAGATGCAGCAGAAAAACAAAACAGACCAGCGCCACGATGACAGACTCTTCCAGCAGCGTGCGTTTCAGGTTGTCAATGGCGCGGTAAATCAGGTCCGAGCGGTCATACACGGTCTGCACCGTGACACCGTCTGGCAGACCGGCGCTGAGTTCATCGATCTTGGACTTGACGTTGTGGATGACCTCCAGCGCGTTCTGCCCATAACGCGCCATCACAATGCCGCCGACCACTTCGCCTTCACCATTGAGTTCTGCCACGCCGCGGCGCTCATCGGGCACCAGCTCAACGCGGCCAATATCACGCACCAGCACCGGCGTGCCCCGGTCGCTCTTGACGACCAGCATCTCGATGTCGCTTTTTCCCCGCAGATAGCCCTTGCCGCGCACCATGTACTCGGTCTCGGCCATCTCCACCGCGCGACCACCGACATCGCGGTTCGAGTCGCGGATGACCTGCGCCACTTTCATCAAGGCAATGCCATAGGAGCGCAGCTTGACCGGGTCCACCGTCACCTGGTAGGTTTGCACAAAGCCGCCCACCGAGGCCACCTCGGCCACGCCCTGCGCCTTGGTCAGCTGGTAGCGCAAATACCAGTCCTGCACGCTGCGCAGTTCGGCCAGCGTCTTGTCCTTGCCCAGCAGTGCGTACTGGTACACCCAACCCACGCCGGTGGCGTCGGGCCCGATCTGCGGCGTCACGCCCTTGGGCATGCGCCCTGACGCAAAGTTCAAATACTCCAGCACGCGGGAGCGGGCCCAGTAGATGTCGGTGCCGTCTTCAAAGATGATGTAGACAAATGAAGCGCCAAAGAACGAGAAGCCGCGCACCACCTTGGACTTAGGGACCGACAGCATCGCCGTGGTCAGCGGATAGGTCACCTGATCTTCCACCACCTGCGGAGCCTGCCCCGGCACCTCGGTGTAGACAATGACCTGCACGTCCGACAGATCGGGCAAGGCGTCAATCGGCGTGCGCAGCACCGCGAAGACGCCGGCGAGCACGATGAACAGCGTGGCCAGCAGCACCAGAAAACGGTTGCGACCCGACCAGTCGATGATATTGGCAAGCATGGCTACTTCTTGATGCTCGTAATCACCCACTCACCCGGCGCACGCTCGACAAATTCAAACGCCACCGTGGAACCCGGTTTCAGCCCTTTGGCGAGCGCCGCGTTGGCCAATTTGAATTCCATGGTCATGGCCGGCCATTTGAGACTGGCAACGGGTGTGTGGCTCACGGTAACGGCTTGCGTGGCAGCATCCACGCTGTCCACCACGCCATCGGCACGGTGACTAACAGATGCTATTGATTTGGTAGCTGCTTGCGCAGTATCCACGGGGCCTGCGGCCTGATTTGATGCAGAATCAAAGCTACCCAGAGCGGCTTTGAGGTTGCTTTCGGCGTCGATCAGGAAGTTGGCGGCAGTCACCACCAGCTCGCCTTCTTTCACGCCCTCACGAACCGCCACATAGTCGTCACTGCGCTCACCCAAGCGGACCACACGCGGCTCAAAACGCCCGGCTCCCAGTTGCACCAGCACGACCTGTCGTGTACCACTGTCAATCACTGCGGATACCGGAACCGTCAGCACCGGGCCGCGTGCGGACACCGGCAGTTCGGCCTGTGCAAACATCGACGGTTTGAGCAACAAGCCCGGATTGGCAAGCTCCACGCGCACCGGCACAGTCCGCGTTTCCGCCTTCAACGTCGGATAGACGTAAGTCACTAGGCCCTCGAACATCTTGTCGGGGTAGGCGTTGATCTTGATGCGTGCCTTGCTACCGGTCTTCACCAGGCCAATATCCTGCTCGGCGACATCGGCCACCACCCACACAGCCGACAGGTCGGCCACCTGGTAGAGCGCCTCGCCCGGCATGAAACGCATGCCCTGCACCGCCTTCTTTTCGGTCACGATGCCGGACACGGGGGATCGAAACGTCATGGTGCGTTTGCTGTCACCGGAAGCCACCAGGGCCTTGACCTGCTCCTCTGAGATGTCCCAGTTCTTGAGCCGCTGCAGGCTGGACTCGACCAGCCGTGCCATGCCCAGCTGGGCCGGGCTGTCTGCGCCCTTGAGCGATAGCACGCCCTGAGCGGCAATCGCGTACTCGCGCTGCAGAGACACCAGCTCCGGGCTGTAGACCTCAAACAGCGGCTGGCCCTTGGCCACCGGTTGCCCCGTCACGTTGACATGCAGACGCTCGACATAGCCCTCAAACTTGGGCGCGATCATGAATATGCGCCGCTCATCAGGCTCCACGCGAGCGGCTGCGCGAATGATGCGGTCCATGCTGCGCAGTTGCACAGCCTCGGTCCGCACGCCCATTTTTTGCACTTTGTCGGTGCTGATTTTTACCTGATTGCTTGAGGCACGATCCTGCGCAGCGTCGCTGTCATAGACGGCGATGTAGTCCATTCCCATGGAGTCCTTCTTGGGAACTGGTGACGTGTCCGCAAGGCCCATGGGGTTGCGGTAGTACAGCAGCTTGGGTTGCTTGCCGGCCGCATCCGGGGCAATGACCGCAGCACCAGCCACGGCTTGCACCGGTTGTGTCTTGCCACCAGCCAGCCCCAGCCAATACCCGCCACCCACCGCAGCGGCGAGGGCCATAATGCCCGCGGCAATTCCTGCACCGGATTTCATAACTCTTCTCCCACCAGTCGTTCTATATCGATCAGACGCATTTGTGCTTCGGCCTGTGCCTTGATCTGGCTCTGGCGGGCCTGGCGGATCTGGCGTTGCGCATCGAGCAGCGTGGCGAAATCTGCCTTGCCATTCTCATAGGCCGCCAATGCAGCGCGCCAGGTCAAGTCGGCTTGTGGCATCAGGCTGTAGGTCATCAGGTGCTCGGTCTGCCGTGCAGCGTCGAGCGCGATCAGGTTGTCCGACAAGTCGGCCAGCAGCTGGTTCGCGGCGGCCTGCTGGCGCGACTGGGCGGCTGCGAGCATGGCCTCGGACTCTCGTTCCTGGGACTGCAGCACGCGGTCACGGATGGGCAGGTTGAGCTCCACCATCAGCCCCCACTCCTTGACTGTGTTTTGCCGCTGCATGGCGTTGATGCCGAGTGTGAAATCGGGGTAGCGGCTCTTGCTCGTCAGGTCACGACTCTTTTCAGCAGACAACACGCCCGAAGCGGCCACCGATAGCGACGGGTTGGCACTGCGCATGCGCTCGGAGAGCAGGGCGAAATCCAGCTTGGCGGCCGCGGGCACAGGGCGCAACGCCAGTGGCGCGGCCAGCGATGCGTGGGCGGGGCGTGCCAGCAGCGTGTTGAGACGCGTCTGTGTTTGTCGCCACTCGGCACCCAGCGCCACCAGTTCGGCGCGCATGCCGGTGTGTTCCACATGGATGCGGGTAATGTCCTGCTGTGCCGCCAGCCCGCCGGCGTAGCGCACCTGCATGACCTTCTCCTGTTGCAGCATCAGGTCCAACGTCTCACTGGCAATGCGCTCATTGGCCTGCACCAGATAGCGCTGCACAAACAGCGCCTTGATGCGCGCTGCCAGTTCAACCCAGTTCTGCCGGATACGGCCCTGTGCGGCTTCGGCATCCAGCGTGGCAATGTCTCGCCTGAGACCGCGTTTGCCTGACCACGGCAGCTCTTGTGTCAGGGTGTAGGCCGTGGCGCCAACCTGTGAGGGCAGTACAGTCGCGCCCTGTTCTCCCATTTTGGTAATGTCCTGCAACTCGACTTTGAGCCGTGGGTCCATCAGCGCGCCTGCCGGCGCCACGCGCTCGGTGGCAGCCTGTGCCTCGTGGCGCATGGCGCTGAAATCCGGGTTGTTCTGTCGGGCGATGATCAAAAGGCTGTCCACCGTGCG
>JAIPDC010000099.1 GCA_021737865.1 Rhodoferax sp.
TTGCGCTGACCATGAAAATTGGTGCCGCCCCCGCACGCCAAAGTGGTGACCGGGCAGGGGACAACCGTTATCAAGGCGCCACGCGCGGCCAAAACCAGTATGCGGGCCAGCCAGCCGGGCAGGGCGGGGGGGCACTGGGCACCTCGGCCATGGCTTCCGCCTTTGCCAAACTCAAGCGCTGAGCGGTGATATTGGAGGCGAGACCGGGTAAGCGGCATCAAGAATGCCAATAGCCTCCTCGTAGCTGAATTGCTCGATATGCTGCGCCAAACGGTCGACCGTCTCTTGGCCCAGCAATGGAACAAGCGCTGCCCGATGTTCCTGGAATTGATGCAGGGCGTCCAGGGCATCGCTTTCCAGCAATTGGCGCAACTGGTCTAGCAGACTGCCGGTATCCAAGGCCGGCAAACTCGCTCTGGTGCCGGCTGGAGGACTAAGACTTTCTACCGCGGGAAGCGCTTGATCCAGTCGAGCGATCAAGCGCGGCAGTTCCAGGGCAAGTCGATCGAGTTCCATGCCTGCCTTTGCCATTGCATCGGCATCGCCGCGTTTGAGCATGGTTTCGATGGTGGCGGCCATTTGCTGAATTTGCACTGCCCCCATGTTTCCCGCAACGCCCTTGAGTGCGTGCGTGATGCGCTGAACCTCGTCAAATCTTTGGTTGCTAAAGGTATCCCGAACCCGGTCGACATCCTTGTCATGATTGCGCACAAACTGTCTCAAGTGGCGCGCATAGGACGAAACCTTGCCGCGACTCAGATGCAGGCCGGCATTCACATCCAGTCCTTCAATGCACTCCAGTGCCTGGCGTAAATGGGTATCGGCGGAGGTGTCTGTATCCGTCAGATTAGCGGGTATTGGCTCCATGTGCGTAGTGTGGGATGCAGCCACCGCAGTGTTCGACTGGTCTGGCATCCAGTGCAGCAGGGTCAAGAATAGGCGGTCTGGATCCACTGGCTTTGCTACGTGGTCGTTCATGCCCGCCTCCAGGCATTGGGCACGATCCTCCTTGAATGCATTCGCGGTCATGGCCAGAATCGGCACGGAAATGCGGTCTGGTAACCGCCGAATTTCGCGGGTGGCGGTAAGTCCGTCCATGTGTGGCATTTGCATGTCCATGAGGATCAGGTCGTAGTGGTTACGCTGAACCATGGATAGCGCCTGGGCACCATCATCGGCGACATCCACGCGTAACCCTGCATCCTCGAGGAGCTCCCGCGCAACTTCCTGATTGATCTGGTTGTCTTCGGCAATCAGAACGTACTTGCCACGCAAGGGCGAAAGGTCCAGTTCCGGCTTGCCCCAGTGGACGGACGCTAAGTGGGGTGCCTTCTTTACTCTCTCCGACAACGCGTCGACGATGGCACCATACAGGGCTGAGGGTGTCACAGGTTTGCTCAACTGCGCCACAATGCCGGCGTCTTTCAGCCGCACCTCAGACCAATCGCGACCAAAGGCCGTGGTGAGCACAATCTTGGGTGGCAATTCGCCGGAAAGCGCCAGAATCCGCCGGCTGGTCTCAATGCCGTCCATCCCAGGCATGGCCCAATCCATCAGGACCAGATCGAACGGCTCGCCGGCATCTATGGCTGCGCTGACGCAGCGCAGCGCTGCGTCACCTGACTCGGCGCTCGCTACATTTTTTACGAACCCTTGGAGAATTTGCGTCATGGCATCACGGGCATCTGCGACGTCATCAACCACCAGAATGTTCAAGTCTTTGGGTAATTGGTCGGAGTGCGTCGGCGTTTCACTGGCCTGCGCGCGCTGTAAGGGAAGCTCGAACCAGAAGGTGCTACCAACCGCCTCTGTACTGTTGACGCCGAGCGTGCCGCCCATCCGCTCGATCAGGCCCTTGTTGATCGCCAGTCCCAGGCCGGTGCCACCGAATTTTCGCGTCGTGGATGCATCTGCCTGCTCGAACGCTTGAAACAGACGCTCGCATTGGTACTGACTCAATCCAATACCCGTATCCGTGATTTCAAAGCGAACTTGCAAAGTGGTGACATCCTGGTGCACCAGGCGTGCGCCTATGACAATGCTGCCCGCTTCAGTGAATTTCACGGCGTTGCTTGCAAAGTTGATCAGAACCTGCCCCAGTCGAAGCGCGTCTCCGCGCACAACAACCGGAATATCGGGATCAATGCGGTTCACCACTTCCAGCCCCTTTTCGGCGGCGCGGTCGGCGATCAGATCATTCAAACTCGTGAAAACACGGTCCAATTCAAAATCGGCGTACTCGATGATGAACTTGCCAGACTCGATTTTGGAGAAATCCAGAATGTCATTGATGACTGCCAGCAAGTGCTGGGCAGCCTGTGATATCTTGTCGAGTTTTTTTTGCTGGCCAGGGTCGATCGAATCACGGCGGACAAGGTAGGTGAGTCCGATGATGGCGTTCATGGGGGTCCGGATTTCGTGGCTCATATTGGCCAGGAATGTGCTTTTAAATCGATTTGCGCCTTCGGCCGCCGCCATGGATAGCTCCAACTCTTGCGTGCGGGTGCTTACCAGCTCTTCAAGGTGCTGTTGAATATTGAACAGCTCATGGGTTCGATGATCGAAATTTTTAGCGAGTTCCTCCAGTTCGTCGTTAGTGCCCAGAGGCGCACACTGCTTTCCCGGGCTGCCATCCGCTTCTGCAACGCGCTGACGCAGCAGCAGAATCGGGCGGGAGATCGAGAAGCCAATCGCGTACGCAATCGCAATAGCGCACAGCGTCAAGATCAGCCCCAGAACGGAAACATCCTGCATCGCCTTGGTCGCGGGTTGCAGGTAGTGCTGGCGCGGCGCGGTCACCTCAAGTTCAAGGTTGAGTCCGGCCAGGAAACCTGCACTACCCGTGGCGATGGCCTGCCGCGCAGCGATTACGTCAGCGTCTTTTGTTGGCAGACGTGCATACAGAAGTTTGTCGCCCGCGTAGAGCCGGTGCCCGATCAGGGTGTCGGAAGGTAAAACGCGTTTGGCCACGGCGGCCAGGTCAAAGGTCACCACCAGCGCACCTTGCGTCGTACTGTAGTAACTGACCGGGACAAAAACCACCCACTGCCCCCGCTCGGCATCGATCAGATAACTAACCACGCCATCGGCCAGCACACGACGCAGCTCGGATGAATCGCCATACGTTGGTAGAGTTTGCAGGCTGGAATAAACCGGTCGCCCATCGAAGCCAAGCAATGCCACCGCACCGACATCCCGGCTTTCGCTGAAATTTTTGACAAGTTCCGGTAAGTAGGTCTGGCGTCCTTGCGCATCGTTCAGACCATTGATGACCAGCGGGTTCTTGACCAGTACGTTAGCGCCTTCGAGCAAATATTCGATGCGTTGTAACAGAAGTTTGGAATCTTGATGGCCGCGTTGTTCGAGCTCGTGGTTCAGGTTGTCGGTGATGGTCGAATACAGGCGGAAGCCCACCGTGATCACCACAGTCGCCATCGACAGGGCGACAAATAAGCCAAAAGCCCAGGTGATTCGCCTGCGAACACTGCTGTTGACGAATGCGAAATTGATCATGGATTTCGGCGTTGGGAGACAGCTAGTTGGCCAATACGATACGGCCCCGGTTGTCGAAGCGCGCCAAGTGCAACTTGATGCCTTCCAGTGCATCGTGCCGATCCTTGGCAAACGCTGGAGCGTAGTTGGAGAGCAGTCCCGGATAGGGAGCCAGGGACTCCAATGCGTTGCGGATTGCGTTGTGATCGGTGGAACTGGCCTGCGTTACAGCGCGCGCCAGAAGTTGGGTGATGTCATAGGCATGCACACTGCCGGGTGGCGAGGGGATCGGTGCATCGGTGTCCAGACCGTAGCGCTTGCGATAGCGGTTCGCAAATTGCGGCAATTTGGGGTGCGTTTGCATGTCATCGATCAGGACCGATTGCACGAAACGCAGGTTTGCTTTTTGCAGAGGCGCTTGGGCTTGCTTCCAGAAATCAGCGCCGGTCAATGCCCAGTGCGCAAAGATGGGCGTCGGCTTCTCCTGCATTGCTGTCGCTTGCACCACCAACTGGCTCTCCACTGAATTGGCCACCAATACGATGGCATTGGCATCACGATACAAGGGGGAGGCTAGTCTCGCGGCAAAGCTGGGTTCGCCCCCATTGAACCAGTCGATGGTGACTGTATTGGGCGGTAATTTGGCGATAACCGGACGCAATGCCGCTTCGTTGCTTCGGCCCCAAACCGAGTTTTCCAACAGGACGACTACGCGGGGCCCCACCTTGCGTGCATGTTCCAGCAAAAATGGTGCGATTTGCGCATCACTCACCGAAACACGAAAGGTGTAACTCGGCTTGTGGTTGTGGGCGATCAGGCCTTGCCCTGCCGCCCAGGGAATCAGATAGGGCATTTTCAGCCGATGAATGGGTTCGAGTTCTTCGCTGATCACGGCCGTGTGCATTCCACCCACGATCGCGAGCACAGAAGGATTTTTTGCGAATTGCTCGACGTTTTGGATGCCCAGGGGAGCAAGTGCAGCATGGTCACGCGCAATCACTCGCACCGGCCTGCCCAGCAGACCGCCATTCTGGTTGATTTCTTCTACCGCCATCTGCACACCGCGGTAAATGGCTCCACCGGCCTGGGCTCCGCGCACCGATAAATCGACGTTGACGGCCACCAGCAGTGGCTCCTTGGTGTTGGCTGTTGGGGATCGCATCTGCGCTAGGTAGCGCAACTCCTCGGTTTTGGCCAGCAGGTCGTACCCTACCTCAAAGCCAAACTTGTCTGCGATCGGCGCCAAGGCCACGCTGAAACTATGACGCTCCTCGGGGGTGAGGCTGTGAATCGTTACACCCGCGGAACGGATGGTTTCCATGAAAGTGACTTCGCGGCGGGCGGTTTCCTCGCGCTCCCACGCAGTGAGCTCGCGGGCGGCTCGCGCAACGATATCGCGTTGATCCGGTGGCAGTGTTTCAAACGTGCGTTTGCTGGCAGCAAAGACATAGGCCAGATACGCATGATTGCTCAGTGTCATGTGCTTTTGCACTTCGTGAAAGCGCATTCCCACAATGGCCACCAGGGGGTTTTCCTGCCCGTCGACGGCGCCGTCGGTCAATGCCTGGTAGGTCGCACGAAAGTCGATCGGAATCGATTGGGCACCTAGCGATGCAAACTGATCTGCGATCAGCGGGCTTTTCATGGTCCTGATACGCAGCTTGGAAAAATCACGCGGGTTGCGCAGCGGCGTATTCGCGGTGAATTGCTTGAAACCGTTTTCCCAGAAGGTGAGCCCCACCAGGTCAATGGTTGCAAGTTTGGATAGCAGCATGCGCCCGGGCTCACCATCCAACATGGAGTAAAGCTCTTCGCGTCCGGAAAAATAGAAAGGCAGGTCGGCATACTGCATTGCCGGAATGGCTGAACTGAGTTTGGCGGTCGGTATCAAGACCATGTCGAGATTGCCGCCGCGCGCCATCTCCAGCATTTGGTCATCGCTGCCCAGCTGCTGATCCGGATGTACGGAGACATGGATTTTCCCGCCGCTGCGCTCAAGCACTACCTCCGAGAACCGCACGGCGGCGGCATGCAAGGCGCTGCCTGCTGCAATATTCAGCCCCAGACGCAGTTCCCGAACGTCGGATGTAGCACTACTTGCAACCGCCGGCGTTTTGGGCGCATCAGTTTCCTGGCCGAACCGCGTAAACACGCCAATGCTAATAAGAGTCAACGCCGCAATGGCCCCAGCTACACGGATCTTCGTAATGGGGAACATGAATTTATCCTCTCTGTACGTGGCATGCGCGTCGAAGGAGACTTATCGATAGACACGGTTCATGTGCCGGCTTTTTCGTCTGCGTAACGCAAAGCGATGTTGCAAAATTCTTCAAATCGCTCAACAAAAATATCTACCAACACAGGGTCGAAGTGACTGCCCCCCTGTTCGACAATGATGCGCTTGGCTTCATCGTGCGAAAACGCAGGCTTGTAGACCCTGCGCGAAATGAGCGCATCAAACACATCGGCCAGTGCCATCAATCTGGCAGACAGAGGAATGTTCTCCCCGCGCAGCCCATCCGGGTAACCACTACCGTCCCACTTTTCGTGGTGCCAATAGGCAATATCCATGGCCACATGCAGAAATGCCAGCGGTGTGTGGTCTGACTCGCCGCTCATGGCACGTTCAATGGACTTCGCACCGATCACCGTGTGCTGCTGCATGATCTTCCACTCATCTTTGTCGAGTGGACCCGGCTTGTTCAGAATGTGGTCCGGAATGCCAACCTTGCCGATGTCGTGCAACGGTGCGGCCTTGACCAGCATGTCAATGGTGTCGATGGTCAGCGTGGAACGGTAGCTGGCGTGTTGTGCCAGGTTATGCGCCAACAATTGCACATAACCCTGTGTGCGTCGGATATGGTTTCCAGTTTCGTTGTCGCGTGTTTCGGCCAGGCTGGCAAGTGCGCGCATGGCGACATCTTCGATGATCCGGTTGTCACGTATACGGCGTTTCACTTCCGTTCCGAGGTCGATGTTGTGCGCCTGCAGTGTGTCTTGTGCCTGTTTGAGTTGGATTTGAGTGCGCACGCGTGCGAGCACGATGGCTGGCTTGATGGGTTTTGTGATGTAGTCCATGGCACCCAGCTCGAAACCGATCTCCTCATCACGCGCGTCATCCATGGCAGTCACAAAAATCACCGGGATATCGTGTGTGGCGGGGTCGGAATGCAGGTGTCGCAGTACCTCGTGCCCATCCATTTCGGGCATCATCACATCGAGCAAGATGAGGTCAGGACGTGGTGAAGATGCAGCAGCCCTCAGGGCGCGACTGCCTGAGCTGGCAATGCGCACGCGATAGTCTTGTTCAAGCAGCTCGCCAAGAACCGTCAGATTTTCCGGCTGATCGTCGACGATAAGTATCGTGGGCCGCAGTAAAACTTTTTGTACCGACAAGTTGCAAGCGCTGAGTAGAGGGTTGCAGTTTTTGGCCCGAGGGCCAGTCCTTTGACGAACGATACCACGAAGCGAACTGGCCACAATCGCGTCGGATAGACCTTTCATCCGCAGAGTCGCCGCTTAGCTGGGTCACAACAACGATGCCCCCAACCGGGCGATAATCAAATGCAAGGACCAGCCGCCGTTTGGCGGCGTCGTGCATTTGGATCGGCTGACTTTGGAGGCGGTATTTCATGAAAATCAGTGCGCTGCTGGAGCAGCAGTTCAACTTGCCCAGCATCCCCAAGGTGGTGGCGCTGTTGCTGATGGAACTGGGACGCACCGAGGTAGACCTGCGCAAGGTGACCCAACTCATCAGCACCGACCCTGCGCTGACCACGCTGTTGCTGCAGTTGGCCAACTCCAGTTTTTTTAATCTGTCGGGCAAGATCAGCAGTGTCTCGGAAGCGCTGGCTCTGCTGGATCTGGCCTATGTGAAGACCATGGCGCAGACGGCTGCCAGCGTGACGTCGCCCAAGGCGGTGCCCGGTATCCATCTGCAGCGGTTCTGGGAATACAGTCTCAATGTAGCCAAAGTGTCGCGTTCGCTGGCAGGACTGGTGCGGCAGAACCAGCAGGCAGCCTTTACCTGCGGACTGATCCACGCCATTGGCGAACTCGCCATGCACCTTGCCATGCCTGAAGAGATGGCTTTGCTGGACAAGGACACCCCACCCCTTGATATGCGACGCGCCAAGGCCGAGCGCCGTGAATTGGGCTACTGCTATGCCACGGTGGGCGCCGGCTTTGCCCGTATGTGGCATTTTCCGCAACCGATGGTTGACGCGCTGGAGCACCAGTTCGCTCCTTTTGAGAACAATGTTTACGAGCCGCTGGCCGGTGTCATTCACCTGGCGGCCTGGCGGGCGCGGGCCAAAGAGGCGAGCATGGACGAGCGCGCCATGGCCGTGACCTTTCCCGATGCGGTCGGGGTGGCGATGGATCTGGACATTGACGCGGTACTCCAGCAGGACCCGTTTGACTGGGCGGCGCACACATGACCCCCACGCTCCGCGGATCAGGCTCCTAGGATGCAAGCGCTTCACATTTATGCCGGCCCGGTGGCGCGCAGGGCCATAGCCCAAAACGGGTTAAGCCCGCAGGATATACGAACCATTCCTGCAGCGGCGGGCGGACCCAAGGGGCTTCTGCTGGGCGCTCTGGACCGGTTCATTTTTGGCGAGTGGTTGAGTGGTTCCACGCAGCCCATTGATCTGGTCGGGGCATCGATCGGTGCATGGCGCATGGCGACGGCGTGCCTGGACCAGCCCGTGTCGGCGTTTGAGCGGCTGGAATACGACTATATCCACCAGCACTACGAAACCGCGCCGGGGCAAAAGCGGCCTACGGCTGCGATGGTGAGCGAGTTGTTTGGCCAGAACCTGCAAGCCTTTTATGCCGGGCGGGTGGACGAAATCCTGCGGCACCCGCGTTACCGGCTGCACATCGTGACCTCGCGCGGGCGTCACATGCTGCACACCGAGCACGGCCTGCGCACACCGCTGGGCTACTTTGGGGCCTACCTGACCAATGTGGTCCGGCGCAAAGCCATGGGTTCCTGGCTGGAGCGGGTGGTATTTTCACAGCCCAGCGCAACAAATCCGGGATGCGTCAGCTTGCCATTTGGTACCGACGACTACCGCACCCGGCAGGTGGCCCTGAGCGAGGCCAACTTTAACCTCGCGTTGCAGGCCAGTTGCTCGATACCGTTTGTGCTCAAGGCGGTTCACAACATACCCGGTGCTCCGCCGGGCGCCTATTGGGACGGCGGCATCACCGACTACCACCTGCACCTGAACTACCCGGCGGCTACCGAAAGTGCTATGCATTCAATAGCTGGCCACGCAATGGATACGGGGTCTGGAGGCTTATTTGAGCACAAAGGTTTGGTCCTGTACCCGCATTTTCAAAAAGCCGTAGTGCCTGGCTGGCTGGACAAAAGCCTGAAGTGGCGTCACCACGCCACGCACCATCTGGACACCATGGTGCTGTTGGCGCCAAACACCGAGTGGGTCAAGACGCTGCCCAATGGCAAACTGCCAGACCGCACCGACTTCACACACTACGGCAACGATCTGGCGGGACGGGTCAAGGCCTGGAACACGGCTTGTAGCGCCAGTGCGCAACTGGTGGATGAGTTTGCTGCCTGGCTGGAGAAACCAGACAGCTCCAGGGTATTGCCCCTGTGAAGTGCTAGCGCCCGAACAGCCCCTTGAGCACATTGGCCGGACTGGGCAAGGACAGGCCTTTTAATGGGTTCTCCTCGGCTGCGTCCTGGGGCGCGTCATTGCTGTTTTGCGGCTGGGCTTTGCGTCCCTTCGCGGGGCTATCACTGCTGCGTGACGGTTGCTGGGGTTCAATTTCTTCGCCCAGCATGGCCATAGTTTGCGACTTCACACGCAGGCGCACCGACCACTCCTGGTCCCATGGCACTTTGGGGTCCGTTGGCCGTGGTGGGTGGACAAAGCCGTGCTCGCCACCGTAGGCAATCATGCGCAGCATGGCGCCTGACTCATCACCCCCGCGCCTTGAACTGCCGCCACGCCCGGCCATGATTCCCTTGGGCACGGCGCACTGCGTCACGTTGGCGCCGAGCAGCACCTTTTCGCTCGTCCATTTGTCGATGGTGCTGTTGGACAGGTAGTCAAAAAGACCAAAGCCGGTATCGGGCACCTCGCTGCTCGACCAGAAGATCATGTCATCGCCCTGTGCTCCCATGGCGTGCAGGAAGTAGGCTTTGGCATTGGTGACCGGGATCCAGCTCAGCGACACGCTGTCGCTCAGCCCGCC
This sequence comes from Rhodoferax sp., assembly GCA_021737865.1. Taxonomy (GTDB): domain Bacteria; phylum Pseudomonadota; class Gammaproteobacteria; order Burkholderiales; family Burkholderiaceae_C; genus Allorhodoferax. Next base: position 9,721 of record JAIPDC010000099.1, read on the forward strand.
CTGGCTTTGAAGTTCGATCGCCGGCATGAGGTCATGGCCTGGTCCCAGGTTGAACCGGAAGGAATCGGGAATCGCATCCCCCATGACCTGGTGCTCACCGACAACCGATCCGTCACGTGGAACGCTGCGTTGATCGCGTTCGTTGGGAAACACGTCGTAGCCGGCGCGAACCTTGGCACCGCGGTCCGGTGCGAAGCGTCCGCTGAAGGCGCTACCAAAAGCCGCAGCCGAGTCGGCGGACATCTTGCTCAAGTCGACGACACGCGGTTGGCCCGCTCGAACCGTGGGGCTGCAACCCCAGTAAAACAGGATTCTGCCTTTCGGTGCCTCGTAGTCGGTAGACCCACCCGGGCTAGCTTTTTCTTCCGAAACCTTGTCTGGAATCACCGGCAGCAATGGCAATTTTTCGCCCAATTTCAGGCCCGCCGGGATGCGCTGGGCCGCCTCCACACCGGGCTTCAATCCGTTCCAGAGTGCGATGTCAAGTATGCGGGCAGGCATGACATGAAACCCGCGGGCCGATCCGTAGTACTCACGTCCGGTGCTTTTTGCACCAGGACCGCCTCGCCCCATGCCACCCAGACCCGCCATCAGTCCACCCATACCAGGCATGTCCATCTCCGGCATACCGGCCATACCGCCCGTAGACAGGTCCATCCAGAGCATGACTTTGGGCGGTCTTACGACCTGCTGTGTCGTCTGCGCGGGAGCTGCGCTCGCCAGCAGGAGCATGACTGCGGCGCACAAATGACTGGGCGAAAAATGGATTCGTGCCATTGGACCTCTCCCGAAGAAAGAAAGTCAAACTATAGGCCTTCCACCGGCCTTATGGCAAGACCCATGCCGGCAGACCAACCGCTACATCGACGCCATGAGCATGTCGCGGTAATCGTCCGCCGTGGCCAATCGAGGCCCGGTCTTGTGGCAGTGGTCTGCCAGCGCGCCTTTGATGATGTGGTCAAACTGAGAGGCCTGCACGCCCATTTCAGCCAGACCGCAGGGTAACCCCAGGCGCGCATTCATGGCTTTGATGGCCGGGCCCACATCGGCTGCTGATGCAAGCCCCATGGCGTGGGCCATGCGCTGCATGCGGTTCTCCTTGGCCATGGAATCGGCCGTGGCGTTGAAGGCAATGACGGCCGGCAGAAACATGGCATTGAGGGTGCCATGGTGCAGGCGCGGGTCCACGCCACCCAGGCTATGGCTCAGACTGTGCACGCAACCCAAACCCTTCTGGAATGCCATGGCGCCTTGCATGGATGCGCTCATCATGTTCAAACGCGCTTGGCGATCGCTGCCGTCGACGGTGGCGCGTTCAATGCTGCTCCAACCGCGCTGCAACCCATCCAGCGCAATGCCATCGGCCGGGGGGTTAAAGGCCGGGGCCATGAAAGTTTCCATGCAGTGCGCAATGGCGTCCATGCCTGTAGCGGCAGTCAATTTGGGCGGCAGACCAAAGGTGAGTTCCGGGTCGCAGATGGCACTCTTGGGCACCAGAAACCACGAGTGGAAGCCCAGCTTTCGGTGGTCGTCAACGATGATGATGGCACCACGTGCCACCTCGCTACCGGTTCCGCTGGTCGTCGGCACAGCAATGATGGGCGCCACCCGATCGGTGATGCGCGGCGAGCCCCCCTCAATGGTGGCGTAGTGGGTTAGCGGGCCTTCATGCGTGGCTGCGATGGCAACGCCTTTCGCACAGTCGATGGCCGAACCGCCGCCCACCGCAATCAGGCCATCACACCGGTTGGCAGCGTACACCGCAACTGCCGCACGCACGGCGGCTTCGGTCGGATTGGATGGGGTCTGGTCAAACACGGCGACTGGCAAGCCGGGCAGGGCGTCCAGCGCCTTTTGCAACACACCAGCCGCTTTGACCCCCGCGTCTGTCACGATCAGCGGCCGTGCAATGCCGACCCGCGCACACTCCTGCTTGAGCAGGTTGACGGCACCAAAATCAAACTGGACCTGGGTGATGTAGTAGATCAATGCCATGGTGTGCTACGGTGTAGTGTGTAAAAGCTGCACTGTAACAACATCGATTGCCAACATGAGTCACCACCGTAACGCCAAGGCCTTGCTCACACCCGTCATGCATGGTGTGCTGGACCGCATGGCTCGCGCCGGTCAGGTTCCCCTGCATGCACTGACCCCTGCGCAGGCCCGGGCAGCCTATGCCGTTGGCGCCGGCGTTCTGGAGTTGCCTGCGCACGCCATGGCCCGTGTAGAAGACTTCACCGTCCCGGCACAGGACGGCTACGCCATACCGGTTCGGCTGGTTGCGCCGGGCCATGAGTTGATGCCTGTGCTGGTTTACTTTCATGGCGGCGGCTTCACCATCGGCAGCATCGATACGCATGACACGCTGTGCCGGCAGTTGGCCCACCATGCCCACTGTGCAGTGCTGTCGGTGGACTACCGGTTGGCACCCGAGAGCAAATTTCCAACGGCCGTTAACGATACGTGGGATGTCGTCCGTTGGGTGGCAGCGCAGGGCGAGACAATCCAACTGGACAGCAAGCACATTGC
>JAIPDC010000100.1 GCA_021737865.1 Rhodoferax sp.
GATGTACCGCGAACTCAAGGCGCTGGGGGCAACAGAGGCGGTCGCTCGACAGGTGGCGGGCAACTGCCACTGCTGGTGGCGAAACAGCGACCGACTGCTCAAAACAGTGATGACCATTGCGTACTTTGATCGGTTGAGGTTTCCGCGTTTGACATGACCTCAAGCTCTCGAACCGCCGGGTGCGGACCCGCATGCCCGGTGGTGTGGCAGGGGTGCCTCCTACAATGGAGGCCCCCTATGCCGATGGATACTCGGGAACGTCTGGCTATTTTGAAATCTGCACCATCTTCATTGCTGATCCGATCAGAGCCGCAACCTCGGTCATGTTGCTGGGCACGATCAGGGTCGTGGTCGCATCCGAGGCCACCTTTGAATACGCAGTGACAGCCTGCTCAGCGACCTTCAACTGAACCGCCTGCTCGCCGCCGGGCTGGCGAATGGCAGACGCTACGCGTTCGATCGCCTGTGCATTGGCTTCGGCGACGGCCAGAATCGAGGCGGCTTGGCCTTGCGCATTGTTGATGGCAGCCTGTTTTTCGCCTTCTGAGCGCGCAATGAACGCTTCGCGTTCGCCGGTTGCGATGTTGATCTGTTCCTGGCGACGTCCCTCGGATGCGGCGATCAGCGCACGCTTTTCCCGCTCTGCAGTGATTTGCTGCTGCATGGCGTGCAAAATTTCTTTCGGAGGTGTCAAGTCCTTGATCTCATACCGCAGAACCTTCACGCCCCAATTCAGAGCCGCTTCGTCAATGGCCTGCACAACTTGTGCGTTGATGATGTCGCGTTCCTCGAATGTTTTGTCCAACTCCAGTTTGCCGATGACCGAACGCAGTGACGTTTGCGCCAACTGGGAAATTGCAATGACGTAGTTGCTGGAGCCATAGCTGGCCCGCATGGCGTCCGTTACCTGGAAATACAAAATGCCATCAACCTGGAGTTGGGTGTTGTCCCGCGTGATGCAAACCTGGCTGGGGATATCAAGCGGAATTTCTTTCAGCACATGTTTGTAGGCCACCCTATCCACGAAAGGCATCAAAAAACTCAGGCCAGGCGTCAGTGTGCCGTTGTACTTTCCAAGACGCTCGATGACCCAAGCGTGCTGCTGGGGCACGACTTTGACGGATTTGGTGATAAAGATCACCGCAATAATCAGCAAAATGAGTCCGATTTCCATTATTTTTTCCTCTGAGTTGATCAAAAATTGGTTGGTCTGGACCGCATTTACAGTCGTTTGACAATCAGGCGGCTACCGACTACCTCAATCACACGGTGCGGCCCGCTGGCAAGCGTATCGCCCTCCATGCTGGATACGGCCCAGTTCGCCCCCCGGTATTTCACCGTCGTTGTGCCATCACGATTCCAGGCTTCAACGTGCACCGTCTCTCCGATGTCCAGATTGACATCCCGGTTGGCATTGGCAGGCAGACTCGGCGGGTTGGTCTGCTTGTACGCGCGCCAGGCCAGAACTGCCCCTGATCCAACCAGTGCTGCGATGACAATTTGTGTGTTGACCGACGCACCCACGTGCGCTGCAACGGCTGCCGCGGCCAGGCCGATGGCCAGCATCAGAAGGTAGAAGGTTCCGCTTGCCAGTTCAATGCCTATTGCAGTGCCGGTGAGTAGCCACCAGATTGTCGATTCGGCCATAAGGTCCCTGCATGTGTTGCGATCACCACATTTTGAGGCAAAAGGCACTTTGCGCAAGCCGCCCGACACAATAAGTCCTTACACTTCGCGCCTGTTTTCTTCATTTCTTTTTTGCTTGCGGCTGGAGCCTGTCATGAAATTTCGCTTTCCCATTGTCATCATCGACGAGGATTTTCGGTCCGAGAACACGTCTGGATTGGGTATTCGGGCTTTGGCACACGCAATTGAAACGGAGGGTTTTGAAGTGCTGGGCGTTACCAGCTACGGCGACTTGAGTCAGTTCGCCCAGCAGCAAAGTCGCGCCAGCGCCTTCATCTTATCGATTGACGATGAAGAGTTCACACCCGGCCCCGATCTGGACCCCGCGGTGCTCAATTTGCGTCATTTCATTGAAGAGGTACGCCGCAAGAACCTGGATGTGCCGATCTATGTTTATGGGGAGACCAAAACATCACGCCACATTCCGAATGACATTTTGCGCGAGTTGCATGGCTTCATCCACATGTTTGAGGATACGCCCGAGTTCGTGGCGCGCCACATCATCCGCGAAGCGAAGGCCTACCTTGAGGGAGTGCAGCCCCCGTTCTTCAAGGCACTGCTCGACTATGCCGAAGACGGCTCCTACTCATGGCATTGCCCAGGGCACTCGGGCGGCGTTGCGTTTCTCAAGAGCCCGGTCGGACAGATGTATCACCAGTTTTATGGTGAAAACATGCTGCGTGCCGACGTGTGCAATGCGGTCGAGGAACTGGGGCAACTGCTGGACCATAACGGCGCGATTGGCGAGAGCGAACGCAACGCAGCCCGTATTTTCAATGCCGATCACTGCTTTTTTGTGACCAACGGCACCAGCACCAGCAACAAAATGGTTTGGCACCATACGGTGGCACCGGGCGATGTCGTGATCGTCGACCGCAATTGCCACAAGTCGAACCTGCATGCCATCATCATGACGGGTGCCATTCCGGTATTCCTGAAGCCCACACGCAATCACTTCGGGATCATCGGGCCGATACCAAAGAGCGAGTTCGAGCCGGCTGCCATTCGTGAAAAAATCAGAGCCAATCCGCTTCTGAGGGGAGTTGACGCCAACAAGGTTAAGCCACGCATTCTGACGCTGACTCAAAGCACCTACGACGGCGTGCTCTACAACACCGAGACCATCAAGTCGATGCTGGATGGATACGTAGAAAACATCCACTTTGACGAAGCCTGGCTGCCGCACGCGGCATTCCATCCGTTTTACGGAACCTACCATGCGATGGGCAAAAACCGCGCACGTCCCAAAGAGGCCATGGTGTACTCAACGCAGTCCATTCACAAGCTGTTGGCCGGTATCAGCCAGGCCAGCCACGTGTTGGTGCAGGACTCGCAAACCGTCAAGCTGGACAAGCATCTGTTCAACGAGGCGTATTTGATGCATACATCGACGTCGCCGCAATACAGCATCATTGCCAGTTGCGATGTCGCTGCGGCGATGATGGAGCCCCCAGGAGGCACGGCCTTGGTGGAAGAAAGCATTGCCGAGGCGCTTGACTTCCGCCGTGCCATGCGCAAGGTGGACGAGGAGTATGGCGACGACTGGTGGTTCAAGGTCTGGGGACCGGACAAGCTGGTTGACGAAGGTATTGGCCGCGCCAGCGACTGGATCATCAAGGGGGAGTCCAAGAACGCAAAAGCCAATTGGCACGGGTTTGGCAAGATGGCGACCGGCTTCAATATGTTGGACCCTATCAAGTCCACCATCGTGACGCCGGGTATGGACTTGAACGGCAAGTTTGCCAAAACCGGCATTCCTGCCAGCATCGTGACCAAGTTCCTCACTGAACACGGTGTGGTGGTCGAAAAGACCGGCCTGTACAGCTTCTTCATCATGTTCACCATCGGCATCACTAAAGGCCGCTGGAACAGCATGCTGACTGCGCTGCAACAGTTCAAGGACGATTACGCCAAAAACCAGCCGATGTGGCGCATCCTGCCGGAGTTCTGTAAATCGCATCCGAAATATGAAAAAATGGGACTGGCAGACCTGTGCCAGCATGTGCATGCCCTGTACGCCAAGTACGACATCGCGCGTTTGACGACGGATATGTATCTGAGCGACCTGACACCGGCCATGAAACCAAGCGATGCCTACGCCCACATCGCGCTACGCAAGACAGAGCGCGTCGAGATTGACAAGCTCGAAGGTCGCATCACGGTGGGCTTGGTGACGCCGTACCCACCGGGAATTCCGCTCTTGATTCCAGGCGAAGTATTCAACAAGAAGATCGTGGATTACCTCAAATTTTCACGCGAGTTCAACGCCAAATGCCCTGGTTTCGAGACTGATATTCACGGCTTGGTGGAAGAGAAGGATGCGGATGGAGTTGTCCACTACTTCGCCGACTGTGTCCGGTAGCCAGAATGCATACGAAAAATATAGCGCCCTGATGGCGCTATATTTTTGATAGCTGCTCCCGCATATTCTGCGAGGGCTAGCACTCCTTTATGCTGTTGGAGTTTCGAGTACTGCAACGGCAGACTGACTGACACCACAATCCACATAAGTGATCTGTCCGGTCATGCCGGAAGCCAGGTCGCTGAGCAGGAACGCCGCCACATTACCGACTTCATCGATGGTCACATTACGACGCAGGGGTGATGCATTGGCCGAAATGGACAGCAACTTGCCGAAGTCCTTGATGCCACTGGCCGCCAGCGTCTTGATGGCGCCGGCACTCAAACCGTTCACGCGCATGCCGCGCGGGCCGATGGCCTCGGCCAGGTAGCGAACCGAGGATTCCAGCGAGGCCTTGGCCAAGCCCATGGTGTTGTAGCTCGGCACCACACGCACGCCACCCAGATAAGTAAGTGTCAGCAACGATGCGTTGTCGTTGAGGTAGGGCAGGGCGGCTTTGGCCATTCCCGGGAAACTGTAGGCACTGATGTCGTGGGCGATGCGGAAGTTCTCGCGGGTCAGACCGTCCAGAAAATTGCCCGAAATGGCTTCGCGCGGTGCAAAGCCTATGCTGTGCACAAAGCCGTCAAATTTGGGCCAATGCGTGCCCAGGTCGGTGAATAATTGTTCGATCTGGGCGTCGTCACCGACATCACAGTCAAATATCAGTTTGGAGTTGAAGTCCGCTGCAAACTCGGTTATCCGCTCCTTGAAACGCTCACCGACATAACTAAATGCCAGTTCTGCGCCCTGTTCATGGCAGGCCTTGGCAATGCCATACGCAATGGAGCGGTTGGACAACACACCTGTAATCAACAATTTTTTGCCTGCTAAAAATCCCATTTCATCCTCTTCGGTAATGCATATCTCGATGCAGAATTGTCGCACGTTATTCAATTACTCCTTACGAATCAAGGCACTTAGCACGTTTTTGCAGTACAATGCAGCCTCACGACCAAACGGGCGGGTAATTACCGCCCGTTTTTTTTGGGCGATTGTTTTTGAACGGGCAAATTCGAAGTGGCATTGCAGGACATTGTTGAACAAACCGTAAGCGGTTTGGGATATGACTTGGTAGAGATTGAGCGCTCGGCCGGTGGGTTGTTGCGCATCACGATTGATTTGCCATGGATGCAGCCCCAGGAGGGTGAAGCCCCCCAAGCGCAATTTATCAACGTGGAAGATTGTGAGAAGGTGAATCGCCAGTTGCAGTTTGCCCTGGAGGTCGATGGCGTTGAGTACAAGCGGTTGGAGGTTTCCTCTCCGGGAATTGACCGCCCGCTGCGCCATACGCAAGATTTTGAGCGCTTTGTGGGTCATGTAATTGATATTACGTTGAAGGCCCCTATGGGTGTTGCGGCGGCTGGCCAGGTACACGCCAGCCGCAAGAAGTTTAGAGGCACGTTGGAAAAAGTGGTGGATGCCGTGGGCGAAACCGGTTGGCAAATCGTCTGGAGCGATGAGCCACCAGCTAAGCCAGGGCAAAAGGTCAGCAAGAAGCGGGTTCCCCCGCCTTTGCAGGCACTGGGGTTCACGCTGGACGAGTTGCGTGAATCGCGTCTGGCCCCGATTGTGAACTTCAAGGGCCGCAGCGGGGCGGGCACAGCGGAGTAAAAGTGTGGTGGCAGATTTTCAAGGAATCTGCATCAGTTGGTTTCAAGTTTTATATTGGTTAAATCGAGTGTTCAGGAGAGTCATGGCATGAATCGCGAACTGTTGATGCTGGTAGAAGCAATTTCCCGTGAAAAAAACGTGGAACGTGATGTGGTGTTGGGCGCTGTCGAGGCGGCCTTGGCGCAAGCGACTAAAAAACTTTATCCCGGTGATGTGGATATTCGCGTTGCGCTAGACCGCGACAGCGGTAACTATGAGACGTTCCGTCGCTGGCATGTCGTTCCCGATGAGGCCGGTCTGCAACTGCCAGATCAGGAAATTCTGTTGTTCGAAGCCAAGGAACAAATTCCCGACATCGAGGTGGATGAGCACATTGAAGAATCCGTGCCATCGGTGCCGATTGGGCGCATCGGAGCAATGGCTGCCAAGCAGGTGATTCTGCAAAAGATTCGTGATGCCGAGCGCGAGATGCTGCTCAACGAGTTCATGTCCCGTGGCGAGAAGATCTTCGTTGGCACGGTCAAGCGGATGGACAAGGGCGATCTCATTGTGGAGAGCGGGCGCGTAGAAGGCCGCTTGCGACGCAGCGAGATGATCCCCAAGGAAAATTTGCGCACCGGTGATCGTGTACGCGCCATGATTATGGAAGTGGACCTCACTTTGCGGGGCGCTCCAATTGTGTTGTCACGATCTGCACCGGAGTTCATGGTCGAACTGTTTCGCCAGGAAGTTCCCGAAATTGAACAGGGTTTACTGGAAATCAAATCCTGTGCACGTGACCCCGGTTCACGCGCAAAGATTGCCGTGCTGTCGCATGACAAACGCGTAGACCCCATCGGGACCTGTGTCGGTGTACGCGGTACCCGTGTCAACGGTGTGACCAATGAACTCGCCGGTGAGCGTGTAGATATCGTTCTGTGGAGCGAAGACCCTGCCCAGTTTGTGATCGGCGCACTGGCTCCTGCCAATGTATCGAGCATCGTGGTGGACGAAGAGCGTCACGCGATGGATGTGGTGGTGGATGAGGAAAATCTCGCCATTGCCATTGGCCGTGGTGGTCAGAACGTGCGTCTGGCATCCGAGTTGACAGGCTGGCGCATCAATATTCTGGATGCTGCTGAGTCTGCCCAAAAGCAAGCCAGCGAGACGGATGTTGGGCGCAAGCTTTTCATGGAAAAGCTTGATGTGGACGAAGAAATTGCCGATATTCTGATCGCCGAGGGCTTCACCAGTCTCGAAGAGGTGGCGTACGTGCCACTGCAAGAGATGCTCGAGATTGAAAGTTTTGACGAAGAGACTGTTACTGAGTTGCGTACGCGTGCCAAAAACGCGTTGCTGACGATGGAAATTGCGCACGAAGAGAGTGTTGAAGAAGTCTCGCAGGATTTGCGTGACCTCGAAGGTCTAACCCCCGAACTCATTGGCAAGTTGGCCGATAGCGGTGTGCATACGCTCGACGACCTGGCCGATCTGGCGGTTGATGAGCTCACGGATATTACCGGTCAGTCTTCGGAAGAGGCCAAAACCCTGATCATGAAGGCGCGCCAGCATTGGTTTACCGATGAAGCCGCTTCTCAAGAGTAATGGTTATGTAAATATAGTTTCAGTTAAGGTCTGCAACCGCTCTCGGAGTGGTTGGGCCGCCGCCAAAGGTTACACAACAAATGTCTAGTACGACCGTCGCAGAGTTCGCAAATGAACTCAAAAAATCCACTGATACGCTGCTGGAGCAGTTGAAGTCGGCCGGGGTCGCCAAATCGGCTGCCTCCGATGTCCTGACTGACTCCGACAAGCACAGCTTGCTGAGCTATTTGCAAAATAGCCACGGGACTGTCAGCGCTGACCGCAAAAAGATCACTCTGGTCAAGAAGCAGACGACCGAGATCAAGCAGGCTGATGCCACGGGTAAAGCTCGTACGATTCAGGTAGAAGTGCGCAAGAAGCGCACATTTGTGCGACGTGATGACGAGGTAAATGCTGGCCCCGAAAGCACAGAAGCGGAAGCACCCGTTGTCAAATCCAATGTGCCACTGATCGACGATGCCGAATTGGCGCGTCGCGAGGAAGAGCACCGCCGCCAGGCTGAATTGATCCGCCGCCAGGAAGAGGAATTGGCACAGCGCCGCCGTGACCGCGAGGAGCAGGAAGCCCGCGCACGGGATGCGGCTGAAGCATTGGCCGCGCAAGTGGCGGCGCGCAAGGAAGCAGAAGCTGCTGCGGTAGTTTCGACTCCAGATAGTGGAGCTGTCGCGACCGCCAAGCAAGTTGAATCTTTGGAAGCCGCTGAGACTGCAAAAGCGGAAGCGATTGCTCGCGAGAAATTGGCCGCTGCTGCGGCATCCAAGGCACTTGCAGATGAGGAAGTGGTTCGTGCCGCTGATTTGGGCGATCGCCGCCGCAAGGCCGAAGCCGAGGCAGCTGCGATTCGCTCGATGATGGCAGCGCCCAAGCGGGTGCTGACTGCGAAAAGGCCTGAGGAGGTCAAACCTCCGGTGACGGATGCAAAGGGTGCTATCAAGGGCACCTTGCACAAGCCTGCTGCTGGTACCGCTGCAAAGCCGGCAAAGCCAGCCCCAGGCGCACCAGCCAATGCACCCGCCGGTGCAGGCAAAGAAGTCAAGTCCGCCAAGCTCTCAAGCAGTTGGGCCGGCGATCCAGCCAAAAAGAAGGCGATTCCTACGCGTGGCGACAGCGGCGCGGGTGCTGGAAGGTCAACCAACTGGCGCAGTGGTCCTCGCGGTCGCCGCGGCAGCAATGACCGTGACCGTGAAAACCAACCCGTGTCGGCACCGGTCGAAGCGCGGGTACTGGAAGTGCACGTCCCTGAGACCATCACCGTGGCTGAATTGGCACACAAGATGGCGGTCAAGGCATCCGAGGTTATCAAGCATTTGATGAAGCTGGGCCAGATGGTCACGATCAACCAGCCGCTGGACCAGGACACCGCCATGATTTTGGTGGAAGAAATGGGTCACAAAGCAGTTGTTGCTGCGCTGGATGATGCAGAAGCATTTACCGATGATGAAGTGTTGCAGCAACACGCTGAATCGTTGCCCCGCGCACCGGTTGTTACCGTCATGGGCCACGTTGACCACGGTAAAACCTCCTTGCTGGACTACATCCGCAGAGCAAAAGTGGCGTCGGGTGAGGCCGGTGGCATTACCCAGCACATCGGTGCTTATCACGTGGAAACACCGCGCGGCATGGTGTCGTTTCTGGACACCCCCGGTCACGAGGCCTTCTCGGCCATGCGGGCCCGTGGAGCCAATGCCACGGACATCGTGATTCTGGTCGTTGCGGCCGACGACGGTGTGATGCCACAAACCAAGGAAGCCATCAAGCACGCCAAGGCGGCCGGTGTACCTATCGTGGTGGCCATCAACAAGATCGACAAGCCCGATGCCAACCCTGAGCGCGTGAAGAACGAGCTGGTGGTGGAAGAAGTGATTCCCGAAGAGTTTGGCGGTAGTTCCCCGTTTGTCTCCGTGTCCGCCAAAACGGGACAAGGCATTGATGAGCTGCTCGAACAAGTGCTGTTGCAGGCAGAAGTGCTGGAACTCAAGGCCCCGGTCGATGCCATGGCCAAGGGCCTGGTGATCGAAGCCCGTTTGGACAAGGGTCGCGGCCCGGTTGCTACGATTTTGGTGCAGTCCGGTACCCTCAAGACCGGCGACGTGGTGTTGGCTGGCCAGACCTATGGCCGCGTGCGCGCCATGCTGGACGAAAACGGCAAACCGATCAAGACCGCTGGCCCCTCGATTCCCGTCGAAATCCAGGGTCTGACCGAAGTGCCACAGGCCGGCGACGAATTCATGATTCTGGCCGATGAGCGCCGGGCCCGTGAAATCGCTACTTACCGTGCAGGCAAATTCCGCAACACCAAGCTGGCCAAGCAGCAAGCCGCCAAGCTGGAAAACATGTTCACGGATATTTCGGCCGGCGAAGTCAAGATGGTGCCGATCATCGTCAAGGCAGACGTGCAGGGTTCACAGGAAGCCCTGGCGCAGTCGCTACTCAAGTTGTCGACCGAAGAGGTCAAGGTACAGATGGTGTACACCGCAGTGGGTGCCATCAGCGAGTCCGATGTCAACCTGGCTATTGCTGCCAAGGCCGTCATCATCGGCTTCAACACCCGTGCCGACGCCGGTGCGCGCAAACTGGCCGAAAACAACGGGGTGGACATCCGTTACTACGACATCATTTACGATGCGGTGGACGACCTGAAGCTGGCCATGTCGGGCATGCTGACGCCGGACAAGAAGGAAGAAGTCATCGGCACCGCCGAGATCCGCCAAGTGCTCAAAGTGTCCAAGATCGGTTCGATCGCGGGTTGTATGGTTACCTCGGGCGTGGTTCGCCGCACCGCCAAGCTGCGTTTGCTGCGCGGCAATATGGTTATCTATTCCGGCGAGCTCGATTCGCTCAAGCGTTTCAAGGACGATGCCAAGGAAGTCAAGGAGAATTTCGAGTGCGGCTTGACCATCAAGAACTACAACGACATCCAAGAGGGTGACGCGCTGGAGTTCTATGAGATCCGTGAAATTGCCCGTACGCTGTAAACAATAAATCCTGATGGCGCGCAAGAAGTCTTCCACACCCCATCGCGGTTTCCGCGTGGCCGATCAGATCCAGCGTGATCTGACCGAGTTGATTGCGCGCGAGCTAAAAGACCCGAGGGTGGGCATGGTCACGATTCAGGCGGTCGAGGTGACACCGGATTATGCGCACGCCAAGGTATTTTTCAGCCTGTTGGCTGGGGACCCGGTCGCTTGTGCCGAGGGGTTGAATCAGGCTGCAGGTTTTTTGCGCGCTGGTTTGTTCAAACGTCTGCACATTCACACTGTGCCCACGTTGCACTTCCACTTTGACCGCACCACGGAGCGTGCCGCAGACATGAATGCTTTGATCGCGCAGGCGGTTGCCTCGCGTTCCAAGAACGAGGATTGATGTGAGCAGCACGGAGGGTTTCGCCGCCGGGCCGCCCCAAGGCGAAGCGCGCTCCCCTCTGGGGGCTGCGAGCAGCGCCGCGACGGAGCGTGGAGGCAAGAAGATCACCAGGCACCCTGTGCATGGGGTGCTGTTGCTGGACAAACCACTGGGCTGGTCCAGCAATGACGCACTTCAAAAAGTGAAGTGGTTGTTGCGCGCTGAGAAGGCGGGGCATACCGGCACGCTGGATCCGCTGGCGACAGGCGTGCTGCCGTTGTGCTTTGGTGCTGCCACCAAGTTCAGCCAGCTTCAGCTCGATGCAGATAAAGAATACGAAGCGACTGCGCTGTTGGGAGTCAAAACCAGCACTGGTGATGCTGAAGGCGATGTGATTGCAGTGCGTGCTGTCCATGTGACGGAAGAAGACATTGCACGGGTGTTGCCCTCTTTTACCGGACCGATCAGTCAGACGCCACCGATGCATAGTGCATTGAAAAAAGACGGCAAGGCGCTATATGAATATGCGCGCGCTGGCATTGAGGTCGAGCGGGCCTCGCGGGCGGTGACGATTCATGCGTTGAAAGTGACTCTAGCCCCCGTGGATGTTGCGCAAGCAGCTATCGAAATGATAGTAAAATGCAGCAAGGGAACCTATATTCGCACGCTGGGGGAGGACATTGGTGAAGCGTTGGGATGCGGTGCACACCTGACCCGTCTGCGGCGGACGGCCACGGGTAATTTCACGGTGTCCCAATGTGTGACGCTGGAGGCACTGCAGGCGATGACGGAAGAAGAGCGACTGGCATGCCTGTTGCCGGTGAACGCACTGTTGGAGCACCACACGGTGGTCACATTGGACAGTGAGAATGCAGGGCGGTTTCTGAGTGGCATGCGCCGCAAGGGAAACTGGCCCGATGAAGAAATGGTAGCGGTGTATGACACCGATCCATCCACGTTGCTGGGAACAGCACACACCCATGCAGGGGAATTGATACCGGGGCGCTTGCTGAGCCCGCTTGAGATTGCACAGTCTCGAACCCAGCAAGCACCGAGCCAGGAACCAGCCTGAACGCCTGAGGCGTCCGGCATAACAGATTCAAGAGAAAGTGAACCATGAGCAGTAAACAAATCCGCAATATCGCCATCATCGCCCACGTTGACCACGGCAAGACCACCATGGTCGATCAATTGCTTCGTCAGTCCGGCACCTTTGCCAGTCACGAAAAGGTGGTTGACACCGTGATGGATAACAACGCCATTGAAAAAGAACGTGGCATCACGATCCTGGCCAAAAACTGTGCTGTGACCTGGGAAGGCACCCACATCAACATCGTCGACACCCCCGGACACGCCGATTTCGGTGGTGAAGTGGAGCGTGCCTTGTCCATGGTTGACGGCGTGGTGCTGCTGATTGATGCCCAAGAGGGGCCCATGCCCCAGACCCGTTTTGTGACTAAAAAGGCTTTGGCGCTGGGCTTGAAGCCCATCCTGGTCGTGAACAAGGTAGACAAGCCCGGTGCACGACCTGACTGGGTCGTGAACGCCGCATTTGACTTGTTCGACAAGCTCGGTGCCACAGACGAACAGCTGGATT
>JAIPDC010000101.1 GCA_021737865.1 Rhodoferax sp.
CGTAGAATGCCGAAACCCGACCTTCAAGCAATCAATCCACGTCCTTGATGCCGCAGCAGCGCTCCCTGTTTCTCCGCCACTTATGGCCCACCGTCGGTGCGTTCATCGCTACGGCTGCGTTGCTCATTGTTTACACCTATCTGGAAAGCCGGGCAGACCAGAACAACTCGGTGCGATGGACACTGATCGCCATTGCGCTGGGCCTGGTGGGCTTGGTGGCCCTGCTGATCCAAACCCAGCGTGCCCTGCGGGCCACACTAAACGAACGCAGCCAGGCAGAGGCTGCCAAAATCGACTCCATGCGCGAAGCGCAGACCCTGATGGATGCCATCAATATGTATTCCATCGTGTCGATTTCGGACCCGGCCGGAAACATCACCTACGCCAATGCGATGTTCAGCCAGGTCAGCGGCTACAGCAACGAAGAGCTGATTGGCAGTAACCACCGCCTCGTCAAGTCCAATGTTCAGCCCGAGGGCTTTTGGACCGATGTCTGGAAGACGATCTCCAGTGGCTATGTATGGCGGGGCGAGGTCTGCAACACGGCAAAGGACGGCACACCGTATTGGGTGGACACCGTTATTGCACCCTTTTTTGGCGCCCATGGCATTGAAAAGTACATTTCAATCCGCACCGACGTCACCCAGCGAAAATTACTGGAAGACGAAGTACGCCAGAAGAACATTTTGATGAAAAACATACTTTCCAACATCCCCGTTGGCTTAAGTGTGATGGACAACCAGTTGAACCTGGTGGCAGAGAATCCGCAATTCCGCACCCTGCTGGATTTCCCCGACTCCCTGTTTGAACCCGAGGTGGTGCGATTTGAATCACTGATCCGCTACAACGCCGAACGCGGTGAGTACGGCGAAGGGGACCGCAACGCGATTGTGAGTGCCCTTGTGGAGCGGGCCAAGCACTCGCAAGCCCATCGCTTCCAGCGCCAGCGAGGGGATGGACGAACCCTCGATGTGCGCGGCGCCACCATGCCGGACGGTGGATTTGTCACCACCTACACGGACATCACCGACCTGACACGCGCCACCGAAGCGGCGCAGGAGGCTTCGCAATCCAAGAGTCAGTTCGTTGCCAACATGAGCCACGAAATTCGCACCCCGATGAATGCCATTCTCGGGATGCTCAAATTGCTGCACAACACGGAATTGTCAGAGCGCCAGATGGACTACGCCAGCAAGGCCGAGGGCGCGGCCAAGTCCTTGCTGGGCTTACTTAACGACGTGCTGGACTTCTCCAAGATCGAGGCCGGCAAGATGGACCTCGATCCGCAGCCGTTCAGGGTCGACCGTTTGTTGCGCGACCTGTCCGTCATTTTGTCGGCCACCGTCGGCGGCAAGTCGATTGAGGTGCTGTTTGACGTCGATCCCGCCCTTCCATCCATTCTGGTGGGCGATGCCATGCGACTACAGCAGGTGCTCCTCAATTTGGCGGGCAACGCTGTCAAGTTCACCCACCAGGGTGAAGTGGTCGTGCGACTCAAGATGCTGTCCCGAACCCCGCACGAAGCGATGCTGCACATTGCAGTCAGTGACACCGGCATCGGCATTGCGGCTGAAAATCAGGCCCGCATTTTTCAGGGGTTTTCGCAGGCTGAAGCATCGACGACCCGCCGCTTCGGGGGCACCGGGCTGGGCCTGTCCATCTGCAAGCGCCTGGTGGAGTTGATGGGCGGGCACCTGGCGCTGGAGAGCGTGCCAAACCAAGGCAGCACATTTCATTTCAACCTGCGACTGGGCTGCGCCAAGAGGGTCCCGGGCAGTCCGGAGCGGCCATCACCTCTGGCATCCCTGTCGCTGAGTGTGCTGGTCGTCGATGACAATGCAACCGCCCGCAAGCTGACAGCGGCCATGGCCCAATCGTGGGGTTGGCAGGTCGATGCGGCCGATGGCGGGTTGCAAGCCCTGGCGCTGACCGAAGCCAGGCTACGCGAGAACAAACCGCCCTACGATGCCATCCTGGTCGACTGGCTGATGCCGGGTATGGATGGATGGGAAACCATTGACCGCCTGCGGCAGTTGGGCCCGCGGGCCCAGAGCCCGGTCACCGTGATGGTGACCGCACATGGGCGCGATATGCTGTCACACCGCAATGCCAAGGAGCAAGCCTGCCTGAACGCATTTTTGGTCAAGCCGATCACCGCCACGATGTTGCTCGACACCATCGTCGACGCCCACGCGGGCCTGAGCAACCTGCGCACCAAGCCACGCAACAAAAAAGACAAGGAGCGGCATCTGGATGGCATGCGCCTGCTGGTCGTGGAGGACAACCTGATCAACCAGCAAGTGGCCCAGGAGTTGCTGAGTGCCGAGGGCGCTCTGATCGAAATCGCCGCCAATGGCCAGCTCGGCGTTACCGCCGTTGCGCAGGCGATCGAGCCCTTCCATGCTGTGCTGATGGATATTCAGATGCCGGTCATGGACGGCTACGCCGCAACCCAGGCCATTCGACAGGAACTGGGACAGACAACGCTGCCCATTATTGCCATGACCGCCAACGCAATGGCTTCAGACCGGGAAGCCTGTCTGCGTGCCGGCATGAATGACCACGTAGGAAAACCATTTGACCTGCCGCACCTGATCGAGGTGTTGCTGAACCATACCGGCCGGTCTCGTGCCCGCGTGTCGGCACGGGATTTACCGGACCAGAATGCTCCGCAAGCCATGGTCACACCCGCTGTAGAAACCCCTGCGCCCGACCGCATTGACACCGACGAAGCGATTGCCCGGCTGGGAGGCAATACACAGTTGTATTGCGACGTGCTGACGTCTTTCCTTCAAGACCTCACGGGCCAGCCCGATCAACTCAATGCACTTCTGGACAGCGGCGACCAGGCCGGTGCCGTACGTCTGCTACACACACTCAAGGGGCTGGCAGCCACCGTGGGCGCCACCTACCTGTCGGCTGTAGCCAAGACAGCGGAGCAGTCCGTCAAGGAGCATGCGGGCGCGCAGGAACTCGACGCCCTGCGCCATGCGTTTCGCACTGCCGTCGAAGGCACAACGCATCGGCTCAGCGGATGGATGGCCAGTCTCAACTCAACCGCCGCCACACAGGGCCCAGCCGATGCCGAGCCAATTGCTCCACAGGACCTAGAAGCTTTGGGGGTGGCATTGCGGGATTTGCACACGCTGCTCATGCGCTCCGACCTGCGGGCACTTGAAGTTCATTTGCGCCTTCAAGCGCACCGGGCTGCGGCGGCGCTGGTCGATTTTGAGGCCTTGTCCCAATCCATTGCAGCATTTGATTTCGTAAAGGCCGCCACGCAATGTGAGCAGATGATGCAGAAATTGGAGCGTCTCGGTTAGGTGACCGCCAGGATGGCCTTCGGCGAAAGGCTGGCGAAAAGCACCTGATTTCGACGCGCAATCACAAGCTGGCTATTTTTTTGGCCCCAAAACGGGGCATACTGGCTGAACAACGTACCATGACGGTCTTGTACGGCAATAGGCTGTTGGCACCTGCGCAGCAACCATTGTTGCCGGATATTTCACCAAGCATTCGATAGATTCAGCCAATAAAGAGGTTCACATCATGAAAAAATTGATTTCCCTGCTCTTCGTCGCCCTGATGGGTTTGACCGCCTCACAGTGGGCGCATGCCAATGAGTTCTCTGACCTGCGAACCAAACTCAGCGCAGCCCGGGAGTCACTGGTGACCTTACTGACCAACAAGGACAAGCGCGGCGCCGACCACCAGAAAGTGGTCAAGGACACGGCCGATGCGGTCAGCGCCCATCTGGCCAAACTGAAGGCTCCCGCCGGCAAGGAAGCCCAGTTCGCCACACTGGTGGAGAACTGGAACGCGTTCAAGAAAACCCGTGAAAACGACCTGGTTCCGGCCATCCTCGCTGGCAAAGATGACGAAGCACGAAAGCTGGCCGGTGGCATCCAAAAGGAGCGCATTACCAAGTGCCAGGAGATGGTTAGCGAGTTGGGCGGCTAAGACTTTGTAGCGCCGGCGAGTGAAATACAAATCCAAGGAGACACAGGCGTGGCAACAACGATAACCCGGAACCTGAAAATTAGTACACGCGTTGGGCTCGCTTTCGGGTCCGTGGTGATCACCATCGCGCTGTTGATTGCTGCGGTGCAAATGGGTTTATCCCGCAGTGCCGCCAATTCCGTCGCCATGGAAGGGGGCGGCCAACTGCAGGCGCTGGCGTCCGAAATTCACTTGCTGGCCAAGGACAACGCCATTGCCAGCATGGTCATTCTGGTGTCGTCCAGCAGTGAGCAGCAGACCAAACTGACCAACGCCATTCGTGAACGGGATGGGCGCATCTCCAAAGGGCTTGAGGATCTCGAACGGGCGTTGACCGGGTCCGATGAGGACAAACTACTCATCGCCGAGGCCCGCAAGCGCCACGGGATTTATGTCGCAGGTGTGCAGCGAATTGTCGGCATGGTCAAAGACGGCAAACAATCAGAGGCCGCATTTGCTGCCGACGAAGAAATGATCCCGATGCTGGCCCCATTCCTGGGTGCCCTGGCGAAGATCGATGCGCGTCAGCTCGCCCAGGTCAAAGAAACAGCCGTCGAGAACGGACAACTGATCACGTCGACTCAGCGCCAAACCATCGTGGCTGGACTGGTGGCCGCTATTTTGGCCATTGCGGCGGGAACCTGGGTCGCACGCAGCGTAACTCGCCCACTGATTCAGGCCGTGAAATTTGCCGAGCAAGTGGCCGGCGGCGACCTTGAGGCGCGGGTCCAGGCAGAGGGAGACAATGAGGTCGCCCAGCTGTTCAAGGCCCTGAACAAAATGAGCGAGAGTCTGTCGTCCCTGGTATCACAGGTACGCACATCGGCAGAAGATATTGCGGCAAGCGCCGAAGCCATTGCAGCGGGCGACATCGATCTGTCAAGCCGAACCGAAAGTCAGGCAGCGGCATTGGAGCAGACGGCTGCATCCATGGAGGAGCTGGGATCCGCCGTCCACAAGAATGCGGACCATGCAAGCCAGGCCAATCAACTCGCACGCAGCGCATCCAGCGTTGCCGAGCGCGGCGGCAAGGTGGTCGAGCAAGTGGTCGGAACCATGCGTGGCATCAATGATGCCTCCCGCAAAATATCGGACATCATCAGCGTCATTGACGGCATCGCCTTTCAAACCAACATTCTTGCCCTCAACGCCGCAGTTGAGGCTGCCCGCGCCGGCGAGCAGGGGCGTGGATTCGCCGTGGTCGCCACCGAAGTGCGCAATCTGGCACAACGCAGCGCTGAAGCCGCCAAGGAGATCAAGACCCTGATTTCCACCAGTGTGGAGCGCGTAGAAGAGGGGACCGTACTGGTCGACCGCGCCGGACACACCATGAACGAGGTCGTCAATTCCATCCGCAGCGTGACGGACATCATGGGCGACATCAGTTCAGCGAGTCAGGAACAAAGCCTGGGCGTGGAGCAGGTCGGCGAGGCGGTTCGCAGTCTGGACGAGACGACACAGAAAAATGCGGCATTGGTGGAGCAGATTGCGCGGTCTGCGCAAAGCTTGAGCGCGCAGGCGAACGACCTGGTCCGCTCCGTTTCCGTGTTTCGCGTAGGGCAAAGCCCAGCGCTTGCTGCCGCTGGTTATTCGATGGCACGGCTGGGCTCTCGTTAAGCGAGGATGGGGTTTCTATGGCTCTTCAGAACTTAGAACTTATCCGTAAATAAAATATGATGACCTTCTACACGCGATGTCCGCGTGTGGAGGCAAGTTGGCAAAAGCGAAAGCATGGGAAGTCACAGATGAATTTTGGAGCCGCGTTGAACCACTGATTCCAGTGCGCCAGCGCCGTTGCAGATCAAACCTATGTCCGAAAGTCCGGAGGCGGACGCAAGCCCAAAGACCCGCGATTGGTATTCGAGGGCATCGTGTTTGTTCTACGCACAGGCTGCCAGTGGAAGGCACTCCCGGCTGAGCGCTACGGCAGTGCCAGCGCAAGTCACGCCCGCTTCCTGGAATGGGAGAAAGCTGGCGTCTTTGAAGCCCTGTGGAAGCTCGGACTTGCCGAGTACGACGAGTTTGAAGGCATAGCCTGGCGATGGCAAAGCATTGATGGTGCGATGATGAAAGCGCCACTGGCGCAGCAAAGCGTTGGTTCCAACCCCACGGATCGGGGAAAAAAATGGGAGCAAGCGCCATTTGCTGGTGGACGGTCGTGGCGTCCCGTTGTCGCTCGTCGTGACCGGAGCCAATCGGCATGATGTGTCGCAACTGGCGGCGGTGCTTGATGCCATCGTGGTTGAGCGACCCAGTCCGCCTATCAGGCGACACCAGCATTTGTGTGCTGACGCAGGATATACAGGAGCACCCGCCCTGAAGGCAATTAAGGAACATGACTACATCCCCCATGTCAAAGGAAGAGGGCAAGAAGCCAAAGAAGCCAAAGAACTCAAGCGAGTCCCTGAGAAGAAGGCAAGGCGCTGGGTGGTAGAAGTAGCGCGCAGTTGATTCAACCGGTTTCGCAAGTTGCTGGTGCGCTACGAGAAGCTTGATCGCAGTTTCTTGGCGCTTAACCACTTGGCGGCGTCCGTCATGGCGTTCCGAAAGATAAAGTCAGGCGATAACATTGTTTACGGATAAGTTCTAAGTTCCGAAGAGCCAAAAAAGGACCTTCGAGCCAGCCGTTCGCTTAATCCGTTGAGAAACGGCGGCAAAGTGATCGTTAATGCGAGTCTGGGCGGATGCACCGAATGTCAAGTCCTAGCGGCTGCGCCATTGCCAGCCAAGGCCTGTCAGCTGTCAGGACTGCCGCTTTGAGCCGTTGAGCCGTTGCTAGGCACAATCGGTCACCCAGACTCAAACCGATCGCGCGCGTTTGTTCACGCATCCAACCAGCGCACTCGCCATCCTCTGCTGTCACATCAATCACTACGTATGCCAGTTGCTCAATCACGGTCTTGATCGCTGCCATATCTGCTCCTCGATCCACGACTTTTGCGATGATCTCTGACTGATTGGCCGCGGTGACCATGCAGTTTCCTGATTGCAATGCTTGTCTGACGATTTCCTCACCGGGTTCGCCTTGCAAAAACGCCAGAATTGCAGAGGCATCGAGTACGCTGAGCTCGCTCACTCAGCGTCAGACGCTGCACGTCTCTCCGCAATAAGTTCGTCTGCCAGAGAAGGTGAATTCTTTGGCACAAATGTCTGAAACAAGGCTTGCGCCTTCAGCAGTTGTGCGCGTCGCGTTGTAGCCACCAGTTCGCCATCGCGCGCAGTCCAGATCATTTGATCGTCATCTTTAATGTCCAGTGTTTCGCGCAGATTTGCCGGGATGACGGTTCTGCCATTTTTAATGGTTGAATGGGTTTTCATGGCATTTATTTACTATTACGAGAAAAATGCCAATTTACCAGAAATTTGGTAAATCACCAATTATCCGGCTCGTCGCATCAACAGATTAAGCGAACGACTGGACCTTCGAGTCCCTTTTTGCTTTCTGAAGAATGTTTCCTATGCGCAAGGAAACATCGCCCGGTGCCATGCCGGTTACCCGCTGCTTGATTTCAGCCCACGCAAGAACGAAGCACTTGAACGAGGCTACTTGCAGGGGAAATATGGCGGGTTGCCATTCCTGCAAAGCGCCCTGATGGCCACCCAAATTCCCCCACCCTGAGCGAGGTGAGATGACGGTTTAAAACCGGCTGTTTCACCGCCACGGTCAGTGCCAGGCAGGACGTTACCTTCTCTCAGTTCGATTTCCGGTCAAATTCGCCGCCAATCACCCGCCTTCATCTGGCTATTGAAAACCTGGGTTCAATGTTCACAACAATAGGATCCTATTCAACGAGAATCGTGACGTACTCCTGTTATCGCGCTCAAACACACCAAGTTCCGAAGAGCCGTTTTCTATCGGCTCAAAAGGTTCCAGTAATTTCTCGACGTATGGCTCGGCGTAGAGGGCCGGCAGCATTGATTTTTGCCGCGATATCGCAGAATAATTAAATAAAGTCGCGACTATTTTTTATAATTCTTTAAAATAGTCGCATGAAACGTTATCTGGATGACCGCATCCGCCAGGACTTGCAACGCAAGATGGTGGTACTCACAGGGCCCCGGCAGGTGGGGAAAACCACGCTGAGTCAACAGCTCATGGGCGAGTGGCCGGACAGCCAATACCTCAATTTCGATGTAGCAGCCCACCGCGCCATCATCCTGACGCAGAGTTGGCGGCAAAGCGCTCCTCTGCTGGTGTTCGACGAAGTGCACAAAATGCGCGACTGGAAAACCTGGCTCAAGGGCGTCTATGACGGTCGCGCCCCGGGACAACAAATTCTCGTGACGGGTAGCGCCCGCATGGACACCTTTCGCCAAAGTGGCGACTCGCTGGCAGGTCGGTATTTCCGACTGCGACTACACCCCCTGTCGGTACGGGAGTGGTCGCAACAGTTACGGGTGGCGCCCCACCCTGCTCTCACCCACCTTCTGGCGCGCGGGGGTTTTCCAGAGCCCGCGCTGACCAACACCGATACCGATGCCCAACGCTGGCGCACGGACTATTTTGCCGGGCTGGTACGAGAAGATGTGCTCGAATTCTCGCGACTACATGAAGTCAACGCCATGCGCCTGTTTGCCGAGATGCTGCGTGCACGCGTTGGCTCGCCGTTGTCGCTGGCGTCTCTGGGGAGGGACTTGAATTTATCCTCCGTCACCCTAAGCAAGTACCTGGACATTCTGGAGGCACTGTTCGTCGTGTTTGTAGTGCGCCCCTGGCATCGCAACATCGCCCGGTCCACCTTGCAGGCGCCCAAGGTCTATTTTTACGACACTGCACTCGTTCTGGGTGACGATGGTGTGCGCTTTGAGAACCTCGTGGCCTGCCACCTGCTGAAACTTGCCCAATGGCAGCAGGACACCCGTGGCATGGCAGTGGACCTGCACTACCTGCGCACCAAAGACGGCGCCGAGGTGGACTTCGCACTGAACGACGGCGACACGCTAACCCATCTGGTTGAGTGCAAATTGTCCGACGCCAAGCCGCACCGCGCGCTGACCCGCTTTGCCGAACAATGGCCCCAGGCCCACGCCGTTCAACTGGTGCGCGAATGCAAGGCAGAGGCCGATTTCGGCTGCATCCAACTCCGGGACGCAGCGCCCTGGCTGGCGGCGCTGGAAGTCTGATTGAAGATAAAAAAGCCCCATTTCAATGCACGCTGGCCAGCAGCGCCGCATTCCCCCCCGCCGCCGTGGTGTTAACCGTAATAGTCTGCTCGGCGCAGAAGCGGTACAGGTAATGCGGGCCGCCGGCCTTGGGGCCGGTACCACTCAAGCCTTCACCACCGAACGGCTGCACGCCCACCACGGCACCGATCATGTTGCGGTTGATGTAGACGTTGCCGATGTGGGCAGCATGGGCCAGCGCCTGCGCCCGGCTGTCAATGCGGGTCTGAATGCCCAGAGTCAAACCATAGCCCAGCGCGTTGACTTGCGCTATTGCCTCCGCAGGATCACCGCCCCAGCGCACCACTTGCAGCACCGGGCCGAAGATCTCAAACTTGACGTCGGAAATATTTGCCACTTCAAAGGCGTGCGGCGCTATCAGATTTGCTATTATTTTTGTAGCTTCTTGCGCATATTCCACGGGGGCTAGAAGCACTTTTGACTCAATTTTCAAACGTTGGATATGACGGTATATGTTTTCGAATGCTTCAGCGTCAATGACCGGCCCGACATCGGTGGCGATGTCGGCGGTGTCGCCCACCACCAGTTCTTTGGCCGCACCCTGCAGCATCTCGATGACGCCATCGGCTATCGCCTCATGTACACAAAGCAGGCGCAGGGCCGAGCAACGCTGTCCGGCTGAGCGGAAGGCGCTTTGCACCACCGCGTCCACCACCTGTTCGGGCAAAGCTGAAGAATCCACCACCATCGCATTGATGCCGCCCGTCTCGGCGATCAACGGGGTGATGGGGCCGTCCTTCGCTGCTAGGACGCGGTTGATGATTTTCGCGACCTGGGTGGAGCCGGTGAACACGACGCCGGCTACGCCGGGATGCGCCACCAACGCGGCACCGACGGTTTCACCAGCGCCGTGCGCCAGTTGCAGCGCATCAACCGGCACGCCGGCGGCATGCAGCAGTTGCACCGCCACCTGGGCCACACCGGGCGTCTGCTCGGCGGGTTTGGCCAGCACGGCATTGCCGGTGGCAAGTGCTGCGGCAACCTGACCGACAAAGATGGCCAGCGGAAAGTTCCACGGGCTGATGCACACCCACACGCCGCGCGCGGTCAGTGACAGCGTGTTGGTCTCACCCGTCACCCCCAAGCTGTGGTGTGCAAGCGCAGGCGGCAAGCCGTGCACCTGCGGCATCGCCAGCGGCTGCATGATGCGCTGGGCCTCATCGGCGTAGTAGCGCAGAAAATCGACCGCCTCGCGCACCTCGCTCACCGCGTCGCCCCAGGTCTTGTGCGCTTCCTTCACCAGCAGGGCGCAGAACATCGGCGTCTGCTCCAACATCGTGTCGGCGGCACGGCGCAGGATGGCTGAGCGTTCGGCCACCGCAACCTTGCTCCATTTTTGATAGCTGCTTACGCATATTGCATAAGCATTGGCAACGTTTTTTACATCAAACTCCGGCACCACCGGGACGGCAGTGTTAGCCAAGGCAGCCAACAACGGGTCGCGCATACCGGGCACGGTCAAGTCCAGGCCGGTGCTGTTCTTGCGCGCGCCGGCATGCGTGCCAAACAGGTCGGGCGGCAGCGGCAGGCTGGGATGCGGCTCCAGGCGCAGTGGCGAAATCAGCAGGTCCTGCAGGTCCACCGTCGGGTCGGCCATCTGGTGCACAAAAGAGGAGTTGGCACCGTTCTCCAGCAACCGGCGCACCAGATAGGCCAGCAGGTCGCGGTGCGCTCCCACAGGGGCGTAGACGCGGCAGGACACCAGCGGGTTCTTCAACACCTCCCGGTAAACGCCCTCGCCCATGCCGTGCAGGCGTTGCAGCTCAAACGGAGCACCGGTGCGCGCGGCCATTTGCAGGATGGCGGCGATGGTGGCCGCGTTGTGCGTCGCAAACTGGGGGTAAATGGCGTCGGGCGCGTTCAGTAACGCACGGGCGCAGGACAGGTAGGACACATCGGTGTGGTGCTTGTGGGTGAACACCGGGTAGTGCGGCAGACCCAACTCCTGGGCCCTCTTGATTTCGGCGTCCCAATAGGCGCCCTTGACCAGGCGGCACATCAGGCGCACCTGGTAGCGCCGCGCCATGGCGCTCACGTAGTCAATCAGTTCGAGCGAGCGGGTCTGGTACGTCTGCATGGCCATGCCAAAGCCGCGCCATTGCGGGCAGTGCTGAGCCACCTTGGCAACCAGCGCATCTAGCACTTCCAGTGTCAGCTCCTGGCGCTCCACTTCTTCGGCATCGATGGTGAGGTTGATATTGGCCCGCGCCGCCCGCTCGCACAGGCTCCACACACGGGGCACCAGCTCGGCCATCACACGCCCGCTCTGCGCATCCTCAAAACGCGGGTGCAGGGCGCTGAGTTTGATGGATATACCATCATTTGACTCTACAGCCCCCGTGGAATGTGCGTGATTCGCTATGGATTCAATAGCATTTGTGTAGCTCTGCAAATAGTGCAGCGCATCGGCATCGGTGCGCGCACCCTCGCCCAGCATGTCATAAGAGTATCTGAGTGCGGTCTTTTTACGCGCGGCATCTGCCTCGTGCTGCGCTTCCTGCATGGTCTGGCCCAGCACGAACTGGCGGCCCAGAAGCTGCACCGCACGTAGCGTGGCGGCCACCACCGTCCTGGCGCCCAGTTTGGCCATCAGGCCAGGCTCTGCCTTGGGCCCGGCACCGGTTTGCGGGTCGGGCAGAAAGTGTTTGGACATGGCGATTGCGGTGCTGGACAGGCGCGACAAGACCTTGTCGCCGCTGCCATCAAAGTCGGCGCGGCCCAGTTGGTCAGCGGTCAGCGCAATGGCGGTTTCGGCGTCGGGCACGCGTAAGAGCGCCTCGGCCAGTCGCATCAGGGCCAGGCCTTCGGCGCTGGAGATGGGGTATTCCTTGAGCAGGCTTTCCATGGCCCAGAACGGCGGCGGGTTGGCGCGCACGGCCTGCACCCAAGGCGTGGCAGCGCGGGCGGCAGCGGCCCAGTCCAATGCCTGGCTCAC
>JAIPDC010000102.1 GCA_021737865.1 Rhodoferax sp.
GGAGCGTGTGTTGAAGCGCGTTGCCGCCATCAAGCACATGAATCCGCTGGACACCGACAGCATGATGGGTGCACAGGCATCCAAAGAGCAGCTGACCAAGATCCTGTCCTACCTCGACCTGGGCAAGCAGGAAGGCGCAGAAGTGCTGATCGGTGGCGGACAAGCCCACCTGGGTGGCGATCTGGAAGGCGGCTACTACGTGCAGCCCACCCTGTTCAAGGGCCACAACAAGATGCGCATTTTCCAGGAAGAAATTTTTGGACCGGTGCTGGCCGTGACCACCTTCAAGGACGAAGCTGAAGCATTGGCCATTGCCAATGACACGCTGTACGGTCTGGGTGCCGGCGTGTGGAGCCGCAACGGCAATGTGGCCTACCGCATGGGACGCGCCATCAAGGCAGGGCGCGTGTGGACCAACTGCTACCACGCATACCCCGCACACGCCGCGTTTGGTGGCTACAAAGAGTCCGGCATCGGCCGTGAAACCCACAAGATGATGCTGGACCACTACCAGCAGACCAAGAACCTATTGGTCAGCTACAGCGAAAACAAGTTGGGCTTTTTCTGATGGTTGCCAAAGTCGTTGCTACGCCAGCGGCTTTGGAACTGGTGGCACAGCTCCAGGGCAAACACGGCCCGGAGCTGATGTTCCACCAGTCGGGTGGCTGCTGTGACAACAGCGCCGCCAATTGCTTTCTGCCTGGCGAAATCACCATGGGCTCGGGTGATGTGTACCTGGGTGACATTGGCGGCTGCCCGTTCTATATTGGCAAAGGCCAGTACGAAACCTGGAAGCACACCCAGCTCATCATCGATGTGATTGAGGGGCATGGCGGCACGTTTTCGCTGGAAGGCCCCGAGGGCAAGGCCTTTCATACCCGGTCACGGGTTTTTACTTCGGATGAAATGGCCGAGCTGGGTCTAAAGCCGTGATTGCCTGGCGGCCATGGGCTGCAGCAACACCATCAGGGCGCCGGCACCACCCTGTGCAGGCGGGGCCTGCACAAAGGCCACCACTTCAGAACGCTGCACCAGCCAGCGGTGCACCTTGTCTTTGAGTACTGGGGCCTTGCCCGGTGAACCCAGACCCTTGCCAGTGACCACACGCACGCAGCGAATGCCATGCTTGTGTGATTCACGAATGAAAGCCGCCAGCGCTTCGCGCGCGTCATCGCTGCGCAGGCCGTGCAGGTCGATTTGACGCTGAATCGCCCATTTGCCCTTGCGCAACTTCTGCGCCACGTCAGGACCCACGCCGGTGCGGCGAAAGCTCAAGTGTTCATCGGTGTCGAGCAGGGTGGTGACGTCGAATTCGTCGCTGATGGACTCGGCCAGCGCAGCGGCCTCGTCCAGCAGGTGTTGCATGGGCAATGGCTGTGGCGCGGCTGGCCTGAGGCTGGCCGTGCCATGCGCCGGCATGCGTTTGACCGCGCCGACTGCGGCCTGAAACAGGCTGCGGTGTTCGCGCACGCGCTTCGCCTCCAGCGCCTGCTGGGCGGCTGCCTTGGCGGCACGCTCGGCTTGCTCCGCAATGGCATTCTTCACCTGTTTGAGGTCGGCCAGCGAGCCTACTTTGAGTGGTTTGGCCTGTTGTCCTGCCGTCTTTGGCGTTGTTGGGGTCACATCAGCCCCTTCTCGGCCATGGACAGGGCCTGGCCAGGGCCGACGATGATGTGGTCCAGCACCCGCACATCCAGCAGCGCCAGTGCTGCCTTTAGGGTTTGCGTCAGCGCTTCGTCGGCGCGCGAGGGTTGTACCGTGCCGCTGGGGTGGTTGTGCGCCAGCACCACGGCGCTGGCCTCATATTGCAGTGCACGCTTGGCCACCTCGCGCGGGTAGACCGAGGTTTGGGTCAACGTGCCGCGAAACATTTCTTCCATGACCAGCAGGCGGTTCTGGGCGTCCAGAAACAGCACTGCAAACACCTCGTGGCTCTTCACGGCGAGATGGAGCTTCAGGTAGTGCTTGATGGTTTCGGGGTCGGCAAACACGGTGCGCTCTTTGAGCTGCTGCGCCATGGCTCGGCGGGCTAACTCCAACACGGCGATCACCTCTGCACGTTTGGCCGGCCCCAGGCCCTTGACCCGCTTCAAATCGTCGGCTGTGGCGTGCAGCAAGCCGGAAATTCCGTCGAAGCCCTCGCCGATGCTGCTTGTGCTGCTAGCATTTTTGATGTGCAGCAGCTCATCGGCCATTTGCAGCACGCCTTTTCCCTTGATGCCGGTACGTAGCAGCACGGCCAGCAACTCGATGTCGCTCAGCGACGCGGGACCCCGGGCCAGGAGCTTTTCCCGGGGACGGGCATCAGGGGGGAGGTCTTTCAGGGGCATGGGCTGGCTTTTTGCAGTGGGGGCAGTTTAGACGGTCGTTCTGTGCGAATATTCTCAGTGCCAGTGCGCACGCAGTGGTTGCAGGCCTTGTCCCTCCTGGAATGAAGACAATTATGAAAAATTTTGCCAAGCCAAAGACCATGCTGCTGAGGGTTCCCTACGCAACCAGCGTGTTCGTTCTGGTTTGTCTGGCACTTGGCGACAGCCCGCAGGCCAGTCTGCTCGCCTTTGACCGGGAGGCGATTTTTGCAGGTGAAGTTTGGCGCCTCTGGTCCGGTCATTTGGTTCACTTTTCAATGCAGCAGCTGTTTTTGGACGTCAGCGCATTGCTTTTGGTGGGTGCTGTCGCGGAGACGGCCTTCGGGCCACGGTTTGTCGCCTGGGCACTCTTTTTCGGGATGCCTGCCATTTCGTTGGGGCTGCTGCTGCTGGCCCCGGATCTGGCGTACTACCGTGGCGCCTCCGGGTTGGTCATGCTGTTGGCCTTTGTTGCCGGAGCCGCGTTTTGGAGCCGCCAGCCCAGGCTGCGCGTCATCCTCGCTATTCTCGGACTCGGCTTGTTTGTCAAAGCCGTTCTTGATGCCGCCGGTTTTGTCTCCGATATGTCGGGTCTACCCGAGGGCGTGCGGGTGGCATGGCAAGCGCATGTGCTGGGTGCGGGCATGGGGTGGGCGTCTGCGCGCCTGAAACTCAAAAATCTACAATAGAAGCCTGTTTACTGGGACCATTTATGACCGCAACCGTGACCTGTGTACAACCTGGCTCCTTCCTGACCCTGCATTACCGCCTGAGCGGCGAGCAAGGCGATGTCATTAATACCTTTGACGGCAAGCCCGCCACGCTCACCCTGGGCACGGGGGAGTTGTCGCCGGCCGTAGAGGCTTGCCTGATCGGCATGGAGGAGGGCGCGCGGCGAACTTTTGAGTTGCCCGCCGGTGCCGCTTTTGGCGAACGCAACCCCGCTATGCAGCAGTGGCTGGCGCGCAAGGTGCTGACCCGAATGGGCGACCCCAACGAGCAATACAGCGTGGGCGATGTGGTGCAGTTCCCCACGCCCGACGACAAGGGCCAGTTTGCCGGCGTGGTGTTGCAGGTCGCTGAAGGCAAAGGCGTGCAGTTCGACTTCAACCACCCGCTGGCCGGCCAGCCGGTGACGTTTGAAGTGCAGGTGATTGGGGTTTTATGAATACATCCATCAGCAACGAAGCCCTGAACGCCGCTGGGCCGCCCCAAGGCGTGAGCGCCCCCTTGGGGGGCAGCGCAGCACACGAAGTGGCAAACGTGGGGACCATCTTGCTTGCTGAACCACGCGGGTTTTGCGCCGGCGTGGACCGCGCCATCGAGATCGTGGAGCGGGCGTTGCAGAAGTTTGGCCGTCCGATCTATGTGCGCCATGAGATCGTGCACAACACCTACGTGGTGAACGACCTCAAGGCCAAGGGTGCTATCTTTATCGAAGCACTCGAGGACGTACCTGCGGGGGCTACCCTGGTTTTTTCTGCACACGGTGTGAGCCGCGCCACCCAGCTGGAGGCGCAGGCACGCGGTTTCCGCATTTTTGATGCCACCTGCCCGCTGGTCAGCAAGGTGCATGTTGAAGTGGCCAAGCTGCACAAAGAGGGTTTCGAGTTCATCATGATCGGTCACAAAGGCCACCCCGAGGTCGAGGGCACCATGGGTCAGCTCGATGATGGCAGTATTCATCTGGTCGAGGACGTGGCTGACGTGGCCCACATTGCACCCCGCCAGACCGCCCGGTTGGCGCTGGTGACGCAAACCACCCTTAGCGTCGACGACGCGGCCGACATCTCTGCGGCCGTCATGGCCCGGTTTCCGATGGTCCAGTCACCCAAGCAGCAAGACATTTGCTACGCCACCCAGAACCGCCAGGATGCGGTCAAGATCATGTCGCCGCAGGTGGACATCATGATCGTGGTGGGTAGCCCAACCAGCTCCAACAGCAACCGTCTGGCCGAGCTGGCGCGCAAGCTCGGTGTGGTGAGCTACATGGTGGATAGCGCTGATGAATTGCAGACCGGCTGGTTTGAAGGCAAGAGCCGCGTGGGTTTGACGGCTGGCGCTTCAGCACCTGAAATTCTGGTGAGCCAGGTGATTGACCGCATACGGGCCCTGGGTGCGGTGTCGGTCCGCAAAATGGACGGTATCGCGGAAACCGTGAAGTTTCCACTGCCCAAGGGGCTGAAGCTGGACGCCCAGACACCATCCGAAACGCTATAAAAATAATAGCTGCTCACGCAATAAAATCGGGGGCTAGAGCCCTATTTCTTTCAAGGAATTTTGATGTTAGACATTACCCTGCTGCGCAAAGACCTCGATCAAGTCGTGGCGCGCCTGCAAACGCGCAAGAACCCGCAAGTCTTTTTGAACGTGGACGTGTTCAAGGCACTGGAGGCCGAGCGCAAGACCATTCAGATGCGCACAGAAGACCTGCAAAGCAAGCGCAACACGTTATCCAAGCAAATTGGCATGCTCAAGGCCAAGGGCACCCCCGCCGAGGTGGATGCCGTCATGTTGGAGGTGGCCGGCCTGAAGACCGAACTGGACGTTTCTGCCACGCGCCTGGATCAAATTCAGTTGGAGATGCAAACCCTGCTGCTGGCCGTGCCCAACCTGCCGCATGAAAGTGTGCCTGTGGGAGCCGACGAACACGGCAACGTGGAAGTGCGCCGTTGGGGCACGCCCACCGCCATGGCGTTTGAAATCAAAGACCATGTGGACGTGGGCACGCCGCTGGGTCTGGACTTTGAGATGGGTGTCAAGCTCTCGGGCTCGCGCTTCACCGTGATGAAGGGCCCCGTGGCCCGTATGCACCGCGCGCTGTCGCAATTCATGCTCGATGTGCAGACTCAGGCGCACGGCTATACCGAGTGTTATGTACCCTATGCAGTCAATGGCGAGTCGCTCAAAGGCACCGGCCAGTTGCCTAAGTTCGAGGGTGACCTGTTTGCAGCCAAGAAAGGCGGGCAAGAGGGTGAAGCGCAACCCGACCACAC
This sequence comes from Rhodoferax sp., assembly GCA_021737865.1. Lineage (GTDB taxonomy): Bacteria > Pseudomonadota > Gammaproteobacteria > Burkholderiales > Burkholderiaceae_C > Allorhodoferax. The sequence goes on from JAIPDC010000102.1 coordinate 5,345, forward strand.
CGCGCTGTATCTCATTCCCACCAGCGAAGTGCCGCTGACCAATTTTGTGCGCGACGAGATCGTGGCCGAATCCGACTTGCCCATCAAACTGACAGCACACACCCCATGCTTTCGCTCAGAGGCGGGCAGCGCCGGGCGCGACACGCGTGGGCTGATCCGCCAGCACCAGTTCGACAAGGTGGAGATGGTGCAGATCGTGCACCCCGAGAGGAGCTACGAAGCGCTTGAGCAAATGACCGGCCACGCTGAAGCCATCCTGCAAAAGCTGGGCTTGCCCTACCGTGTGATGAGCCTGTGCACGGGCGACATGGGCTTTGGTGCGAGCAAGACCTACGATCTGGAAGTGTGGCTGCCGGCTCAGAACACGTTCCGTGAGATCAGCTCGGTATCCAACTGCGAAGCCTTCCAGTCGCGCCGTCTGCAGGCACGCTTCAAAAACGCGCAGGGCAAGAACGAATTGGTGCACACCCTGAATGGCTCCGGCCTGGCCGTGGGCCGCACGCTGGTAGCGGTGCTGGAGAACTACCAGAATGCCGATGGCTCGGTCACGATCCCCGAAGCCTTGCGCCCGTATCTCGGCGGTATGGTGACTCTGCGGCCCTGATAGAATCTGCGCTTCGCCGGATTGAGGCAACTATTTAGGAAGCGTGGCAGAGTGGCCGAATGTACCTGATTCGAAATCAGGCGTACCGAAAGGTACCGTGGGTTCGAATCCCACCGCTTCCTCCACTACAGATAAGGGTTTGCTGCTATTAAGTTAGTAGCAGGCCCTTTCTCTTTGGTGGTGCTTGTTGGCAATCTGTAGGCAACGTGGGCAAATCCAGCCCCGCGCCACCAATCAAAAAACCCAGCGGGTTAGGCTGGGTCTGGTAACTTTCAGTGGCAGTTATTTCCAACCTGCCTTTTTTTCACATGCTTTCCTTGCCTCAGGATTAGCCTTCTCTCACTGAGTTATTGAACGCGTTTCATTTTCGTCCATCTTGTCGTTCATGCAGACGCAATACGCTTTTACGACTTCCTCTTTCGCACCCTCATCCTTGTTGTCCGTGATGCATTGGTTCACCCATTTCTGTAACGGGAATTTTCGCCAGAGACGGGTTAGGTCCAGACTGCGCCCGCCGCCAGTTGTCAAGAACCCCGCCCCGTGCGGGTTTTTTGTTTTTGGGCTCCTGAGTGCGTGTTCCATTTGGAATGACGCCATTTGGAACGCCACTTGTCAGGACGTTGTCCGGACGTTATGATGGGATACTTTTTCAGGAAAGTAGCCACCATGACCGCAGTTGTTCATTCCAAATCCGAGCGCATCGATGTGCGTGCCAGCACTCCTGTGAAGCAGTTGCTACAGGAGGCGGCGCGTGTGGCACACAAGAATGTGAGCGAGTTTTTACTGGATGCTGGCATCGTTGCGGCCAACCAGACTTTGGCGGATCGCACACGCTTTGAACTGAGTTCCGACAAATGGCTGGCGTTTCAGGCTGCCCTGGATCAGCCGATGGGTGCCAAGCCCAAGCTCAAGAAACTCCTGTCTGAGCAGGGGTTGCTTGGTTGAGTTCGCTCATCTATGAGCCGGTTCGTAAACTGGCCGCATCTGACGACCTTGATTCCTTCGACTGTGGTCAGAGCGCACTAAATCAGTTTTTGCAGCGCTTTGCGCTGGTCAACCAAAAATCAAATAGTGCGCACACCTATGTGAGTTGCTGTTCAGATGCGGTCGTTGGTTTCTACAGCCTGACTGTGGGCAGCGTCGAACCAGCAACGGCGGCTCCGCGCGTGATCAAAGGCATTGCACAGCATCCTGTGCCCGTGATGATTTTGGCCAGGCTTGCCGTGGATCTGCAGCACCAAGGAGCAGGACTTGGCAAAGCGCTGCTCAAGGACGCCTTGCTGCGTACCGCGTATGCAGCGGAGATTGCCGGAATACGCGCACTGCTGGTGCATGCCAAGGACGAGTCCGCCAGACAGTGGTATCTGAATTGGGAGTTCGAGCCCAGTGCCTCTGACCCGTTTCATCTGTTCCTTTTGTTGAAAGACATCAAGGCAATGGTCGGTACATGATTCGAATCCCACGTAGCAGGCAGAAGACTGCCGCCAGGTAGTCAGGACCTCTGCGGTGCAGAGGCCCTTTTTGCTCGAAAGCCCCGCCCCGTGCGGGCCACAGCCCGGTGTTGGCATTCTCTGTTTGCCTTATCCCGGCAATTTTCCTCGCAATTCCCCTGTTCCACGTCGAAAGATGAGCAACCACCCCTATGCGCCTGCATCAGGGGTTCGGTGCTGAAAGTAATCGTCCCAAAATATCGGAAATTTCTTCAGTGCGTCCCGACATGGGTACCGCCACCAACGCAACTTCGACCTGTCGTAATCCGTGGCGTACGGTCGCACGCGACATTACCCGTCCTTGGTCGCGGAGCACTTGCCACTGGTCGTGCGCCGTGGGATAGGCCAGGCACGCAACCACGCGCGGGGTGTCGAACAGGCTGCTGTAGGCCAAAACTTGCAGTAAGTCTTCCCGATGCTGGGCTTGCCAATCGTGCTCGCCTTTCCCATAACCGCCATAGCCGACCAATTGGGCGTGGCGCTTGTATTTGGCGTCAATGACCAGGGTGACATCTGAGCGCTGCAGAACCACATCTGGAATCAGTGCGCGCTGGGTGCACAATCGCTGCGGTTGCCAGTGCAGTCGTACCAATGTTTCATGACGCCGGCCAGAAGTGAGTTTGGCCTGAAAGCGTTTGGCGGTGGTTTCAGCGATGGACTCGATCCACGCTTCAAAAAACGTTGCCATGTCCATGCGCCATGGCAAGCCCGCAAGATCGCTGGTACCGCCAAGCCCCCGCTCATCGACTGTCCAGTGGATCGCTTCGAGGCCTTTGCGAAAGACATCGGTGGATGCAATGCTGTTGGCGGGCTGCCAGCCGATTTTGGGCTGGCTAGGCGCATAGGGCCGTAGCTGCATAAGTAGTGCTTCGCAACGTTGCAAGAGGTGCAACACCGCGATATGTCTGCCGCGCTGTGTGCGCAATGCATCCTGGTGCCGCAACACGGTCCAATGCATTGCCCCATGTAACTTGGTATCCGCTAACAAATCAGGAAATCGGCACGGTATGGACAAACATTGCCCTTGGCCCCAATGGTTGGTGGCGTAGCGCCCCCAATTCACTTGCCCCTTCGGGGCACTCAGGATCGCTTCATCCATTTCAAAGCGGCGAGAGGATTGCTTGAGCAATGCTTCGATGCGCATCAATACCGTGGCACTCAATACCCATGAGGGAATTTGTCGATCGGAGTTTGGCACCATGCGTGGCAATGGCAGTATTTCAGGCGTGATCCGAAATCCGGTGCCAACCAGCATTTCGCCAGTGCTGCTCCATGAAAAGCGTGGTTCGACCATAAGGCCCAACTCTGGTTTTGCTGACGACGGGGACAATAGTGGAAGCGCGCCAATTCGCGTGTCGGTCTCCAACCACACCCCAATGTCTCCGCGAACGCCACCCAACTGCCCGCGGACACCGAAGTCACTCAGTATTCCGCGGTTCATCTCCAAAAAGTTCTCGCTGCGTCGTTGTGCGAGGTCTCCTGCTTTCCGCTTGTCTACGCCCGGCTCTAACAGCCAGTCGGAAGCTGATACAAAAACCCGCGCGCTATCTTGAATGCGTCGAACGGGGTTGACTGAAAGAGCCTGGGCCACGGTCAGGCGTCAAGGCTGTCAATGAACGCATGAATCTCATCACCAAAACCACTTACATGCCCTTGGGCAAGGTACTCCAGCAGCAAAGGTTTGAGTTCCGTCTGCAACTTCGTTTTGACTTTTGCTTCATCTGCTTCCATGAAGTACGCATGGCCTGGCAGCAAATTGAATGCATCGTCTCCAGCGTGTGACACAAACAAGTCCAGCAACTGAGCAAACTTTTCTCGCATACTTGTGCAGGACTGTTGATCACCGCTCAAGACTTGCAAGCTTGGCCACACCGGCGAGAATGCAAACCGCCGCCTAACCGCGACGTCCAACACCGCAATACTTCTGTCAGCCGTGTTCATGGTGCCCAGTACGTGCAAGTTGGGTGGCAACTGCAGTGTGCGCCCCCCAATTTCTTGAAATTCATAGTCAAGCTCGACCTGTCGAGTGGGGTCACTTGGCTCAAACAAATGCATGGCCTCACCCAAAACTTTGGCCAAGTCGGCACGGTTGATTTCGTCGATGACCAAGAGATAGGGTTTGGGGGCATCTGCAGCGGCTTGCTGCACAGCACGCATTAACTGACCACCAACCGCCGAAAAGTGAAAGCCCTGACTGCCGCCGTCTTTGACAGGGCGCAACCCGCCGATGAAGGATTCATAGGTCGTGCCTGCATGGAACTGGATCAGATGGCCGTGGCCTTGGTACTGCTCCGCAAGCAAGCGCTTTGCCAAATGCGTTTTTCCGGTGCCTGGTGGTCCTTCCAGCACCACAAATCGGCGGTGTGAAAGCAACTGCGCCGTATCTTGTTGCGAGATGGATGGGAGCAAGTGCGCCAGCCATTGCAGTCGCACTGCCTGTGCTTCCTTCTCATTGGCCTGTTTGCGGTCGATTCCGCGCTCGTCCATAAAAAGGTCGAGATAAGCGGTGACGGCGGCCAATTGGGCTGAGTGGTTCGCGTCAGTGTCCGAGCCGGTCGCCGCGTGGCAGGCGTATAGGACGGCCCCATATTTCTTCAGCGACTGATCCCAACGGCCAAGCTGCGACTTGACCACCTTGGGCATATCCAAGTCCGTGCGAACCGGGTCGCGTTTGCTCCAAGTGAAGCCGCCCTCCGGCAAAGAAGTAAGCCAGCGGGAAATCGCCCGACACCGGCGCGCATGGCCCGGCTTGCCAAGCACCATATCGTCCGGCGCAATGGATTGGGTACCGATCACCATGCAGATCAATGCTGGACCGTCTTCGTCCGCAGGAAACAGTACGAAACTCATGCCGCCATAAGGTCCGGAGGTATCTTGGTCTGGGGCGATCAGTGCAACATAGGGAACGGCACCGTCTTTGGTGTCCGAGTTGACGCGCAGTTGAAAGCGCGTCTCTTCAGGGCTGCGCTTGCTTTCAAAGTCCCGAATGCGGCTATACCGGTCCTTGACGTCTGAATTGAACGCCTGCCGAATGACGGTTTCATCCCAACTGTGACGCGGCGTATTGATGACACTGAGTATTTTTTTCATCTGGCTCCCGTGGGTAACATTTATCGTAGCGGCTTGATCTTATGGAGAAAATTCTGCCGCCCAAGGCGAGTGCACTGCGGCCATCTTCTAAAAAACTTATACGAAAAGTGCCTGCAGCCCTCGTATTCGTTGCGCAAGCAGCTATAAAACTAATAGCGATAGTAAGAGCGTTTGCTCCTTGACTATCTGGAGCATTCTCGATTATTGAGCGCCGGAGGCTCCCGCATTGTGCCTTCGGGCATATTCTCTTTGCTGTTGGCTCTGTGCCAACCGGCGTGCCCAGGCTTGGTGCGATGTCTATGATGCGAGGCATGACAGCAATTAGCCCCAAGACCTGTGCGTTTTGCACAGGCCAGTAGCGTCTGATCATCCAGATTTGCAAAACGTACCAAAATTGATACACTAGGCCATGGAGAAGAAATCACCCCAAACCTTAGGTGCGCGTTTTTTCATGACGGATGCCGGCGGTGAGCCGGTTCGTGAATGGCTGAAGGACCTCCCCGTAGTTGACCGTAAGTCCATCGGTGAAGACATCAAGATCGTTCAATTCGGGTGGCCTCTAGGCATGCCCTTGGTCGCTCATTTAGATAGTGGCATTTGGGAAGTCCGCACGCGGTTGAGTACACGCATTGCCCGGGTGTTGTTCGTGCTCGATGGCGACACGATGGTGCTCCTCCACGGATTCATCAAGAAGGAGCAGAAGACTCCCAAACCGGAAATGGACTTGGCCAAAGAGCGGCTCAAACTTTTGAAGAGGCAAAAATGAAAAAGCAAAATATTGGAAGCGATTTTGATAATTTTCTCGCTGAGGAGGGCATGCTCGAAGAGGTAACAGCGGTGGCGGTAAAGCGAGTGATTGCCTGGCAAATCGAGCAAGAAATGTCGGCTCAAAAGTTGACCAAGACCGCGATGGCGAAGAAGATGCGAACCAGCCGCGCCTCCCTCAACCGCTTGCTCGATGAGAACGACACCAGTGTGACTTTGACTACTTTGGCCGGTGCTGCGGCGGCACTTGGCCGTCGTATCAAGCTGGAGCTAGCGCCTGCCTGAGTTCCAACAGGTGACTCGAACGACCTCAGCAACGCCAGGAAAAGTTCATGAGGTTCCTTGCAATGTGCTTTCCAATTCCATGTTAGGTCAGACAAAGTTCCCTGTTAATTTCCATGTTAACGGGTATTTTCAATGGAGACGGGTTCTCGCTAGACTACGTCCGTCTCCAGTACCAGTAAGGGTTTGATGCTATTAAGTTAGTAGCAAATCCTTTCTCTTTGGTGAGTCATACCTGCGCTATGCCGCCAGCGGTGTACGGTTTTGTACCTTTTGCCCCTCTTTGTCGGTCAGGAATGACCCCGGCGGGGTGGCCCCCACCCCCGGGTTTTGGTTGCTGTGGTGAAACCGCCCTTGCCCCTCAACACA
>JAIPDC010000103.1 GCA_021737865.1 Rhodoferax sp.
GGATCAGCCGATGCAATAGTGATCGTGCCGTCTTCGTCGATATTGATTTGCGTACCGGTTTCCTCTGTGAGCGCACGGATCACGGAGCCACCTTTACCGATCACATCACGAATCTTCTCGGGGTTGATCTTCATGGTAAACAGTCGGGGCGCAAAGTTTGACACTTCGGTCTTGGCTTCGCTCATCGCCTCTTGCATCTTGCCCAGAATGTGCATCCGCGCTTCCTTGGCCTGGGCCAAGGCGACTTGCATGATTTCCTTGGTAATGCCCTGGATCTTGATGTCCATCTGCAGCGCGGTAATGCCATTGGTAGTACCAGCCACCTTGAAGTCCATGTCACCCAGGTGGTCTTCATCACCCAGAATGTCAGTGAGGACGGCGAAGCGGTTGTCTTCTTTGATAAGACCCATGGCGATGCCTGCCACGTGCGCTTTCATCGGCACGCCAGCATCCATCAGCGACAGGCAGCCGCCACAAACTGAAGCCATGGAAGATGAGCCATTGGACTCGGTGATTTCCGACACAACACGCATGGTGTAAGGGAATTCTTCCTTGGTGGGCAAACAAGCCACCAATGCACGCTTGGCCAGACGACCATGGCCGATTTCGCGACGCTTGGGTGTACCCACGCGACCGGTTTCGCCGGTGGCAAAGGGAGGCATGTTGTAGTGCAGCATGAAGCGGTCTTCATAGTCACCGCTCAAAGCATCAATGCGCTGGGCATCACGCTCGGTACCCAAAGTCGTAACCACCAGAGCCTGCGTTTCGCCACGTGTGAACAGAGCCGAACCGTGGGTACGCGGCAACACGCCGTTGCGAATTTCAATGGCACGCACAGTGCGCGTGTCGCGTCCGTCAATGCGGGGCTCGCCAGCCAAGATCTGGCTACGAACAATCTTGGCCTCAATGTCAAACAGCAAGCCCTCAACCGCAACGCTGTCAAAAGGCACGCCGTCAAGCTTCAGATCGGCCATCACCACGGCATACGCTTCGCGGCAGGCACGGGTACGCGCCTGTTTGTTGCGGATTTGATAGGCAGCGACCAGCTTGTCCTTGGCCAGGCCATCGATCTTGGCGATCAGGGCTTCGTCCTTGGCAGGCGCTTTCCAGTCCCACACCGGCTTACCGGCATCACGCACCAATTCGTGGATAGCATTGATGGCAATATTTCCCTGCTCATGGCCAAAAACCACAGCGCCGAGCATGATTTCTTCGGACAGCTGCTGGGCCTCAGACTCCACCATTAACACGGCAGTCTCGGTACCGGCAACCACCAGATCCAGAATCGAATCCTTGCGCTGGGTCTGACCAGGATTCAATACATATTCACCGTTGACGTAACCCACACGGGCCGCGCCAACAGGGCCGTTGAACGGCACGCCACTGATGGACAGGGCTGCGCTGACCGCGATCAGGGACGCAATATCGGCGTCCACTTCGGGGTTCAACGAAACCGTGTGCACAACAACGTGTACTTCGTTGAAGAAGCCTTCGGGGAACAGAGGGCGAATGGGGCGGTCGATCAGACGACTGGTCAAGGTCTCGAATTCGCTGGGGCGGCCTTCGCGCTTGAAGAAGCTACCCGGAATCTTGCCGGCGGCGTAGGCCTTTTCGAGGTAGTCAACGGTCAGTGGGAAGAAATCCTGACCTGCTTTACCTTCAGTCTTGGCGACCACGGTTGCCAGCACAACGGTGCCATCCATGTCCAGCAAAACCGCGCCTGTCGACTGGCGTGCGATCTCGCCCGTTTCCATGGTGACCTTATGCTGACCCCATTGGAAGGATTTGGTAACTTTATTGAAAATGCTCATTGTTTTATCTCCTGATAGTGCGGGAACCCGCTGGCAGGTAAAGGCCACCTGCCAAGCCCGGAAGCAACAACTCAGAACACGATGCCATTCCAGAGAAACTTGATGATCGGCTCAAAAAACCGCCAATTTCCATGGAATGACACAGCTTCGCCCTGTTTTTGCCGTCTCCGAAGTAAAAAACGCCTGAGCTAGTGAACTAACTCAGGCGTCTGTCATTCTGTGCAACGATTACTTACGCAGACCCAATTTGGCAATCAACGCAACGTAACGGTCGTGATCCACCCGATTCAGGTAGGCCAGCAAACTTTTGCGGGTATTAACCATGCGCACCAGACCGCGGCGACCATGGTGGTCTTTGGCGTGGGTCTTGAAGTGGGGCATGAGTTCGTTGATACGAGCAGTCAGCAGTGCGACTTGCACTTCAGGGCTACCGGTATCGGATGGGCTACGCGCGTTGTCTTTGACAACAGCTGCTTTGATGCTGGATGCAATCATTCGTATTTCCTGTAATTTTTAGCGGCTCTTGCACTGGGTGCTGCCGCTGGTTTATAAACTTGCGCCAGGTGCTGGAACTGCTCCTGGCGTGCGCCCTGCCCAACGCAAAGCCAGTCGATTATAGCGCGACCTGAAATGGTTGCTCGAATACGGCCAAACATCTACCGAAAAGCATCCGAGTACCAGCGCAGGCCATCAGGGTCGCTGCATCTTGCAACTGGTGGGCAACTCTGCTGCCTGCGGCGTAATCGTCTTTACGACACGAAAACCATAGCCCGAGCCCTCGACATCAAATTTGACACCTGGTGTGTTCTGGCGGTCCATAACACCCACCACCAAGGGCTGCTGAAACTGATGGTCAGTCGCCCGCATAAAACCAGACTGCCCGCCCAGGGTGACGTTTGCCCGTTCCATGTGCGCAGCAATCAATGCAATGTCCGGCACAACGTGTATCCCGCCCGGCGGGGCCACCTTGGCAGCAGACTCGACAGCCAGTGCCACCGCTTCAATCAAGAGTTGCATGCGCATATGGACGTAATCTTCAGATGGCAGCGGATAGCGCGCCCGAAACGACCGGTAGAAGGCCTCGCTTGCGGCCGTCTGGACATTGGGCAACCAGTCCGCCACGGCGACGACTTTGCCAACGCCTGCCTCCCCAATCGCTGCGGGGGCGCCCAATGCGTTGCCGTAAAACGTATAGAACTTGCCCTCAAAGCCGACATCGCGCGCCGCCTTGATCAACAGACTCAGGTCATTGCCCCAATTGCCAGTGATAACCGCCTGGGCGCCGCTGGCCTTGATCTTGGTGGCATAGGGTAAAAAATCCTTCACGCGGGCCATGGGGTGCAACTCATCCCCAACGATGCTCACATCCGGGCGGTGCACCGCCAATTGACGTCGCGCTTCACGCAGTACCGCCTGCCCAAAACTGTAGTCCTGCCCAATCAGGTAAACCCCTTTGATCGACTTGTCGTCCCGCATGACGTCCATGAGAGCAGACATGCGCATATCGGCATGCGCATCAAAGCGAAAGTGCCAGAAGCTGCACTTCTCATTGGTCAGCACGGGGTCCACTGCAGAGTAGTTTAGAAACAGCACCCGCTTATCGGGTTCACGTGCATTGTGCTTGTTGACGGCATCGATGAGGGCGGCTGCGTTGGCCGACGAATTGCCCTGCAAAATGAAACGCGCGCCGTTGTCAATGGCTGAGCGCAGCACCGACAAAGCCTCTTCGCTTTGTCCTTTACTGTCGTACCGCTCCAGCACCAACTTGGAATTGCTTACCGCATCGGACGAAAGCTTTACCCCCCCACGCGCATTGACACGCTCGACGGCCCACACCAGGTTCCGGTAAACCGCTTCACCTGCATTCCCATTGGGGCCACTTAAACCTTCAATCATGGCCAGTTTGATGGGCATCGCTGGCGACTGTGCCATTGCGGCAACGCCCATCAAGGGCAGCACAGATAGCGCTACGCGCCAGGTTTTCAAGATCCAGCGACTAACAATAAACATATGATTTTTTTCTTGATATTTGCCAGAGCAGGCGCAGCTTGGATGCATGCGGCGCTCACGGTGAGTGCCGCGCAGTGTAATAGGAGATTCAGCATGTTTTTTGCCACCACCACCCAACCCCAGTTACGTCGTCAAGTCTATGCAAACGCAAGTCGCACTCTCGAAAAATTCATGGACGACTCACTGCGCTCTGCCGCCAGCAGACCTTGCGCCTATTCGCAGGACGATGCGTCTTTCTCCCTCACTTTGGATGTCCCGGGAATTGCCAAGGACCAGTTGTCCATCGCTATCGAAGGCGCTGTGGTTCGCATTGCAAGCAAGGAAGGCGCTGCACGCCGCTACAACGCTGCGTATGAACTACCGCAGGATATTGACACGGCTTTGAGCAGTGCCAAACTCGAAAATGGGGTTTTACTGCTCAAGCTGGCCAAGAAGGTGCCCCACGGGAGCGCCACTGAACTGATCGTGCATTGATCACAGACTGTCGAGTGGCCAGCGCGGCCTGACATCGAACGCATAGGTCTTGCTGGCCTGCTGCTGGCCGCTTTGCAGTCTCATGGCCGCTGCCATGGCGATCATTGCGCCGTTGTCGGTACATAGGTGCAACTCGGGGTAATGCACACGCACGCCACGTGCCGCACAGGTAGAGTTGAGCTGGTCACGCAGAGCGCGGTTGGCACCCACACCACCGGCCACCACCAGCCGCTGCAAGCCCGTTTCTTTCAAGGCAGTCATCGACTTCTTCACCAGCACATCCACGATGGCGGCCTGCGTAGAGGCCGCGAGATTACACCGTTGAGCCATGGGCAGCGCATCAAACCCTGCCGTGCTGCCGCCATTGGCCTGGGTCGTGGGCGGCTCCTCGCCCGCCGCAATCGCAATCTGCGCCGCAACCATCCGCTGCGCCTGTACCAGCACCGCTGTCTTCAAGCCGGCGAATGAAAAATCCAGATTGCCGCTATTGAGCAAAGGGCGCGGCAAAGCATAAGCCTTGGGGTCGCCCTGCCCGGCCATTTTCGCCAGTGCTGGCCCTCCCGGATAGCCCAGCCCCATCAGTTTGGCGGACTTATCAAAAGCCTCACCCGCTGCGTCATCAATGGTTTCGCCCAATAGTGCATAGCGGCCCACCCCGTCGACACGCATCAATTGTGTGTGCCCGCCCGACACCAGCAGGGCCACAAACGGAAATTCCGGTGGGTCCGCACTCAGGAATGGAGACAATAAGTGGCCTTCCAGATGGTGAACACCGAGAACCGGCCTATCCAGTGCAGCACCCAGCGCACAGGCAACTCCCGCACCGACCAGCAAAGCACCGGCAAGACCGGGACCGCGGGTATAGGCCACCACGTCCACCTCGGCGAGTGACCGGCCGCCTTCTTCCAACACTTCACGTGTCAACGGCAGGACTCGCCTGATATGGTCTCGACTGGCCAACTCCGGCACCACACCACCAAACGCCTGGTGCATTTCAATCTGGCTATAAAGCGCATGTGACAGCAGCTCGGGCATAGCCAGCCCTTCCCACTGCACCAAGGCCACACCCGTTTCGTCACAGGACGACTCAATCCCCAAAACCAGCATGTTTTCCCCTAACAGACCGCGAGTTTAGAGGAAACGCTCTTACTGTCATCGACAAATTGAAAGTCGATTTCATACACGGGGACTGGCCAAACCCATTGGGCTACCGACTGCACTGCCGGGGATAACCGCAATCTCAGTTGCTGAGGTCGCACCATCACCAATTAACTGCCAGTACTCAGTGCCTGCGCGAGTGCAAAGACACTGTTGACGCAGGGTCGGGGGGCGTTGTTGACGGTCGACTTGCGGGAAAACGCGCAGTCCCGCCCGTATTGCGTAATCACGTAGTGCGCGCACGTCACCTGCCTGCCCGGTCCAAGCACAGAGACGGCACGAGATGCGGTGACTGCGCCCAGCGCCTCCAGGCGGGCCAGTCGGTTGCGCGTCGAAATTTCGGGCGCCTGCACATTGAGCGACAGGTCCCTGATGGACATGGGCTTTACCTGCGACGCGAGATGGCGCAACAGTTCCAGTGATTCAGGCCACTGCTGGACGGGAACACAACGGTTCGTTCTGACTTTTGACGACTCGGCTTGCATAGCCTATTTGTCGGCAAATTAGCGCACTTCTTGAGCACTGGCTGCCCTTGCTGCGAATCAGGGTCAGGGCGCCAGCGCAGCGCCTTCAGCTTTGCAATCACCACTGGCGTGCAGGTTCCTGAAGCGGGCTTCGGACACCTCGGCCTTGGCGGCCGCCAGTTGCGCAGTAAATGTCGGGTCGGTATGCAATGCCGCCACGGCGGCAGAACCCATGACCCGGCCCGCATCCACATCGCTCTGCCAGTGAACGCCGCAAATCACACGACTTTGCCCGAAAGCTAATCCGCGCGCCAGCAGTGCATTGGCTCGCTCCGGCGCCACTTCACTCAAAACCAGCGCCCACGCCCAGCCCAACGCCGCATGCCCCGAGGGGTATGACCCGTCCTTTGCCAGAGTCAGCTCTTCAGCGGGTGTGCAGGAAGCATCTCCCTTGACGACAAATGGGCGCTTGCGGTTGTAGTGATCCTTGGCCGCATAGGTAGACAATCCTGCATCGAGAAGCGTACGGCGCAACAACATATTCAAGTGGGGCGTCTGCTCCTGGGAAATGGGCAAATCCATGGTGCAGGCAAAGGTGGAGGCTGCCTTGGGGAACTTGAGATTGGCATCTTGCACCGCAAGCTCCCAGCGCGGCGTTCCGCGCAGCGATCGTGTTGTGTTGTAGGCAGCCCAATCAGCAGACTGTTCGGCAGAACCTTCCGCAGGCGGCTTCGGTAAAAGTGCCAGGCTGTTGGGCAGTGCTTTGCGGTCCATGTAGCCACGCAAATAGCCCGATCCGGCTCTGAACTCACCCACCACCTCGGGCGAGGTGTTGGGCAGGGGCGGTGCACTTTGGCAACCTGCCAGCAAAGCGCCTGCCATGACAGTTACAAAAACCCCAAGGGGTTGGGCGCAGGGATTTTTCATGTTGCCTCCTCGTTTGTTTGTGCCACCGCACCATTGTGGCCAGTTCGCCGCTGGGCGCGCAACAGACTGTACTGCACACTGCAACGCGCACCCTACACTACCCACTTTCAAATCAGTGGAGACAACCATGCGCTCGGTTTCTTCTGCTTGGGGTAATGCAATTGCACGATTTTGATGTTGTCATCATCGGCGCGGGGGCCGCCGGGCTGTTCTGCGCCGGCGTGGCAGGCCAACTCGGCCTGAAAGTGCTGGTGGTTGACCATGGCGAGAAAGTAGCGGAAAAGATCCGCATCTCCGGGGGTGGCCGCTGCAACTTCACCAACCGAGACACCACACCCGCCAATTTCATCAGCGACAACCCGCGCTTTTGCCGCTCGGCCCTGTCGCGCTACACCCCGCGCGACTTCATCGCCCTGCTGGAGAAGCACCGCCTTGCCTTCCACGAGAAGCACAAGGGTCAGCTGTTTTGCGACCGCTCGGCTGAAGACATCATTCAGATGCTGCTGGCCGAGTGTGACGCTGGGAACGTGACCCGCTGGCAGCCATGCAACGTAAAAAATACACAGTTTTTGGCTTCTAGCCCTCGTGGAATAAGCGCAGGGAGCTATCAAATTGATAGTGACCTGGGAGCCATCCACTGCTCCGCCGTGGTGATAGCAACCGGTGGACTGTCGATCCCAAAGATCGGCGCCACAGACTTTGGCTACCGGGTAGCCAAGCAGTTTGATCTGCCCCTGATCACGCCGCGCCCGGCGCTGGTTCCACTCACCTTCGACGAGGCTGCCTGGGCCCCGTTTGCCAATCTGTCGGGGTTGTCGCTGCCGGTGAAAATTGAAACCGGTAACAAACAGGACCGGATCGCGTTCGTCGAAGACTTGCTGTTCACCCACCGCGGCCTGAGCGGACCGGGCGTGTTACAGATTTCCAGCTACTGGCAACAGGGCATGCCGATCCGCCTGAACCTGGCGCCCGATACAGACGTGGCCGAGTTTCTAAGCCGCGCCAAGGCCACGTCGCGCAAGCTGATTGCCAACGAACTGGCCACGCTGGTGCCGTCCCGCCTGGCCGATACCTGGGTGGGCCAAGGAGCGGCACTGGGCCACAACTGGATGCGCCCCATCAACGAGTCCTCCGACAAAGGGCTCGCCGCGCTGGCGGACAGACTGACCCGGTGGGAGCTCAGGCCCAATGGCACAGAGGGCTATAAAAAGGCCGAGGTCACAGCCGGTGGGGTGGACACCCGATGTCTGTCCTCCCAAACCATGGAGTCCAAACAACCCGGCCTGTACTTCATTGGCGAAGTGGTGGATGTGACGGGCTGGCTGGGCGGCTATAACTTCCAGTGGGCCTGGTCCAGCGCGTTTGCGTGCGCGCAGGGCTTGGCGGCTGCCTTGAACCAGAAATAGGCTGCCGGGTTAATTCCTGACCGGAAGCGAAAAGCAGTACGAAAAGCAACTGAACCCGGCAACGAAAACGCTATAATCCAAGGCTTTTCTGGCAATAACTCCCATCGGCCAATACTAGTTAAGCAATAACAGATGGGGGAAATCGCTGAACGTAGCATGTGGGGCTCGATCTCCCCCCGTGACTGGCGGCAGCACATTTTGGACAACATTACGTAATGACAACCATCCGTGTAAAAGAAAACGAGCCGTTTGACGTCGCCCTGCGTCGCTTCAAGCGCACTATCGAAAAATTGGGTTTGCTGACCGACTTGCGCGCGCGCGAGTTCTATGAAAAGCCCACTGCAGAGCGCAAGCGCAAGAAGGCAGCCGCCGTCAAGCGCAACTACAAGCGCATTCGCAGTATGCAATTGCCCAAGAAGATGTTCTAACGAACCGCCTTCCAAGGCCAAAAAGCTCGCTTGGGGACGCTCCGGCGGGCTTTTTTTCATTGAGTTAACCGTAAACCGCACTCCAGGAGTCACGCCATGTCCCTCAAAGACCAAGTCACCGAAGATATGAAAACCGCCATGCGCGCCAAAGACAGCGAGCGACTGGGCACCATCCGCCTGCTGCTGGCCGCCTGCAAGCAGCGTGAAGTCGATGAGCGCATCGTGCTGGACGACGCTGCGGTAGTGGCCATCGTGGACAAGTTGATCAAGCAGCGCAAGGACAGCGTTGAGGCCTTCGTCAAGGCCGAGCGTATGGATCTGGCAGACAAGGAGTCGGCGGAGATCAAGGTCCTGCAGGCTTACCTGCCCCAGCGCTTGAGCGCCGACGAGGTGCTGGCCGAAGTCCGTGCCATCGTGGCCGAACTGGGTGCCAAAGGCCCCGGCGACATGGGCAAGGTGATGGGTGCCGTCAAGACACGCCTGGCGGGAAAAGCCGAAATGGGCACGGTGTCGGCAGCCGTCAAGACTGCGCTGGCGGGATAGTCACGACCGGCCGGGTGCGGGGGATTAACTCCCGGCCACCTTCATCCGGTTGATCAAAATCGACCCCACCGTTTTCGCGCCGTAGTTGTAGGTATCGGCCCCCACCGCATCGATCCCCTTGAGCATGGCCTTCATGTTCCCGGCAATGGTGATTTCATGCACCGGATAGGCAATGCGGCCCTTCTCCACCCAGAAGCCGCTGGCACCGCGTGAGTAGTCGCCGGTGACGTAGTTCACCCCCTGGCCCATCAACTCGGTCACAAACAGGCCGGTACCCAGCTTTTGCAGCATGGCGTCCAGATCATCACCAGGCTTGGTGTGGCGCGAAGTAAAGATCAGGTTATGCGAACCGCCCGAGTTGCCGGTGGTCTGCATGCCGAGTTTGCGGGCCGAGTAACTGCTCAAAAAATAACCCTGCACCTTGCCGGCATCAATCACCTTGCGGGCCTTCACGCTGACCCCCTCGCCGTCAAATGGTGAACTGCCCTTGCCGCGCAGCACAAACGGGTCTTCGGTCAGGTCGATATGGCGCGGCAGAACTACCTTGCCCAGCGAGTCCAGCAGGAAGGTGCTCTTGCGGTATAGCGCCCCACCACTAAGTGCCTGCACCAGACCGCCCACCAGACCTGCTGCCAGCGGAGATTCGAACAAAACGGGGCACTCTACCGTGGCGATCTTGCGGGCCTTCAGTCGACTCAAAGCCCGCTCGGCGGCGTAGCGACCAATCGCCTGCGGGGCCGCCAGTTGGTCGGGGTGGCGCATGGAGGTGTACCAGCTGTCACGCTGCATATCGCGGCCCTTGCCGGCAATGGGCGACACCGACATGGAGTGACGCGAACTCGCGTAACCGCCGCTAAAGCCGTGCGTATGGGCACTGAAGAAGTGCGATTGCTGGGCCGACACCGCCGCACCCTCGCTGTTGGTGATGCGTTTGCTGGTGCCCAACGCGGCGGCTTCACACTCCAGGGCCAGGCGCATGGCCTCTTCACTGGTGATGGCCCACGGAAAGAACAGATCCAGGTCGCGCTCACGATCCTTTACTGGCGCGATGTCATTCACGTCAGGCAGACTGGCAAAAGGGTCCTCGGCGGTAAAACGTGCGATGTCGTAGGCCGCAGCCACCGTCTGCTTGATCGCATCTTCTGAAAAATCAGAGGTGCTGGCATTGCCCCGGCGCTGTCCGACATAGACGGTCACACCCAACGATTTGTCGCGGTTGCGCTCTACATTTTCCAACTCTCCGTTACGAACCGATACGCTCAGACCGCAGCCTTCGGACACCTCGGCCCCGGCATCGGTAGCACCCAGCTTCTTGGCATGGGTCAATGCACGGTCCACCAGCGATTCAAAAAATGGACGACTGAAGGCAAAGCCACTGTCGGCTGGTTTGGTCATCGGGGTACCTTTTGAGGCGGACTTGGGATTGGAATGGTGGTTCTTCATAGCGGAGGCTATGATACTTGGACATATGAGCAAACTAAAAAAAGGCTATTTCGTCAAGGGTAAATTCGTCGCCGAAGGCAGCGAGCTTGATCTGGAACTCAAACGCGAACTGAAGGGAACGGATGAAAAGAGCCGCACCGACCTCAAACGCGAAAGCACCGAATTGCAGAAGCTGGGAGAAGACCTGCTAACACTGCGGGCCGAACTGCTGACGCGCCTGGCCTTGCCAGACAAGCTGATCGAAGCGATTGCCGAGTACAAACGCATCACCAACTTTGAAGGCCGGCGCCGCTTGATGCAATTCATTGGCAAACGTATGCGTCAGTTGGAGCCCACCACGCTGGATGCGATTCGCACCGCGCTGGTTGAACAACACACCCCATCAGCACTTGAAACACTCTCCCTTCACCAGGCTGAACAATGGCGGGACCGACTGATTGCAGACGACGACGCGGTGGGCCAATGGGTCAACATCTGCCCCGTCACGGATGTGCAGCAGTTGCGGGCCCTGATCCGCCAGGCGCGCAAAGACGCCAAGCCCGAAAAACCTGGTCTCGCTGTTCGGCATGGCCGCGCCTACCGTGACATTTTTCAAATCGTGCGGGAGCATCTGATGCGCCCGCAAAGCGCACCCGACAGCAGCACCGGCGCCAACGACCTGCCACCCAACCCCGGAGCTGACGCATGACAGATGAAACCCTGACACCACTGGACAGCGTCAAAATTGGCATCGTCTCCATCAGCGACCGCGCCTCCACCGGCGTCTACGAAGACAAGGGCCTGCCGGCCCTCAAAGAGTGGCTAACGCGCGCGCTGCAGAACACCATCACCTTTGAGGCCAGGTTGATACCCGATGAGGCACCCGTGATCAGCGCCACATTGATTGAACTGGTGGACGCGGGCTGCTGTCTGGTGCTGACCACCGGCGGCACCGGCCCTGCACTGCGTGACGTCACGCCAGAGGCCACACTGGCCGTTGCCCACAAGGAGATGCCTGGCTTTGGCGAGCAAATGCGCCAGATCAGCCTGAAATTTGTACCCACCGCCATCCTGTCACGCCAGGTGGCCGTCATCCGGGACCAGAGCCTGATCATCAATCTGCCGGGCCAGCCCAAGGCGATTGCCGAAACACTGGAAGGCCTGAAAGGCGCTGACGGGCAGCAAGTCGTCAACGGCATCTTTGCCGCTGTGCCCTACTGCATCGACCTGATTGGCGGACC
>JAIPDC010000104.1 GCA_021737865.1 Rhodoferax sp.
ACGGGGACGTTGTCAAACTGGTCGAAAACCGGATTCCCAAGGTGGTCACCTTGTATGAAATCAAGGGCGAACTCAACAACATCGCCCGAGCCACCCGCAACATGGTCATACGGGTGGAGCCGGCCGACATCAAACGCGAACAGACAGGCATTGAAGAGGCGCGCAAGCAGATCGGGGATCGACTTCAAAAACTTGAAGCCAGTGTGAGGTCCGATGCAGGCAAGGCCATACTGGCCAGAATCACCGAGAGTCGCGCCAAATACGCTGCCGAACTGACCAAGTACATCGACCTGGTGAATGCCGGGAAGACCGATGAAGCCAAGGGTCTTTTGCTGGGCGACATGTACGCGGGCCAAAAAAGCTATTTTGCGGCGCTCGATGACATGGTCAAGTTTCAAGACACCCAAATGGATGCAGCAGCGAGCGATGCCCATGGCGCGGTGGCCAGCATGAAGCTGATCATGACCATTGCCGTACTCGCCGCTTTGGCGGCAGCGGTGCTGCTGGGCCTGTGGATCATCCGGGCCATTACCCAGCCCATCAACCAGGCGGTCGGCATTGCGCGTGCCGTGGCCGATGGCGACCTGAGCCAGCAGTTTGACGCCAGTGGCAGCAGCGAAACCGCGCTACTGCTGACCGCGTTGAAAGACATGCAAACCAGCCTGTACCGGGTTGTCTCCAACGTGCGCCAGGGCTCCGAAGGAGTCTCCACGGCGAGCGCCGAAATTGCTTCTGGCAACCACGACCTGTCTGCGCGCACCGAGAGCCAGGCCAGTTCGCTGGAAGAAACGGCCGCATCCATGGAGCAGCTCAGCGCCACCGTCAAACAAAACGCCGACAGCGCACGCCAGGCCAACCAGCTCGCAGCCAGCGCCTCCACCGTTGCCGTCAAGGGCGGCGAGGTGGTGGCCCAGGTGGTGGACACCATGAAGGGCATCAACGATGCCTCGCGCAAGATATCGGACATCATCAGCGTCATCGACGGCATCGCCTTTCAGACCAACATTCTGGCGCTCAACGCCGCTGTGGAGGCCGCCCGAGCCGGTGAACAAGGCCGCGGCTTTGCGGTGGTCGCCAGCGAAGTGCGCAGCCTGGCCGGGCGCAGCGCCGAGGCTGCCAAAGAGATCAAAACCCTCATCAACGCCAGCGTCGAGCGGGTCGAGCAAGGCACGACCCTGGTAGATCAGGCTGGCAGCACCATGACCGAAGTGGTCAGCAGCATTCGGCGCGTGACCGACCTGATGGGCGAAATCAGCGCCGCCAGCCACGAGCAAAGTCTGGGCGTCAGCCAAGTGGGCGAAGCGGTGACGCAAATGGACCAGGTGACCCAGCAAAATGCCGCCCTGGTCGAAGAAATGGCGGCTGCAGCCAGCGGCCTCCAATCGCAGGCGCAAGATTTGGTGAAGGTGGTTGCGGTGTTCAAGCTCAGTGGCAATGACGGGGCTGGGGCGGCTCTGCGACCAACCTCCGTGCGTGCACCCGCATCGGTGGCCAAACCTTACAAGAGTCCCGAGCGGCGTGCATTGGCGTCGCCTGCAAAGCCGCCAGCGCGGCCAGCGCCTGCGAAGGCAGCCAGCCCCGCGCCGGTCAATTCACCTGCCCCGGCAAAGGGCGGGGATGAAGATTGGGAAACTTTTTAAGTTTTGAGTGAATTTGGTTCCGCCCGCTCAGCCTCAGAAGTGGGGTACATCACCTGTGATTTGACCCGAAGGTGCAGCCATGAAAAATGGACCGATCGCAGCGCACTTGCGCCAACTCGCTTGAGGACGTCGGCATGATCCTTCGAGTCTTGAGAGTGCACTCCATCAAAAGTCGGGTGACCCTGTTCACCCTGATCATCTTTGTAGTCAGCATTTGGGCACTGTGGTTTTACGCCAGTCGTATGCTGCAAACCGATATGCAGCGCTTGCTGGGGGAGCAGCAGTTGTCGACCGCTTCCTTCATCGCCGAGGACATCAATACCGAGTTGAAGGACCGATTCACCGCCATGAATGCGGTAGCCGCGCTAATGACCCCTGCCCTCATGCGCAACGCGCAGGCCGCGCAGGCCTTTCTGGAAGATCGTCCGATTCTTGTCGGTCTGTTCAACGGTGGCGTCACCATCGTTGCCGTCACAGGCGTGGCGATTGCCGATGCGCCCCGTTCCAACCAGCGCATTGGTGTCAACTACCTCAACATTGACTATGTGGCAGCGAATCTGAAGGAAGGAAAATCTGCGATTGGCAAACCCATCATGGGCCCAACCTTGAAAACGCCGGTAGTGGGTATGGGCGTACCCATACGAGACGCACAAGGCAAGGTGATAGGCGCCTTGTCGGGTGTCATCCGGTTGGACAAGCAGAGCTTTCTGGACAAAATTTCCGAAAGCAGCTACGGCAAGACTGGTGGCTACTTACTGGTGGCGCCCGGGCAGCGAACCATCATTACGGCCACCGACAAGACACGCATCATGGAGCAACTTCCTCCGCCTGGCGCCAGTCTGCTGCTTGACCGACTCCTGGATGGTTACCAGGGTACCTCCATATTCGTCAACCCGCGTGGGGTTGAGGTTTTGACATCGACCAAGGCAATCGACATACCAGGCTGGATTGTCTCTGCCATGATCTCGGTGGAAGAAGCGTTTTCCCCTATTGACCAGATGCAGCGGCGCTTGCTCTGGGCAACCATTTTTTTCACCCTGATGGCTGCGGCACTAACCTGGTTGATGGTCCGCCAGGAACTCGCCCCCATGCTGAGTACAGTGAATGCGTTGAAGTTGCTGTCTACGACTGACCAGCGACCGCAAGCACTTCCCATTACCCACAAAAATGAAATCGGCAAACTCGTTGGGGGCTTTAATCAGCTGCTAAAAATACTGGGCGAGCGCGAGACCGCGCTGCGCGAGAGCGAGGAACGCTATCGCACCGCATTTCAATTCAGCCGCGAGGCCGTCAACATCACTCGACTGGAAGACGGCCGCTACCTGGATGTAAATGACGGATTCACACGCTTAACCGGCTGGACTCGCGACGAAGCCATTGGAAAAACTGCGCTGGAGTTAAAAGTTTGGCCCTCTGCGCATGAACGGCAGCGGATGGTCGACGCGCTGCAGCGAGATGGCTTTTGCGAAGACCTGCAATTAGACTTTTTAACCAAAGATGGCCGGGTGATATCAACGCTCTTTTCAGCGCACCAAATGGTTGTTCATGGACAGGAATGCATACTCTCGGTGACGCACGACATTACCCAGCGCAAGCAGACCGAGGAAGCACAGCGCATCGCCGCCGTGGCATTTGAATCCGAACTCGGCATGACCATCACCAATGCCGAACGCACCATTTTACGGATCAACAAGGCATTCACCCAAATTACAGGTTACACCGCCGAAGATGCAGTCGGCCAAACACCGCGTTTGCTTTCCTCTGGGCGCCACGGTGCTGCGTTCTATCGCGAGATGGACCTACGGCTTGAGCGTGATGGGTCATGGCAGGGTGAGGTCTGGAACCGACGCAAGAACGGCGAGATCTACCCGGTATGGCTGAGTATCACCGTGGTCCGCGATGGTGTCGGCAATGTAACCAACTATGTCGGCAGCCACCACGACATTACCGAACGCAAGAGCGCTGAGGATGAGCTGACCAAGCTCAACCAGGAGCTGACCCAATCCAGAGGCACACTGCGTGCACTGGCATCGCAAAAAGAGGTTCGATTGGAGCGTGAAAGGAAGCACATTGCGCGCGAAGTTCATGACGAGCTGGGGCAGATGCTCACTGCCTTGCGGATGAACTTATCGATGTGCGTGAAAGACCACGGAAGCCGCAGTCCCGGCCTGGCAGCTGAATTGCAGGACATGAAAAAGCTGATCGACCGGGCAATCCAGGGAGTGCGCAATGTGGCCGCAAATTTGCGCCCCGTGGCACTGGATATGGGTTTGGTCGCCGCCATCGAATGGATTGGCGCCGAATTCTCCCGGCGCACATCGGTTCCATGCACGATCGTCGTTCATCCAGAAGATATCGCGCTCGATGAAACCCGCGCCGTGGTGTTTTTTCGCATCGTGCAGGAGTCGCTCACCAACATTGCGCGCCACGCGCAGGCGACCCAAGTCGATATCAAACTCGACTGCGGTGACGACGCCCTGCGCCTGGAGGTGCGCGACAATGGCCGCGGTTTCCTGGTCGCCACTCGGGGCAATAGCAAGACATTCGGTCTGATCGGTATGCACGAACGCGCCTTTGCCCTGGGAGGAACACTGAAAATCAATTCGACCCCGGGTCTTGGGACAGTGGTGGTGGTATTGATGCCGCTGAACGACCATCCAACGGAGAATATCCCTCATGATTCGACTGCTCATAGCTGATGACCACGCCATTGTTCGGGATGGCCTGAAGCGAATTTTTGCCGCCGAGCCCGATCTGCAGGTAGTCGGTGAGGCCGTCAACGGTGACGGGGTATTGGCCTGGCTGGCACAGGACGGCTGTGATTTGATTTTGCTGGACCTGAACATCCCTGGCATCAGCGGCGCGGAACTGATTGCATGCATCAAAAAGGACGTCAACGCCTATCCCATCCTGGTGCTCACCATGCACAATGAGCCCAGCATTGCTGCGCGCATGCTCAAGGCAGGGGCCGATGGTTACATCACCAAAGACTGCGAGTCCGATGTTCTGTTGAGCGCCATCCGGACCGTGGCCGCTCATGGCAAATACATTGCTCCGGAGATCGCATCGAAATTGGCCCTTGAGATGACGTCGGCACAAGCCGGTGCGCCACACCAGTCTCTTTCTGAGCGCGAGTTGCAGGTTTTGCGATTGCTCATTGCCGGCGATGGACTCAACGACATTGCAGCTCGACTCTCCATCAGCAACAAAACCGTCAGCACCCACAAGACACGGGTCATGGAAAAACTCAAGTTGTCCAATATGGCCGAATTGATGCGCTATGCCATGCAACACCGTTTGCTGGAGTGATTATGGAATTGCAGCGCTCCTAAAGAGACGCCGCTTGTAGGATATTTCCTACAAACACTCAGAGCATTCCGACAAAAAATCAGCACGCCCTGATAGCGCAAGTACGTCCTGACCATCATCATCGGTGCATGAAGATCAGCACCGTCCGGCCCTCGCTGGGAATCCTATCAATCTCCATTCGGTGGATGGATGGTCTGCGACTTCCTGGGAAGTTTTTGGTGCTGGGTCTTCTCTATGTGATCGCGGTGGTGGCGGTTGGGTTTGGGCTCTACCTGCACTTGAACCGTGTCGTCCATTTGTCCGAACAAGAACTCGCTGGAATAGAGCAGGTCAAGCGCATCACCAAAACGATGCAGCTGATGCAATCGCATCGCGGACTTTCGGCCACTCTCTTCAGCAAAGACACCCTGGGCAGCGCCTTTGCCAAGAATGAATCCTCACTGTTGACCAGTCTGAAAGGCACCGCGCTGGGAGTTGCCGCCGGCACCAAACTGCATGAAGAGTGGCAAGCCATTGAAGCGGACTGGGACAACCTTCACAAACTGGGGCTTAACGGCACAGCGAGCGAGAACTTTCTCGCCCACAACCGGATATTGCAAAAGCTCCAGACCATGAAGCGGCATACTGCCGACCAAAGCGCTCTTTCGGTGGACCCCGACATAGACGCGCACTACCTCCTGGACACCTCGATTGACACTCTGCCCATGGCGCTTGAGACCATCGCACAGATTCGTGGATTGGGTTCCGGGATATTGGCCAGAAGGCAGGCGTCGGGTGAACAGAAGCTGCAATTGCACATACTGTTGTCCGACCTGAAAAACGCCAAAAACGCCCTGTCGGTAAACCTTGCAGATGTGGTGCGGTATAACCCTGGCGTCAATCAGCCTTTGAACATTGCCTTCAGGGACTTTGACGACGCGCTCCCTCCACTTCTAGATCTGGTCGAGTCCGACATTCTGACCGGGCGCTTTGCCAGCACATCCAACGACTTCTTTGACCTGGCCACTGGCGTCGTCGACCGTGGGTACCACCAACTCTTTGAGGCCTTGCTTCCCGCCGCAGAGCAACTCATCCGTGCGCGCATTGAAAAGGCAAACACGCAAATGCTGACCAGCGCAGGCATCACGCTTGCACTCATGTTGGCCGCAGGCCTGCTGTTCGCCGGGATCTACTACTCCACGACCGGCAGCGTTCAGACCTTGGCAGATGCAGCCGGAAAATTTGCTGCGGGCGACTTTTCACAGCGCGTGCACTTGGTCAGCCGCGACGAAATGGCGCAGGTCGGGGCCAGCTTCAATCTGATGGCCGATGGTTTTAATGCCATGTTAAACATCCATAAAGACAACGAGGAGCGATTGCGTTCCGTCGTCAATTCTGCGCTGGATGCCGTCGTTCAGATGGACAGCCATGGTGTCATTACGGGCTGGAGCGAACGCGCCCAGACGATCTTCGGATGGGGTCGCGACGAGGCTTTGGGTCGTGCCTTGCATGAAACCATCATCCCCATGCGCTATCGTCAGCGCCACATGGATGGAATGGCACGCTTTTTGAACTCTGGCAAAGGCACTATTCTCAACACGCGTGTGGAGATTGAGGGGTTGCACCGCGATGGATATGAGATGCCGATTGAGTTGGCCATTTCCTCCAGTCAAACGACACGTGGCATCGAGTTCTGCGCATATGTGCGCAATATCACCGATCGCAAAAAAGCCGAGGCCGATCTGCGCATCGCAGCCATCGCCTTTGATGCCGGCGACGGCATCATCATCACCGATGGCCAGGGAGTCACCCTGAGCGCGAACCATTCCTTCACACACATCACAGGCTATCGCAGCGATGAGATTGTTGGAAAGAGCGCCTTTACGATCCGGTCTAAACAAAACGATGATGGCCTGCTGCGCGAGATGTGGAATGCACTTGCAATTCACAAATTCTGGCAAGGAGAGGTTTGGAACAAGCGCAAGTCGTGTGAGGATTACCCCCAATGGATCAAAGTCACTGCGGTGTCCAACGATCAGGGCGAAGTGGCCAACTATGTAGTGTCCATCTCCGACATCACCGAGCGCAAGACATCCGAACAAACCATCAACAAGCTCGCCTTCTACGATCCATTGACCGCATTGCCCAATCGGAGGCTTCTGCTGGATCGTGTGCAGCAATTCATGGCCTCGAGCAACCGAACGGGCCACTACGGTGCACTGCTACTGATCGACCTGGACAATTTCAAGACACTCAATGACACGCGGGGACATTACGTGGGAGACCAGATGCTGCTGCAGGTCAGCTCGCGCCTGTCGATGTATGTGCGCGACAGCGACACGATTGCACGCGTAGGTGGCGATGAGTTTGTCGTGATGCTGGGTGATCTGGATTCTGAAGTCGACATGGCTGCTGCGCAGGCCGAAGGGGTGGGCCGAAAAATTTTGGCGTCCCTCGCTGAAATTTTTGACCTCGGCGGCATTGAGCATCGCAGTAGCGCAAGCATGGGTGCCACTTTATTTCGCGGCACCGAAAGTACTTACGACGACTTGTTCCAACAGGTCGATCTTGCCCTCTACCAATCAAAGGACGCAGGACGCAATACGCTGACCTTCTTTGATCCTGCCATGCAAAAGGTGGTGCTGGAACGCGTGGCGCTCGAGTCTGAACTGCGCAAAGCCATCGAGTGCAACGAACTGGTGCTCCACTACCAAGCGCAAGTGACACGGGACGGAGGGGTTTCAGGCGCGGAAGCCCTGATTCGCTGGTGCCATCCAGTGCATGGAATGGTGCCTCCAATCAAGTTCATCCCCCTGGCCGAAGAGTCGGGGTTAATATTGCCGCTGGGCGACTGGGTTTTGGAAACTGCGTGTCATCAATTGGTACGCTGGTCCCTCAGGCCAGAGTTGTCGATGCTGGTGCTGGCCGTGAATGTGAGCGCCAAACAGTTTTACGAGACCGACTTTGTGAGCAAGGTTTTGGCTACGATAAAGCGCACGGGCGCAAACGCGGACCAGCTCAAACTGGAACTTACCGAGAGCCTGCTGGTGGCCAACGTGGAGGATGTCATCAAAAAAATGGAGACGCTCAAGGCGCACGGAATCAGCTTTTCGCTCGATGATTTCGGCACCGGCTACTCGTCGCTGTCCTACCTGAAGCGTCTGCCGCTGGACCAGCTCAAAATCGACCAAAGCTTTGTACGCAATATTTTGATCGACCCCAACGAAGCCGCCATTGCCAAAACCATTGTTGCGCTGGCACACAGCTTGGGCTTGGGGGTGATCGCCGAGGGTGTCGAGACCCAAGGACAGCGTGATTTTTTGGCTGCATCCAACTGCCATGACTATCAGGGGTATTATTTCAGCCGCCCCCTGCCCATTGAGCAATTTGAAGAATATGCCAGTTCAAAAGGCCTACTAAGAAGCGTCTGAAATCGATAAGCCATAGACTACCAATAAGTACCCCTGGAGACAAACCCATGACACTATTGCACCGCCTCAATCTTTCGCACAAATTCCTCATTCTGGGGCTGATCGCCTTGCTGATGGTGCTGCTGCCCTCGGGCCTGTATTTTCAGAAGTTGTGGAGCGAAGTGGCGATCGCGAAGCTGGAAGTAAAAGCCAGCGAATCCGTGATTGCGCTCAATCAGGTGGTGCAGTTGACGCAGACCCATCGCGGCTTGTCCGCCGGTGCCCTGGGGGGTAACGAGACCTTGGCAAGCAAACGCCCGGCCGTGCGGGACGACGTGGTGAAAGCCATGAACGCTCTGGATACGGCGCTGACGCAGGCAGGCGCCTCACCAAGAATAGTGACCCAATGGAGTGAGCTGCGTCAACGCTGGGTAACGCTCGAACAAGCGGTATCGACCAAGCAAGTCAAGACCGCAGAAAGCACCAAACTGCATACCCAGCTGATTGGAGGCGTGTTGCTGCTCAATGAAGAGGTTCTGAGTGAATTTGGGCTGTCGTTAGACCCTGATCTGGATGCCTACTATTTAATTCAGGCCTCCTTGGTCAACATGCCAATGCTGGCCGAAAATCTGGGCATCATGCGTGCGCAGGGCACCGGGTTTCTGGCGCAGGCGAGTTTGCCACCGGAGGGCCGGGCCACCTTGTCAGCCTTGAGCAAAAGGGTCAAGGAAGTGCAGGGCGATATGTTTCGCAACATCAAGCGGGCCATTGAGGCCAATGCCGCCATGAAGGCGGCACTGGGTGCCAAAGTAGATGCGAGCAAACAGACCGTCGACAAGGCACTGGCCTTGGCCGATCAAGCCCTGATCAATGCGACCGACATCACGCAGCCCGCTCCGGCCTACTTTGACGAGTTCACCCGCACCATCGACGGGTTGTACGAGTTCAACGCACTGGCCATGAAAAGCCTGGAGCAAGCGCTGGAGCAGCGCGTTGCCGGTATGCACCAGAAGCAATATTGGACAGCCGCCCTGTTGCTGTTCGGGTTGATCAGTGCCGTACTGCTGGCGGTCGCTTTTGTACGCAGCATTACCGGCCCCATCCAAGAGGCCGTCTGCGTTGCCACTGCCGTTGCGGAAGGCAACCTGGGGGTGCCTGTGGAAGTGCGTGGCAACAATGAACTGGGACAATTGATGCAAGCGCTGTCCGGCATGCGTGACCATTTATCCCAGGTGGTGACACGGGTGCGTCAGGGTTCCGAGGGCGTGGCCACCGCCAGTGCCGAAATTGCCTCCGGCAACCATGACCTGTCTGCGCGCACCGAGAGCCAGGCCAGTTCGCTGGAAGAAACGGCCGCATCCATGGAGCAGCTCAGCGCCACCGTCAAACAAAACGCCGACAGCGCACGCCAGGCCAACCAGCTCGCGGCCAGCGCCTCCACGGTCGCCGTCAAGGGTGGTGAAGTGGTGGCCCAGGTGGTGGACACCATGAAGGGCATCAACGACTCATCGCGCAAGATTGCCGACATCATCAGCGTCATCGACGGTATCGCCTTTCAGACCAACATTCTGGCGCTCAACGCCGCTGTAGAAGCCGCCCGAGCCGGTGAACAAGGCCGCGGCTTTGCGGTGGTGGCCAGCGAAGTTCGCTCCCTCGCAGGTCGCAGCGCCGATGCTGCCAAAGAAATCAAGACCCTCATCAACGCCAGCGTGGAGCGCGTCGAACAAGGCACGGCCCTGGTGGACCAGGCTGGCAGCACCATGACCGAAGTGGTCAGCAGCATTCGGCGCGTGACCGACCTGATGGGCGAAATCAGCGCCGCCAGCAACGAGCAAAGCCTGGGCGTCAGCCAAGTGGGCGAAGCGGTGACGCAAATGGACCAGGTGACCCAGCAAAATGCCGCCCTGGTCGAAGAAATGGCCGCTGCGGCCAGCGGTCTCCAATCGCAGGCGCAAGATTTGGTGCAGGTGGTTGCGGTGTTCAAGCTCAGTGGCACTGACGGTCTCACCGGGGCGGCTCTGCGGCCAACCTCCGTGCGCGCACCGGCATTGGCGGCCAAACCTTACAAGAGCCCCGAGCGGCGGGCATTGGCGTCGCCTGCAAGACCACCCGCGCGGCCAGCGCCTGCGAAGGCAGCCAGCCCGGCACCGGCCAAGTCACCTGCCCCGGCAAAGGGTGGGGATGAAGAATGGGAAACGTTCTGACATTGACCGACATCAAATGCATGGTCGGGCGTGTGGTGTAACCTACCCACGCTTCAGATTAAACGGTGTTGAAGCGGTGCGGCTGTGGGTGTCGTTCCAGCCCCGACTTGCCTTTTTTGCTACTAAAACAATAGCTGCTTGCGCCTATTCCACGTGGGCGAACGCCCTAAACGATGAATAAACTCGGTCTTCCCAAGACCCCGGCAGAGCTGTTTCGCCTGCTGGGCGTTGCTGCGCTGTATGGCCTGATCGCGCTACTGGTCAACCACTATTTCGTCATCAATGAGCGCGCCAGCGTGTTTTATCTGGCCAGCGGCTTGGCACTGGCCGCTGTGCTGATCGGCGGGCCACGCTATTTTTGGGCCGTACTTTTGGGCGCATTGGTCAAGAGTCTGCTCGGTGGCGTGGTGTGGTGGGGTGCGGTTGGCGCAGGCCTGGGCAGTGCGCTGGCGGCGCTGGCAGGGGCTTGGCTGATTCGTCGCAATCACAAATTCAACCCCACTCTGCCGTCCTTGCACGACCTGTGGGACGTAGTCTTTTGGGGAGCCGTAGTGGCCTGCACCATCAGCGCTAGCGTGGGCAACACCACCTTGCTGCTGCGCGGTGTCATCGGTGCAGACGATTTTCTTCAAAGCCTGGTTTTTTGGTGGATGGGTGACGCGTTTGGCGTGGTGCTGCTAACGCCGCTCCTGCTGGTGTGGTGGCCGTTGGCTGGGCAGAAGCACCTGCGCCCTTCACACAGGCAGGTGGCCGAGGCAGTGCTGATTTTTGCCGTGACGGCTGTTGCGGGCAGCATCGTCTTTCTGGACCAAGGTCACACCGGGTTGCCGATGATGATCCACCTCGCGGTGGACGAAGTGGCGCAGGGCTACTGGATGTTTTTATTCGTCGCCTGGACGGCGCTGCGACTGGGTCAGCGCGGCACGACCCTGGTGCTGCTGCTGATCGCCACCCTGGGGGCCGCAGGAATCGTGCAGGGAACGGGTTACTTTCGCAATAGCGTATCGCTCTCGGACATGACCGGATTCTGGTTTTACACCATGATTCTCGCCATGGTGGGGCTGGCTTTGGCCACCTACGTCACGGCCAGCAAAAGGGCGGTGGAGCGGCTGGCGCGCAGCGAAGCCCGGATCAGCCAGCAATACACCAACGCGCTGGCCGCGCTGGACCAGCACGCCATAGTGGCCACGGCCGACGTGCAGGGGCGCATCCTCTCGGTGAACGACAAGTTTTGCCAGATCAGCGGCTACACGCGTGAGGAATTGCTGGGGCAAGACCACGCCATGCTCAACTCGGGCACCCACCCCAAGGGCTTTTTCAAG
>JAIPDC010000105.1 GCA_021737865.1 Rhodoferax sp.
GACGCGGGCCAGAACCTTGTTGTAGTCAAAGTCGCCGTATTTGTCGTCGCCGAGTATGGGCATGCCCTCGCTGGCCAGGTGCACACGAATCTGGTGCGTGCGCCCGGTCTTGATGGTGACCTCCAGCAGCGAAAAAGCCCGCTTGATGCCTGTCGCATCAGGCGCCACAGCGCTCAGGGCGCGGACTTTGACCAAAGTCAACGAAGGCATGCCGTCCGGGTCGTCCTTGGTGACCACCTTGACCCGACGCTCACCATCGGGCAGCAGGTATTTGTGCAAGGGCTTGTCCAGAACCTTCTTGTTGGCCGGCCATTGGCCTGACACCAGCGCCAGGTAGGTTTTACCGGTTTCACGTTCCCGAAACTGGTCTTGCAGGTTTTTGAGCGCACTGCGCTTCTTGGCGACTAACAGTATTCCACTGGTCTCCCGGTCCAGGCGGTGCACCAATTCGAGAAACTGCGCCTGCGGACGCGCCATGCGCAACTGTTCAATGACACCAAAACTGACCCCTGACCCGCCATGCACCGCCACACCCGCAGGCTTGTTGATGGCCAGCAACTGCTCGTCCTCAAACAAAATCGCAAAATCGCGGGCCGGCGCATGACTACCTACCTGTGTCGCGGCCAGCTGTGCCATGACCTGCGCCTTTTCCGTTGCCCGCTCGGACACGCGCACCGGTGGCAAACGCACCACATCCCCGGCGTTGAGCCGTGTCTCGGCCGAGGCGCGCCCTTTGTTGATACGCACCTCGCCGCTTCGGATGATGCGGTAGATGTGTGTCTTGGGAACCCCCTTGAGCTGGCGCATCAGGTAGTTATCCAGACGCTGCCCGGCCTCATCCACATCGATGATCAGGGCTTTTACTTGGGGTGGCAGGGCGCTTGGATTGGCCCCTATAATGTGTTTCACTAGCGATGCGCTGTAAGTGGTTGATTTGTCTGGAGTTTAGTCCACACGCCATACACAGTCGCGCTGGAAGGTCGATGCCGCCGGGTTTTCATGCCGACAAATCACACGCCAAATGCTTGTGATGGTCTGCAGACAACACGGTCAAGCTGACAAATCGAAATACTGATACGGAATACCCACAGTTTGCAGACTCCTCGTCTGTGAACGGAATGAAACGAGATGTTTGTGCTGTTGTGTCTGATTAACCTGTGCCTGCGGAGCGTTTTCGCGCCGTTATTTGGCACAAATCAGCCTACAGCCCCCGTAAAACGGGCGCAGTCAGCTATGCAATTGGTAGCAACTTCGCAAACGCATCCCCTCGTCCCCATCCACGCGCCTACGCTTCGACACCTCTTTTGAGTCGAAGTTCTCCGGCAATTCCACATCAATCGGTTCGTCAGTTCAGGCATCAATTGCCCATACAGGGCATGTAACACTGATGAAGGACGCACTCCATGAAACGGATGCTTATCAACGCCACGCAGGCTGAAGAACGCCGCCTGGCCATTGTCGACGGACAAAAACTCCTCGACTACGAAATCGAAATCGAAGGGCGCGAACAGCGCAAGGGCAACATCTACAAGGCAATCGTCACACGTGTCGAGCCTTCGCTGGAAGCCTGCTTTGTCGACTACGGCGAAGACCGTCACGGTTTTCTGCCCTTCAAAGAAATCTCCCGGATGTACTTCAAGGAGGGCGTATCAGCCAATCAGGCACGCATTCAGGACGCCATCCGCGAAGGCCAGGAACTGCTGGTGCAGGTCGAAAAAGAAGAACGCGGCAACAAGGGCGCAGCCCTGACCACATTCGTCTCGCTGGCCGGCCGCTATGTTGTGCTGATGCCCAACAACCCCCGCGGTGGTGGCGTCAGCCGGCGCATTGAAGGCGAAGACCGGGCCGAGCTCAAAGAGGCTCTGGACCAGCTGGAATACCCCAACGGTATGTCCATCATTGCCCGCACCGCCGGCATCGGGCGCAGTGCGCCTGAGCTGCAGTGGGACCTGAACTACCTGCTCAAGCTCTGGACGGCAATCGACGGCGCAGCCAAGGGCGGCAAGGGTGCCTACCTGATTTACCAAGAGTCCTCGTTGGTGATCCGCGCCATCCGTGACTACTTCAACCACGACATTGGCGACATCCTGATCGACACCGACGACGTGTACGAACAAGCCCAGCAGTTCATGGCCCACGTGATGCCCGAGCACGCCGCACGCGTGAAGCGCTACCGGGACGATGCGCCATTGTTCAGCCGCTTCCAGATCGAACACCAGATCGAGTCGGCCTATGCCCGCACCGTGCAACTGCCCTCCGGCGGCGCCATCGTGATCGACCATACCGAAGCGCTGGTTTCGGTGGACGTGAACTCGGCCCGCGCCATCAAGGGCGGCGACATCGAAGAGACCGCGACCCGCACCAACCTGGAAGCCGCCGACGAAGTGGCTCGCCAGATGCGTCTGCGCGACTTGGGCGGCCTGATCGTGATCGACTTTATCGACATGGAAGAGTCCCGCAACCGTCGCGAAGTGGAAAACCGCCTGCGCGACGCGCTGCGTCAGGACCGTGCGCGTGTGCAGTTCGGCACCATCAGCAAGTTCGGCCTGATGGAAATGAGCCGCCAGCGGCTGCGT
Source organism: Rhodoferax sp. (assembly GCA_021737865.1). Classification (GTDB taxonomy): domain Bacteria; phylum Pseudomonadota; class Gammaproteobacteria; order Burkholderiales; family Burkholderiaceae_C; genus Allorhodoferax. The sequence continues at coordinate 2,577 of JAIPDC010000105.1, forward strand.
CCGGCACTCAGCGAAGGTGCGTCCATCCCCTGCCCGCGTTGCGGCGGTTCCGGCCACATTCGCGATACGGAATCCAGCGCTTTGCAGATCCTGCGCATCATCCAGGAAGAGTCGCTCAAGGACAGTACAGCCTCGGTGCTGTGCCAGGTGCCTGTGGATGTGGCGTCCTTCCTGCTGAACGAAAAGCGCTCCGAGATCGCCAAGATTGAGCTCAAGCAGCGCATCAATGTGCTGCTGGTGCCCAACAAGACACTGGAAACGCCCAACTACCGTCTCGAGCGTCTCAAGCACGACGACCCGCGCCTGGACAACATCGACGCCAGCTACAAACTGGCCGACGAAATCGAAGACCCCACCGGCGTGACCCGCCGCTCCCAAGAGCCCACCAACAAGCAGACGCCCATCATCAAGGGTGTCCTGCCGGATGCGCCCGCGCCCCAGGCGGCACCACGACCTGTGGCGCCTGCACCGTCCCCCGTAGCGCATACAGCGTCGCACCATGGCACACCGGCGGCCCACGCCAAGCCACCAGTACCTGCCGAAAAGGGATTCTTTGGCTGGATCAAGAGCCTGTTTGGTGGAGATACCCCCGCACCGGCCAAGCCCGTGCAAACTCCCGCTACGCCAAAGCCGCCCGAAGGGCGTGATGGCCGCGGCCGGGACGCAAGCCGCACCGGCGGCAAACCGGGTGAAGGCCGGCCCGAAGGTCGTGGCGAAGGCCGGGGCCCGCGTGGCGAAGGACGTGGACGCGGTGGACGCGGCGGACGTGGCGGCAATGGAGGCGACCGCCAGGGCGGTGCACAACGCGAGCGCTTTGACGCCGAAGGCAAACCCATGCTGGCGGATGCCAACTTGCCAGGCGCGAACGCTGCCGCAATGGACCCCACCCGTCAGGAGCAACGCCCTGACCGTGGACCACGCCCGGAACGTGGCAACCGCTCTGGCCGTGGTGGCGAGCGCAATGAAAGTGGCGAACGCGGCGAACCGCGCGCAGAAGGCGGTGCAGAAGGCGCGCCAGCAGTCGGTGGCGCCGATGGCCGAAGCACTGAAGCCCAAGCACGCGAACCACGCGAGCCGCGTGAAGGACGCGGCGGGCGCGGTGGACGCGGTGGCCGCGGACCGCGCCCCGACGGTGAGGCGCGCAATGCAGACGGCGAACGCGTGACCAGCCAGGCACCCGCCGACCAGCAAGCGCCTTCAGATGACAACGGCTCCACATCGGCTCCACGCAGCGACAGCGGCGAACCCCGTGAAAAGCGGAGCCGTGAACGCTACGGACGTGAACGCGGCCCTCGCGGCGAACGTGAGGAGCGCCCTGATCTGCGCATCCCCGCACAGTCGATGGCGCCCCAGACCGACGCCGCCGAGCCCGTGCCAGCCACAGCAATGCCAGCGCCCGAGCCGCGGGTGATAGAGCCCGTTGCCAGCGCTCCAGCACCCGCTGCTGCGGTGGTTGCGACGGCCGTTGCTGCAGCCGGCACAGGGATGCCAAAGGTGACATCTTTTGAATTGCCAATCGATGCGTTGCTGAACGTGGCACAGGGCTCCGGTCTGCAGTGGGTCAACTCCGACCCCCAGAAGATCGCAGCCATTCAGGCGGCCATTGCCGGCGAACCCAAGCCGATCCATGTGCCCCGCGAGCGACCGGCCCCGGTAGCCATGGACACAGGGCCGCTGGTACTGGTGGAAACCCGTCGCGACCTGCGCAACATGACGCTCCCGTTTGAACAGCCTCCTGCGGCGTAAACGGACTTGCCCGCAGATGCGGGCAATCCATAAAAAAAGGGGCCAGCTGGCCCCTTTTTTATTACCGTTTAACCCAAATTTTCCATTAGCCCCAATGTCAAATGGAAGCCATTAGCGCAAGTGATTGATTTTGTTGAAGAATTGGCGGATTTTTGGGTAAAGTAGTTGATCGCGATTTCAGTGCGGGGTTGCCATGAACTTTGAACTGCGTTTTACGGACAAAGAAATCACCGCTTGGGGCGGTATGGGCCTCATGAAGCGCATGCTCGATCACCTGGGGTTTGATGCTGCGTTATCCCAATCGGGCTTGCCCCAACCCGGCAGCAACCGCGGCTACTCGCCCGAGCAACTCATTACCCAATTCATGCTCTCGGTATGGTGCGGTGCCAACCGCTTCGAGCATGGCGAAGTCACCCGCCACGACCCAGTGCTCAAACGCATCTTCGGCATCAAGCGCATGGCCAACTTCAAGGCCGTCATGCGACTGTTTCGCCGATTCACGCAGCAATCCAATGAGGCGGTGATGGACAGACTCTACGGCTGGATGTTTGACCAAATCGCCATAGATGGCATCACCCTGGATGTGGACTCCACGGTCATGACCCGCTACGGCCAGCAAGAAGGCGCTGCACGAGGCTACAACCCGACTAAGCGGGGGCGATCAAGTCACCACCCGCTCATGGCCTTTGTGTCGGAGACGCGCATGGTGGCAAATTTATGGCTGCGCCCGGGCAACACCAGCTCAGCCAACAACGTGCAAGGCTTCTTGGCCAACACCCGACAGCGCCTGGGCAACAAGCATATTGCCCTGTTGCGCGGTGACAGTGGCTTTAGCGACAACGCATTTCTTACCCACTTGGAAGAACAGAAGCAGCACTACGTTATTGCCCTGCGCCAGACACAGCCACTGCAAAGGGCACTGGTAGATGCCAGCCTTGAGGGCAAGGGCTGGTGGGGCCTTGTGGATGACAACGCCAAGGTGGTGCCAGGCATTGAGCTCACACGATTTCGCTACCAGGCCGACAGTTGGTCGACGCCGCGGTGGGTCACGGGCATTCGCCAGCACATAGACCAGCGCAACAGCCCCAAGGGCAAGACCTTGAATCTATTTGCCGATGACCCGGTGATTGGACGCTATCGCTTTAGCGCATTGGTCAGCGACATGGACTTGCCTGCTGAGACGGTGTGGCGCACCTACCGGGGGCGGGCCAATTGTGAGAACAGAATCAAAGAGCTCAAGTACGACTTTGCGGCCGACAGCTTCAATATGAAGGACTTCTGGGCTACCGAGGCGGCACTGAACACGGTGATGCTGGCGTACAACTTGATGAGTCTGTTCAGGCAGGTTTTGCTCAAGTCGGCAGTGAGCAAAGGTGGTGTATCCACTCCCATTCAGCACACTCTGCAGACGCTTCGCTACAAGCTATTTGCCAAGCCGGCTTATACGACTACCGAGGGTCGAAAGCCGATATTGAATTTGGCAATGGCCATGCAGCACAGACAGTGGATGAAGGGGCTTTGGGATGAGGCCACGCAGTTCGATTTGCCGGTCAAATTCGCCACCCATCATCCACCCGACGGGGGCTAATGGAAAATTTGGGTTTAACGATCAGAACAAATCGACGGCGCCGACCTTGATTGAGTCATCAAAAAAACCTTTTCGCACCAGATCGTCATAGCTATAAACCTGGTTACGCCCATTACGCTGGGCATAGTCGACGGCCCGCTCGGAGCGCTCCAGAGTGGTGCTCGGAGAGTCTTCTGCCGTCACGCGGGTAAAGCCCCCGCAAGCGGTGACCCGACCCACTTGGGGAAAATTGAACTTCTCCATGTTGGCACGAAAACGCTCAAACGCGGCCAGCACCAAGGCTTCGTCGGGGCAATGCATCAACACCGCAAACTGCTCGCCACCCAACCGGTATATACGGTCATAGGTGCGAAAGGTGTTGTTCATGATGCGAGCCACCAGCAGCAACACTTCTTCGGCAATCAGGTGGCCACTCTTGTCGCTGATGAGGTTAAAGTTATCCACGCTCACGGTCCCCAACCAATAATTTGGCGGCACCCGGTGGCGGCGCTCCGACACCGGCAACACATCGGCCTGCAGCGCATTGACCGCACCCTCGAGCCCGTGATCCATCTCTTCCAGCACGGCGCTGTAGAACGTGTCGTCGAGTGACTTTCGATTAAGCAAACCGGTCAGAGCGTCTCGGTCACTGTAGGCCAACAAGCTGTACATATTGCGAAACACGTGCACCATGTCTTCGATGACTTGCAGTTGCCCCACCGTCAGCGATGATCCCGAATGAACCTCTATCACGCCCTCATCGTCTGCGGCCGAGTCGGAAAACAAGGGAACGTAGCTGATGCGCGGGCCCTCCTCGCCAGCCCAGGCGTGTTCGGCCAGACTTCGACTTTGCAGACACTGCAAGCGGTAACGCTCATCGCCTAACTTGCTCAATGTCTGAAAGTCAACCCGCAGCAGATCCACCACCTTGCCGCCGCCGCGCACGTCAAGAGAGGCCGCCTCAAGCCACCGTTTGACACCCTCTTCGCTCACCACCCGGGCAATGACCACCCGGTCGATGCGCAACAGGTCGATCAGGGCCTTTGAGAGGGTCAACTCCAGGTGTTCGCGGTCCCTGTGATCGGTCAGCTTGATGATGTGTTCGGTGAGTGTAGCCATGGCCACATAATAGCCCCGAATCAGGAAAAGGTCACCTTTTTGCAGCCTCGCGGTAGGCCGCGGCCGCAGCTTGCCCGTCTTGGCGCAGCTCGGCCATATTGGCCAGCGCAAGCCACGTATCGCGGGCCAATTCAGAGTGGTTCAACGTTAAAAGAGACTGTTTGAGCAACTGCTGCGCCTTGCCCCACAAATTGAGGTGCATACAAACCATTCCGGCCAGGTATTGCAATACAGCATCGCGCGGATTGCCCATTTGTGCCGACTCAATGCGTGCAAGCCACACCGCATCGTGGGACTCACCGGAAAGCCCGAAACCCTGCTCCAGCACTCTGGCCAGTCGTATGCGCTGGGTGAGGCTCAGCGCTTCGTGGTCACGCGCCATCGACTCCCACACCGGCAACACCCACTGGCGTGAAACCGCCACATCACCGCCCAACAACAGCAAGCGCTCTGCCGCCTCGCAAGCCACTTCGGGGATTTCCTGCTCTGCACGCTCCAAAATATCCCACACACGCCGGAGTTGAACGGTGTCATGGGCAGCGCGTACCAACTCGATCGCCAGGCCCCTGGCAATGCTCTTTCCAGCGGCCTCCGAAAACGCCCGGTGCTTGGTCAGCAAACGCGACGACTCCAACGCCATCCGGGGTTCCCCAGCCTGGCGGGCCGCCCTGAAACGCATACGCAGCGCCACGGTCCGACGCGACGCACCGGAGGGCAACTCATCGAGCCATTGCATGGCAGCAGGTGCATCCCGGTCATCCAGCGCCCAACGCGCACGGCGCAATTGAACGCCCTCACGGGCCTCCTGCGCATCCCGACCCGACGCCTCTTCCAGCGCCTTTTCAAAATGGGTATCGCGCAACGCCCGGTCCTGCAGTGCATGCGCACTTTCGGCCGCAATCAAATGCGTCAGTGTTCGCAGACGCCCGCTGTACGCCAATTGCTCGCCGCTGCGCTCTACCGATTCCTCGAGCGAGATAACCATATCGGCGGTCTTGCGTGCGCGAATGAACCGACCCGCCACCAGATGCGACAACGAATCCAGCAGGGCCGTATGGATCGCGCGCTCCTTTTGCAACAGGCGCCAGCGACGGGCCTGCTCGGGAATGCTCACCAGGGCCGACAGTGCCCGCATGGCGAGGTGCAGAGTCAAAAAACTCCCTGCCAATACCATCAGGAACAGATTCAGTGACAAATCGACGCGGTGTGGCGACCAGAACAACGTCACCGTGCCCGGGTTATTACCGGCAAACAGGGCGCTTGCGACCGCAATCGCAAACAGAGCCGCAAACCACAAAGCTGCTCGCATGGCTAACGCCCCGCGGCAGCCGTTGCAAGGGCGGCCAGTGTGTCGTCAACGCGGGGTAATTCAAGTGCCTTCATCTGGCCACGCACCTGCTGCAACAAGGCAACAGCAGTCTGGGTCTTGCGCGAGGACGCATCAAAGTAGCGCCCCATGGCCACGGAGGCAGACGCCAGATCGGCACGCACCGAATCAATCTGGCGCGACAACAATCCGAGTCGGGCATTGAGCAATTTAAGCTTCAGGTTTTCGCGCAGAAAAAACGCCTGCTCCGGCGACAGCAGGGCTGCATCGGGATATTCGATGCGGCTCACCCGCACCAGGCTGCGCACCTCTTCCTGCACCAGCAGGCCCAGGCGCACCCACCAGGTAGTCATGGCCTCCTCGGGCTTTCGCTTGTAGGCATCTCCAATGCGCGGTGTGGCGACGGCATTCGCAACCGGCAAATCATCTGCCAGCAACACCAGTTCATCGAGCTTGACCAACAAGGCCGGCGTGTCCGCCTGGGCGGTTGCCTTGATACGGGCCACGTCGCGGGCAATGGCACGCTGCAACGGGGTCAGTCGCGGTTGCGCGGCGCGGGCAACCCGCACTTCTGCACTTTTGAGCGCTGCCAACAAAGGCTCCACGCTGCCCGTCAACTGCGCCTGCTGCTGGGCCAGTCGCACCGCTGCTTCAATGTCAACCACCAGGTTTTCATCGCGTGAGCGCGACAGGCTTTGCATCAATTCTTCCAACTGGGTGCGCTGCAGGGAGACCTCGCTGAGCCGCGCCTCGGTCACGGCCAACTTGGCGGCGGTCTCCATCGCAAGCTCATGCGCCTGGCGGGCGCTGGCCCGCGCTTCGGTGGCCTGCGCCCCGGAGTCGGCGCTTTGGCGCGCCAGCTGCTCCTGCATGGCAGACAACTTCTGCCACAACAGACCACTCAACAGCAGCCCCATCAGCGCTACTGCAGCGATACCCCACTGCAGGCGCAAAGCCCAGCCTCCTCGCGGCTGGAGCGGCACCTGAATCTCTGAAACGCTAGCCTCTGTGTTCATCCCAGGGATTCTATCGATGCCATCAGGGCGGCCAGTGTGGGGCGTGACTCGCAAACCACAGAAAACCCGGCCTCGCGGGCGGCTTGGGCGATCCGACCGTGCGTCACCACCGCTTTGGCCTGCGACCAATTCTGCTCAGGGCAAGCCGCCACCAGGTTTCCAATAGCCTCCGAACTGCTAAACAACCAAACCGAACCATCCATCCCTGCCTGGCAGGCCATCTCGCGCTCATGTGCCAACAGCGGGGGCGGGCATCGCTGGTAAGAAACCACAAATTCAACAACACCCCCGGCCGAGCGGACCTGGTCGGCAAACCAGTCGCGTCCAACCCCTTCTGTCGGCACGGCGGCATGGCCCCCCACTGCGCCCGCAATGCCAGCGCCGCGCACGATCAACACACGGTACCCCGGCTGTACCCGGTGCGCGACCACCTGCCACAGTGACTCAGAGTCAAACTGACCTGCTTCGCGATCCGGCATGTCGATGCAATCGGACTCGACCCGCGCCCGCTTCAAGGCCGAAAAGCTGCCGGGGCCGGTCACAAATGCTCTTATTTTTGTAGCATTGTGCGCATTGAATTCGGGGGCTGTAGCCGGTTTCAATGCAAAAAAGTGATCGACTGCGTTGCCACTGACAAACATCACCGCGTCAAAGGTGTTCAAACGCTGCCAGGCCGCCACCAGTGCTGACGGGTCGGGTGCCGGCAACACCCCGATCAGCGGCAAGGCCTGCGCATCGTAACCAGCATCCACCAGCGCATCGACCCACTTGCTGGCTTCATTCTGGGGACGGGTGACGAGAACGCGCATGCGATCAACCCGGCGCGCCGGCCTGCCCTTGCACGCTGGCCTGCAGTTCACGGGCGACCCGCTCACCCAGCAGCGTGGCAGATGCTGCGTCCTGGACCACAGCCCTGGTTTGCGCATGCACCAATGGCAAGACGCCTTCCGGATCGCCCCAGGTTGCGCGAATGCTGAGCTCGTCACCCTCGAGCGTGGCATAGGCGGCCAGCGGCATCGAGCAACTGCCACCCATCACACGGCTGACCGCACGCTCGGCGCAAACAGCCAGCCAGGTGGAAGGATGCAGCAAAGACTGCAGAACCTGCGCCACATCGGCACGGTCGGCGCGAATCTCAATGCCCAACGCCCCCTGTCCGGCAGCCGGCAACATCTGCTCTGGCTCAAAAACGGCGCGAATACGGGACTCCAGCCCCAAGCGCTTCAGCCCGGCAGCAGCCAGAACAATGCCGTCGTATTGGCCATCGTCAAGCTTCTTCAAACGGGTATCCAGGTTGCCGCGCAAGGGCTCAATTTTCAAGTCCGGGCGCAAGGCCCGCAAAAGCGCCATGCGCCGCAAGCTAGACGTGCCCACGACAGCACCCTGTGGCAGGTCTTCAAGCTTGCCGTAGCGACTCGATACCCAGGCGTCGCGCGGGTCTTCACGTTCCATCACGCAGGCCAGGGTGAAGCCCTCGGGCAACTCCATGGGCACGTCTTTCAGAGAATGCACCGCGAGATCGGCGTGGCCTTCTTCGAGCGCCACCTCAAGTTCCTTGACGAACAATCCCTTGCCGCCGACCTTGCTGAGAGAGCGGTCCAGAATCTGGTCGCCGCGCGTGGTCATGCCCAGCAAGGTGACTGTGTGGCCCATCTGTTCGAGCAATGCCTTGACATGCTCGGCCTGCCAAAGAGCCAGACGGCTTTCGCGGGTAGCGATCGTAAATGTGTGTGCAACCATAGCCTAGCAGGCGTAACCTGTTTGTAATCAATTGAGAGTGGGCAATGCTAGCATGGGCACCATGAAACACTTATCCGCCCCAGCCCCCGCCAAGCGCGCAAAAGACAATGAACGCCCCCTGGTTGAAGACATCCGGCTGCTGGGCCGCATTTTGGGCGACGAAATCCGCGAACAGGAGGGCGCCGCGGCCTTTGAACTGATCGAAAAAATCCGCACGCTGTCGGTGGCGTTTCGCCGGGATGCCGACCATGAGGCCGACCGGGCCCTGAAGAAGCTGCTCAAGAGTCTGACCGGCGACCAGACGGTCAGCGTGATTCGCGCCTTTACCTACTTCAGCCACCTGGCCAATCTGGCTGAAGACCGCCACCACATCCGCCGCCGCGCCATCCATGAGCGCGCCGGTGACACCCAGGAGGGCAGCCTGGACGTTGCCATGTCCCGCCTGCGCTGGGCTGGCATTGCGCCCAAAGCGATAGCCGCAACCCTGGCGCAAAGCTACGTATCACCGGTGCTGACGGCGCACCCCACCGAAGTGCAACGCAAAAGCATCCTTGACGCCGAGCGCGATATCGCCCAATTGCTGACCGCCCGCGACGAGATAAAAATGCGGGGCGCTTTCTTCGAGAACAAG